>JAYPGD010000086.1:0-13575 GCA_038126655.1 Verrucomicrobiales bacterium
GGTTGCGGGTTGCGGGTTGCGGGTTGCGGGTTGCGGGTTGCGGGTTGCGGGTTGCGGGTTGCTCGATGCTCGCCCCTCGCCCCTCGCCCCTCGCCTCTCGCCTCTCGATCCAGCCCCTTGCAATTCCGGGGCTTCGGGGCGAAGAATCGGGCATGCCGGTCAAGGTCAATATTCGCAAACTGGAAAACGCGCCGATTCTCCTGGAGGGGGAGATCCCGTTGGATGAGCTGGAATTTGTCTCGAACGACGAGATGGTTTCCTGCTCGCAGCCATTGCGTTATGAGGTCGAGGCGGAGCACATGGGGGATTCCATCCTCGTTCGGGGCGAGGTTTCACTGCCCTTGGACTGCGAGTGCGTCCGTTGCCTGCAGCCCTTTCAGGACGAGATTCGCATGGCGGATTTCGCCGCCCATCTGCCGCTGGAGGGGGAGGATGCGGTCCCAATAAAGAACGATTGCGTGGACTTGACTCCATTTTTGCGGGAAGATACGTTCCTCCGATTGCCGCAACACCCTCTCTGCCGGCCGGACTGTGACAAGCTGCCCGAACTGAAGACGGAGAGGGTGTCTCCAGAGGACGCGAAAAGCGTGTCGAACGGGGCCGCGGCATGGAACGAACTGGACAAACTGAAACTCGATCAACCGTAACGATTTATGCCTCATCCAAAGCGCAAAAACTCGAAGCAACGCGTCGGCAAGCGCCGCTCGGCGAACAGCTCGATGACCCTGCCGCAACTCGGCGTCTGCCCGCAATGCGCGGAGCCCTATGTCCCGCACCGGGTCTGCCCCGCCTGCGGTTACTACAAGGGACGTCAGGTTGTGACCGTCGATTCGCTGGTCTGATAGCCTTCCTTTCGAGCGCGGTCGGTGAAGTTGTTCACGCCGCGCTCTTTTCATTTCCATGCGTATCGCATTGGATGTCATGGGCGGCGACCGCGGCTGCGGCGTGGCCATCGGCGGCGTCAAGCAGGCGCTGCGCGATTACTCCCACATCGATGAGCTGATCCTCGTCGGCCGGGAGGATGACATCAAGTCGGCCCTCCATGAACAGGGCTGCCGCGATTCGCGCGCGCGCGTGCATCCCGCCACGGAGGTCCTCACCATGGAGGACAAGCCCAAGGAGGCGATCCGCCGCAAGAAGGACTCCTCCCTGGTCCGCGCCGTCGAACTGGTCAAGAACGGCGAGGCGGACGCCATCGTCTCCCCCGGCAACACCGGCGGCCTGATGATGGTCTCCACGATCAAGCTGCGTCCGCTGGAATCGGTCGATCGCGCGGCCATCGCCACGGTGATGCCCTCGAAGGAACAGGAGTTCATCCTGATCGACGGCGGCGCCAACGCGGAGTGCAAGCCGCTGAATCTTGCACAGTTTGCCGTGATGGGCAGCGTCTATTCCCGGGAGATCCTCGGGCGCGACAAGCCGCGGGTCGGCGTGTTGAGCAACGGCTCCGAGGACATGAAGGGCAACGAGCTCACCCGCGAGGCCGCCCGGCTGTGTCGCGAAATCGACGTCAATTTCATCGGCTATGTCGAGGGACACGACCTGTTCGCCGACCGGGTCGAGGTGGTGGTCACCGACGGATTTGTCGGCAACATCGTGCTCAAGTCCTGCGAGAGCCTGGGCAAGGCGATCAAGCAGACCCTCAAGGACGCCTTCATGAGCAGCTTCATGAGCATGTTGGGAGCGAAGCTCGCCAGCGGCGCCATCAGCCGGATCCGCGAACGCTTCGACGCCGACAGCTATGGGGGCGCCCCCCTGCTCGGCCTCAATGGAAACGTCATCAAGGCGCACGGCTCCTCCGGCGAATTCGCCATCAAGAACGCCATTCGCGTCGCGGCCGAATCGGCCCGCCACAAGATCAACGAGACGATCGCCCGGGAGGTCGCGGCGGCCAATGAGATCGCCGAGAAACTCAACGCCGAGCCCCGGCATTCCGAATCATGAGTCCACAACTTCCCGACAGAGATTTCAAGAATCCGCGCGCCAAACATGGCTTTGTGGGGCGCACCTGTTCCATTGCCGCAGTCGGCGCCTACGTGCCGGAGAAGGTGATGACCAACGCCGACCTGGAAAAGATCGTCGACACCACGGACGAATGGATCACGACCCGCACCGGCATCCGGCAGCGACGCATCGCGGCGGCGGATGAACACACGTCCGATCTCGGGGCCAAGGCGGCAAGGGTCGCCCTGGAACGCGCCGGGGTGAAGCCCGAGGAGGTGGACCTGGTCGTCGTGGCGACCCTGACGCCGAACATGCTCTTCCCCTCCACGGCCTGCCTCGTCCAGGAGAAGATCGGCGCGGTGAATGCGGCCGCGTTCGATGTCGAGGCCGCCTGTTCCGGATTCATCTACGCGCTGGAGATCGGGCAGCAGTTCATCATGTCGCGCACCTACGACACCGTGCTGGTGATCGGCGCTGAGAAGCTTTCCTCGATCATCGACTGGCAGGACCGCAACACCTGCGTCCTGTTCGGCGACGGGGCGGGCGCGGCCGTGCTGCAGAACCGGGAAAGCGCCCACGGATTGCTGACCGCCTGCATGGGCGCCGACGGCAGCAAGGCGGGCCTGCTCTCCATGCCCGGCGGCGGCAGCCAGATCCCGGCCTCGGTGGATTCCGTCAACAACCGCCTGCACTACCTGCGGATGGACGGCAAGGAGACCTTCAAGAACGCGGTCAACGCCATGTGCACCGCCGCGCGCGAGGCCCTGGCCCGCTGCGAACTGGAAATCTCCCAGATCAAGTGCATCATCCCGCACCAGGCCAACCAGCGGATCATCTCGGCGGTCGGCGATCGCCTGGGCGCATCGGAGGACCAGGTGTTCGTGAATGTCGACAAATTTGGCAACACCTCGGCCGCCTCGGTGGCGATCGCGCTGGATGAAGCGGTCGAAACCGGCCGAATTCAGCGCGGAGACCTGATTTTAATGGTGGTTTTCGGGGCGGGGCTGACCTGGGGCGCCGCAATAATTGAGTGGTAGCGGGCCGTTGCGGCGGATTGACCTTCGCCGCATTTCTGCTACTTTCCCCTAACGGTCCTATGAGCGCGACAAAACTTGACACATCCGGTGTGTTCTCCGATTCGCCCGAATCCGGGCAGGAAACGCTTCTCTCCCTTCCTTCCAACAGCTTTCACGTCAGCAAGAACGGCATTGAGTTCCAGACGGCCAAACCGATCGCCGACTGGACGGAAATGACCGTCGAACTGGAGAGCCCCAAGGGAGGCAAGAGCGTCAAGTGCACCGGGATCGTCGTCGGCTGCAACGGCTCCAAGGCCACCGGGTATTCCGTTTCGATGGTGTTCATGAACCTGACGCCCGGAGCCGAGGCCTCGCTCGCGCAGCTTTCCGCCGGCTGAACCGCCGCGCGGCTTTTCCACCAAGAACCAACCCAACTCCAACCTCTTTACTCTCTCCCGATCCATGTCCGCACAAGCAACCTTGGACAAGATTCTCGCCGCCGCGTCCGAAGGCGGCGCCTCCGACATCCACCTCAAGGAACGCGGCCCGGCCATCTTCCGACTGGACGGCAGCCTGGTCAGCGTGGACGCCAAGTTCAATCATGCCGATGGGAGCGTCTCGGATTGCCCGGACAACGCCTGGTTCGAGGAACTGAAGGACGCCATCGTCCCGGAGCACTCGATGCCGCAACTGCTGAAGGAGCGCGGCGTTGACTTCTCATATCTCGCCGAAGGCGTCGGGCGTTTTCGTGTGAACCTGTTCCTGCAGCGCGGCATGTGGGCCATGGCCATGCGTCTCGTCAAGAACACGGTGCCGAGTTTCGAGCAGTTGGGCATCATGCCCATTCTTCGGGAGATCGCCGAGGAACCCCGCGGCATCGTGCTGCTCGCCGGCGCGACCGGATCCGGCAAATCCACCACGCTGGCCGCGATGCTCGAACACATCAACGAGAACTTCCGCAAGCACATTGTCACCCTGGAAGATCCGATCGAGTTCAGCTACGAGGACTGTCAGTCCATCATCGAACAGCGCGAGATCGGTCTCGACTGCGAGTCCTTCCAACGCGGCATGAAGCACGCCCTGCGTCAGGATCCGGACATCATTCTGGTGGGTGAGATGCGCGACGACATCAGTCTCCGGACCGCCATGAGCGCGGCGGACACCGGTCACCTGGTGCTGTCCACACTGCACACCACCAACGCCGGCACGTCGGTCCAGCGTATTCTCGACTTCTTCGAGGCGGGCGAGCGTCCACAGGTGCGCAGTCAGCTCTGCACCACGCTCAAGGCGGTGATCTGCCAACGCATCATCCCGCGCATCGGCGGCGGCGTGATCCCGGCCCAGGAAATCCTGATCAACACCAAGACGGTGCAGAAGCTGATCAAGGAGGACCAGGTCGGCAAGATCCCGGTGGCCATCGAAACCGGCTTCGACGACGGCATGCAGGACTTCAACCGGGCCCTGTTGGATCTCGTGAACGCCGGCACCATCACGAAGGAGACCGCCTTGGAGAAATCCGACAACCCGCGCGCCCTCGAGATGAATTTCCAGGGCATCTTCCTCAGCCAGGGCAGCCGCATCCTGGGTTGATCCTGTCTTCGGCTGCCGGCTCAACGGCACGGCGGAAGAAAGTCATGTCGCGCGCCGAAGGAATCATGCCCCCGGCGCTCCTTGCGGTCGCGTTGCTCTCCTGTGGGGGGCTTGCCGCCGCGCCCATCCAGATCGATGAACGGCAGCAGTTGTTCATCGACGACTTCATCATTCAAGAGCGGGTCGGGGTGGAGCGCGTCCTTCATCAGCCGGAAGACATCGCCGACAATCCCGTCATGCTGCCCGGGAATCCTTGGGAGCATCGGAGGATTCCGTTCGGATCCGTCCTGTGGTTTCCGGAAGAGAAGAAGTTCAAGTGCTGGTATCTGACGCTGAACATCTACGATTCCCGCCCTGGTTTCCGCGGCTATCGGAAGGAGCATCACGTGCCGATCCACGAGGCCGCGTTCATCTGCTACGCGGAGTCCGGGGACGGCGTTCGTTGGACCAAACCCAGGCTGGGCTTGCGCGAGTTCCGCGGCTCGAAGGCGAACAACATCGTGCTCGTTTCGCCGGGCACGCATTTCGACAGTCTGTCCGTGATGCATCTGCCGCAGGATCGGCAGTGGCCCTACCGGATGATGGCCTTCATTGGTCGTTGGCCCTACAAGGACGATCTGGTGAAGGAGCGGTGGGGCGATCCGCCGCCGTTTGGGATCAAGCGACATGGGCATTACGCCTTCGGTTCCAAGGACGGGCTTCGCTGGGAGGAGTTGAACAACAACGAGCCTGTTCTGCGGGTGTCGGATCGCAGCATGTTCTGGTGGGATCCGGTAAAACGGATCTTCGCCGGCGCGGCCAAACGATCCCGCAACGGCAAGCGCGCGCAGGCGTATGCGTGGAGTCGGGACATGATTCACTGGACGGTCACGCCGGATTGGATTCACCACGCCGACGAGCGCGATCATCCGGGCGACCAGGGTGAAGCTGCGTACGGATTCCCCCAGGGTTCCCAATGGGTGGGGTTTGCGGAGATGAGGCGAATGCGGAAGGGCGAGGAAACCCGGATCAATTGGGAGTTGCTGAGCAGCCGCGACGGCCGGGCCTGGTCGCGCCCCCTGCGCGAGCTGTTCTTCCCGGATGCGGGAACGGACACCTGGCGTCATCAGGTCTTCAAGGTCTTTGCCAATCCGCCGATCGAACGCGACGGCCGACTGCTGATCTACTACGGCGGGAAGACCGGGGCCGTTCCGCTCGAAATCGGCGATGATCCTTTTCAGGCGCTTTGCCTCGCCACGCTTCGGAAGGATGGGTTTGTTTCCCTCCGCGCAGGCAGGCAACCCGGGGAAGTGGTCACGAAGCCGCTGAAGTTGAAGGGCCCCTCCTTGTCGCTGAATTATGCGGCTAGGTCCGGCGGTTCGGTCCGGGTGGAGATTCTGAGTGTGGATGGCTCGCCGGCGGAAGGATTTACACTCGAAGAAAACGATGCGCTGAACGGCGACCACCTTGATCGACCGGTCACCTGGAATGGGCGGGGTGGCATCAAGGATGCCGCGAAGAGCGAAGTCAGGCTGCGCTTTGTGTTGCGTGACGCGGACCTGTATTCATTCCGCACGGTCGCGCGATAGGGCGAATGTAGCAGTCGACGCAGGGAGGCTCATGCCGTGTGTGGCGCCTTGATTGACTTGAGCCTCGCCGCCTCGGCTGCCGCGCGGAGTTGAGGCTGTCTCCTTGCCAAGGAATCCGAGCGTCGTCACGATGCCGTTGAATTGATGAAACAGCGCGCCCTCCTACTCATTCTGCTCGCGCACGTTGCGTGTTGTTGCCACGGCGCCGACCTGCAGATTGTCGAACAGGGCGAATTGAAGAATGCAAGCGTCGCCGGCGGCAAGTGGGTGAAGCGCGAAGGAAGCCAGGTCGCCACCGGCAGGCATTATCTGTATGCCACACGAGGCCTGGGCGCCGGCGACTTCCGGATTCGAGCGCGATTGAGCCTGGACCGTCTGGAACGGACGGCGGCGGCGTTCGTGTTGGATGGCAATCAGTTCGGCTTTGAAGGCGCCCACGGCTGGATGTTCGTCAACGGGCCGCAGTTCGGAAAGAGCCGGACCGTCGGCGATCCCCTGGATTTCATTCAGCCCGGGAAGCCATTCGATCTGGAGGTGGAGCGGAAGGGGAAGACTTTGATCTATCGCATCAATGGGCGCGAGGTCTGGGGGACGAGCTACCCGAAGCGTGAAGTCCGCCATTTCGGATTGCGTCCGTGGCGCGCGACGATGCGCGTTTACAGCTTTTCCGCCGCGGGCAACCTGACCGCCGCCGCGTTGCCGGAGCAACCTTCCTTCCGCCCCCCCGCCCCGCTGCCGCCCGCCAAGCCTCCCTTCGTCTTCGAGGGAGACCGGGATCTGTTTGTCCGTCGCCTCCTGGAGGCGACAGAGAAGACATCGGCCCGCCTGGAAGCCGGGCGCAAAGCGGGTCTGCTCGAGTTGGCTCCGGTCAACCTTCCAACCCGCCCCAAAGGCGACAACAATCACTTCGGCTGGCCGGTCGCAACCATGATCGAGGACACGATGATCGTGGTTCACCGCGCCATGCCGGGGCATAATCGCGGTCTGTCCGGCAAGGCGGACGAGGACACGACCTATTCGGTGATCGTCCGGTCGACCGACGGCGGACGCACCTGGACGCAGCCCTATGACGTGCGGGATTGCATGACGCCGGAGGACAGAAATCGCGGCGGCTTCGTGCCCTTGTGTCATCGCTTCAAGTTCGACCCGGGCAACACAAGTCCGCTGGGCTACAAGCTGCACCTGAACGCCATCGGCGCGACGCGCGATGGCGGCGTGATCCTGGTCGGCGATCACGGCGTTTTCCGATCGGACGACCGGGGCGAAACCTGGCGGCACCTGCGCCTGGCGTTTCGCGAAGATCGGCATGAAGGGCCCTTCGCCTACGTCGGCCCGCGCATCCTCGACGATCCGGAACAGGGGCTGCTCCTCTTCGCGCACCACACGATCTATCGCAACCGGCGCCCCTTCGACATTGCGCGCGAAATCGCGGTCTATCGTTCGCGGGATGGCGGCGAAAGCTGGGAGAAGAACACGCTTTCATTGCCCGACTGGTGCAAGCCGGCCGAGCCCGATGTGATCGCGCACGACGGTCGTTACGTCGCCATTGTGCGCAACCAGGCTCCCGCGAACATTCTCGCGCAGATGAGCTTCAGGTTTGGCGCGACCGCGATCGAAGACGCGGCCAACACGCCGATGAAGACCAAGGTCTCGGTCGACACCTCCGCGATCTGCCTAAATCCGGTCACCCGACGCTATGAAGTCGTGCAGTCCCGGCGCGAGGACATGTCGATCCATCTCTACAGCCTGGTGCCCGAAGATTGGGCAAAGGCGGCCTGGCGGCATGAAGGGAGATTGTTCAAGCGGGCGGCCGGGTTCTACAAGAAGGCCGATGGCTTTCACACCGGGGGCGCGGTCGTCGATCTCAAGCGCGGCGTCCAGCACATCTTCTTCTACTGCGGACATCCAGGCGGACCCGCCGGGGTCTTCCGACTCACCCGCACATTGGACACGCCCAAGCTGGCGCGGTTTCTTGAGGATGATTGATGGAAGAGCATGGCAATGGACGGGGACTTGCCACGCAATTTGGCGACGCCTGGGAATGGTGATATGAAGACGTCAGGATCGATCGGGAATTGGAAATGCGGCGCGCTCTTCGGCGCGGTTCTGCTGGGGGCGGCGCTTGTTTCGGACGGAGCGCCGGCTTCCCGGGGGAGCCTTCGCTTGGCGGCAAAGCCGGCAAACGCTGCGGACAAGACTCCGACCGGCCCGCCGCGTGAGGATGCGGTCCTCCATCGAAAACTGGCGATTCCCGGAAAGTTTCTGATCACACGGAAGGGGCATACCTTCGGCGGCGATCTCCGCATTGGTGATTTGAACGGGGACGGGCGTTGCGATTTCCTGGTTTACCGCTGCAATCATGGAGCTCCCCGTGGGGCGCACATGGGCGGCATGAAACCGACATTTCTTGGAGCCTTCGACCTCGACGGCAAGGCCCTCTGGTCGGTGGGCGGCGGCGGCAATCACCCTTCGCGTCCAATGTCCGTCGCCGTGAAGGACTGGACCGGCGACGGCGCGGACGATGTCATCTGCTTCTGGCACAACCCAAGACCGGACCTCAAGACGGACTGACAATCGCTGGCGGATGCGGCCCTGCAACTGCGCGATGGCCGGACCGGGAAACTGCTTCGCGAAGCCGCGCCCACGGCGATCACCGAACGCCGGCGCAAGGATCCCGTCGGCGCGAACTGGGTGCATCAACGCCTTCTCATCGCCAACTTCCGCGGTTTGCCGGAGCCGCGCGACATCGCGGTCAAGCTCGGCGACACCTATGTCGCGCTGGATGAGCATTTCAACGTCCTTTGGACCTACCGGACCGAATGGGTGAAATACAGCCAATGCCCCGCCTACATCCCCGCCGTCGGCGACATTGACGGCGACGGCCGCGACGAACTGCTGACCGGCTACCACCTGCTGGATGACGACGGCTCGGTCATGTGGAAACGGAAACTCGGAGCCAACATGGATTCGGTCACAATCGATCGCTGGGACGGCGCGATGCGCGCCATCTGCTCGGGCTTCGGCCATGTGATGACCGCGGACGGCCAAGCCGTCCTCTCCTTGAGCAGGACGCTGGCGCCGCACGGACAGGAGGTTCGCATCGCGGACTTCGATCGAAATCACCCCGGAAACGAAATGGCGCTGCGGGCCTTCGGTCATACGCCGACCATTCATGTGGTGGGCAGCGCCGCCGGAAAGATCATCCGGACCATCGAACTTCAGTTTTCCCCGACCAATGTCGGCATGGAGCCGGTTTGGTGGAACGGACCGAGCCAACCGGCGCTGTTGTTCAACGGAGGCTGGTTGTGGGATTTGGAACAGGGCAAGGGCTGGACGCTGCCCGGTTTGCCGCCGCCCAATGGAGGAGACGTTCATCGCATGGCCTTTCACCATGTCATCGCCGCCAACCTCTGCGGCGACGAACGCGAGGAACTGGTCGTCTGGGACCCGACCGCGAAGAACGTGTTCATCTACACGCAGAAAGGCGTGGATGAATCCATCGTTCCGGACTATCGCCACGGTCCGCGTCAGTACAATCCGCGTTTGATGGATTAGTCCCTTGGGGCCTTTTATTCGTCGGATTTGCTTGCCCCACGGAAGGCTTGCGGGTCCTCTAGGGCCGATGAAAAACACCTTGATATGCATTTTGGCGTTCAGCGTTTCCGCGGTGTCGACCTGGGCGGCGGACGCAACAGTTCCCGGGCCGTTGGCGTCGAAGGGCGAACTGCTTTTCTCCGATGATTTCGAACGGACCGACCTGGGGAAATGGAAGGTCGTCATCCCGGGTTTTCGGGTGGCCGAGGGCGCGTTGATCGCCACGCAGGACCGCGCCGACCACGGCTCGGTCGGACGAGTCCATCTCCCGATGAAGGACCTGATCATGTCGTTCCGCTTCAAGTTGGACGGCTCGCCGCGTTTCAACGTGGTGTTCGACGACAAGAACCACAAGGACTCCCATGCGGGACACATTTGTCGGGTCGCCTTCGCCCAGAAGCAGATTCGGCTGGGCGACGACAAGGAAGGGATCATGCGGAACGACATCTTCAAGATGCGTCGGGATCCCAAGCGCAAGGCCGAGGCCGACAAGCTGCTCCAGGGCCGCGGCGCCAATGCAAAGGCCGACCTCAGGCAGGGACGCTGGTATTCGGCGACCATTGAGATCGTCGGCGACCAGATGCGGGTGAGTCTCGACGGCAAAGCGATCGGCTGGTTGAAGTCGCCGGGCCTGGCCCATCCGACCAAGCAGAGCGCCCACTTCACGGTGAGCGGGAAGCGGGCGTTGTTTGACGACGTTAAGATCTGGCGGGCGAGGAACTAGTCCTCCCCGGTCGGGACTCCGACCGGACGGATTCCAGACGGGAGCGCCATGTTCACGGACCTTGAAATCCCCGCGGGCCGACGGCCGCTTTCCCGAGGCGAACAGACCAGCGCGGCCTTCATGTGCCTCGTGTTCACGGGATTCATGGCGGCGGCCCTGCTGGAGGACTACGAGCCGAAGAAACTCGGGCCGATCTTCTTCATCCTGTTCTGGGCGCCGCTGTTGGTCCTGCATGAGCTGGGACACGCCGTCGCCGCATGGGCGGTCGGTTGGCGCGTGCGGAAGATCGTCATCGGCGTCGGGCCAATGCTATGGCGCCGACGCATCGGGGAGACGGACGTGACGGTCAACCTGGCTCCCATCTCTGGCTTCATCATCCCGGGGCCGACATCCCAAAACGGCTACCGGGCCAAGAGCGCGTTCGTTTATGCGGCCGGCCCCGGATCGGAGTTCCTCCTTCTGGGCGGATTGCTGGCCTGCTTCGGGACGGAAGGCGTGTTCAGTCAGTCGGGAGAAATCCCCGGAATCGCGCTGAAGTCGCTCGCTTGGGCGATCCTGATCGGCGGCGGCTTCAACCTGATTCCCCTGGCAATCAACGGCAGCGCGACGGACGGACTCGGCATCTGCCTCAGCCCTTTCCTGCAGGACCGGCAGATCGAGGCGCATTTGGTCGGTTGGGATTGTGAACGGATCGATCGATTGCTGGACGCCGGCCGGATCGACGAGGCGGAACAACTGTGGCGCGAGATGAAGACGCGACACCCCCGCAACCCAAGACTCCTGCTTCAGGAAGCGCAGTTGATCGCGGAAACGGAAGGGCCCGACGCGGCCGGGCGGCGCCTCGAGGAACTCGCGTCGTCTGAGGAAACGCCCCCGCCGCAAGGCGAGGACTGGCTGGCGGAATTGTGGCTGACCCGCGCGCAACTCGAACTGCGCTGCGCAGAGCCCAATTCCCTGGTTGTCGACCGGGCGCTCCACAAGGCCGAGGAGCATGGCGTGTCGCCCTTGGAATGGATGATCGTGAAGGGCGCGGGAATGATCGAGCGAGGGCTGTTCGAGTCAGGCGGCGAGCTGTTGGCGAAGGCCTTTCGCGGCATGGGCGAGGGCGATCCGCGCGCCGACGGAACCATCTTCGCCTGGCTGGCGATTGCGTCGAAGCAGGCGGGGGAGATGGCGGCGGTGGAACGCTACCGTCGCGCCATGGAACTGGGGCAGGCCCCGCGTTGGTTGCGGGAAAAGGCGGCGAGGGAATTGGGAGCTTCGTAGCGGCGCAACCTGAAGGTTGGGCGCCAAGGCCGGCCGGACGTGAAGTCGTTTGATCACTTCTCGCGCGAAACGCGCTCGGGGCGCAACCTGAAGGTTGCGGCTACGGGTTGCGGCTACGAATTGCCCGGGACAAAGGGGAACAACCGGGCGCGTTCCTCCTCCGTCAGCGGCGAGGCGTATTCGCTGATTTCGTAGATCTCGGCGAAGCGGATCCGCGCGCCGCGTTCGGGGCCGTAGGTTTCGACCAAGCGCTCGCGATAACGCTCCGTGTTTTTCCCGGCGCGTTTCTCGTAAAGTTCCTGCGCCCAGGCGACACGCTCCGCCCCCCCTTCCGGAACCTCCTCCTCGATCCGCCAGTTGTAGGGGAGCCACTCAAACAGCTGCGACTCATGGCACGCCAACATGCGCGCAATCACTCCGACCCGGTCGGTGATGTCCACGACGACATCGCCGCGCAGTTCCGTGGGACGGGTGAATTCATCCCAGACGTAGGCGACGACGGGATCCTTGCGCAGGTGCGGCGTGTCCGGACAGACATGCGGCACGGTCACCATGTAGGAGGCGTCGCGCACGGCCTCGCCGAGCGCGCGGTGATCCGGATGGTAATCCTCGGGACGATGCGTGAGCACGAGATCCGGTTGAAAGCGGCGGATCTCGCGAATGATCTGGGAGCGAAATTCTAGGGTGGGTTGCAGTTCGCCGTCGGGGTTGTCCCAGACCTCGCATTCGGCGCCGATGACCGCGCAGGCCGCCGCAGCCTCGAGCCTCCGGCGCGCAGCGACATCCTCGCGGGACTGGATGTGATGGCCGGCGCCGCCGTCGGTCACCGCCACAACCCGCACCACGTGGCCCAGATCACGGTAGATCGACGCGAGCCCGCCGGCGCGCACTTCGGCGTCGTCCGGATGCGCGACGAGAATGAGCAGGCGCAGGGAATCGTCAGCGGTCATGAATGCTCCGGGGCTGGTCGGTCATCGGGGGATCTCCGGTTCAAGGTCGCGCGTCGCGCTTGCTGTTGATCGATTTATCGGCGGGTTGCGTCCGGGGCGCCGGAGCCTCTCAATCCGCCGCGAGGGCCCGGCGCAGAAATGCCGGACGGTCCGTGGTGATGGAATCAAAGCCAAGCGCGCGGAAACGGCGCGCGACCTCGGGATCGTTCACCGTCCAACAGTGAAGCTCCATGCTCTCGGCGCGGAGACGTTTGACGAAAGCCTCGTCCACCACGCGCGCATCCGCCCTGCAGTCGAGACCGTCCGCCTTGATGCGTTTCAGCGTTTCAACGATCGCATCCACCGAAGGCGTCCAATCCCCCGATGCCTTGTCCTGCTTGAAGCTGGTCAGCCAGCAGGCCTTGATATCCGGCAGCGCGCGCTTGGCGGCGGCGATCACCTCGGCGTCGAAGGCGATGATCACGATCTGGCCGCGCTTCAACCCCGAAGCAGCGATCTCCTTCTTCAACGTCGGAACAATCTCGGGACCGCATTTGATCTCGATGAAGATGCGCTTGCCGGCGGGCACGACCGCAAGGGCTTCGGCGAGTGTCGGAATGGGCTCCCCTTTGTATTTCGCGGCCTTCCAGGCGCCATATTCAAGTTCGCGGAGTTCCTCCAACGTGGACTCAACGACCTTCAACTCGCGCCCGCCCGTGCGCTTGGCGGTCTTGTCGTGGATGCAGACGATCTGCCCGTCCCGGGAGAGCAGGAAGTCGCCCTCGACGGCGTCGGCGCCCTTCTCCCAGGCGAGGCGGAAGGCGGCGAGGGTGTTCTCGGGCGCGTCGTGCGAGGCGCCGCGATGCGCGACGATGGTCTGGGCGGAGGCGGTCAGCGTCATGGCGAGGAGGATGGCAAGGGCGGGGACGCCTATGCTATCAGGA
>JAYPGD010000086.1:13585-15059 GCA_038126655.1 Verrucomicrobiales bacterium
TATCAGGATTGGAAGTCGGAACGGCCAGGGGGGCTTTCATCATGTTGCAGGAAAATTGCAGGTCGTCGCTGCGCGGGGTTCAGTTTCAGTTTTGTTCCAAGACTCAAAGTTCAGAATCTACCGTCTCTTGACTCGAACTTGGTGGGCTTGCCCAGGTTCTCGCCGCCGCGGCGAATCCAGTCGGCGATCCAGTTCATAAGCGCGCCAACTTCGACGCGCGGCCCGCCAAACAACTTCAAAGCGCAGGAACTGTCGCTGAGCAGGGCCGTATCGGTCTCCTCGCCGGCGAGCTTCACCTTGCGCTCCAACAATTCCCCGAATTTCAACGCAGTGTCGCGGATCGACAGCCGCTCCGGGCCGGTCACATTGAAGAAACGAGGGGGAGACGCGGCATGATCGAAGGCCTGGATCGTCATGGCGTTGGCGTCGCCCTGCCAGATGATGTTGAAGAAGCCCATCGAGACATCGACCGGTTCCTCGTTCCATACCTTTTGCGCGATGTCGACGAGGACGCCGTAGCGGAGCTCGCAGGCGTAGTTGAGGCGGATGATGGCAACGGGAATGTCCAACGTCCGGCTGAAATGTTCGAACATCCGCTCCCGGCCAAGGCAGCTCATCGCGTATTCCCCGACCGGATCAGGCTTGTCGGTTTCGACCGAACCGCCGCCCTCGACAGGGCTCAACCCGTAGACATTCCCCGTGGAGAAGGCGACGATGCGGCTGTCGCGATAGCGCCTGCAGGCGATTGTGGGCAGGTGGGTGTTCATCGCCCAGGTCAGCGATTCGGCGCCCGTCGCGCCGAATTTCATCGCCGGCATGTAGACCACGTTGGGCGCATCGGGGAGTTTGGCGACCTCGGTTTCATCCAGAAGATCGCAACGGATGGTCTCGACGCCGTGCGCCTGCAGACGACCTTCCATGTCGCCGGAGGAGAAGCGGGAAACGCCGATGACACGTCGCTCAACTCCGGCCGCGTCCGAAGCGCGTTTGATCATTCGGGCGAGGGTCGGCCCCATCTTGCCGGCCGCGCCAAGCACGACGACATCGCCTTCGAACCGGCCGCAGGTTTCGACGACGCCCGGCGCGGGATCGCTCAGGGCATCCTCGAGCTGCTCGACGGATTCGAAGGCTGCGGGGTTCATTTGAGATCGTTGGCCGCGAACATGAATTCCTTTACGGGGACGCCGCCGATCAGGTGTTCCTGAATGATCCTCTCCAGGACGTCGGGCGTGCAGCCCCGATACCATGTTCCCTCGGGATAGACGACCGCCACCGGCCCTTCGCAGCAGACCTGGAGGCAATTGGCCTTGGTGCGGAAAGTCAGGGCCTCCGGCCCCACCAGTTTCAGCGCCGCCAGCCGTCGCTTCAGGAAATTCCAGGACACGAGGCCGACGTCCTTGGCGCAGCACTTCGGCTTGGTCTGGTCGGCGCAGAGGAAGATGTGGCGTTTGAATCTCTCAACGCCGAACGCCTC
>JAYPGD010000087.1:0-7517 GCA_038126655.1 Verrucomicrobiales bacterium
GGGCGCCCAGGACATGGCGTTGAAGTCGGTCAAACGTCGCACATCCGTGCCGTCGATCTTCATGGTGTAGACGTCCGCGAGCGTTCCCTTCTCATTGAAGCGGCGCCAGATGATGCGCTTGCCGTCCGGCGAGAAGAAGGGGCCGCCGTCGTAGCCGGGGTGGTTGGTCAGGCGCTTCTGATCCGAACCGTCGGCGTTCATGATGTAGATCTCGCCGAAGTAGGATGGGTTGATCTTCAGGATCTGTTGTTCCTTCCTGGGGAGTTTCTCCGCCGGGTAGGCGTCGCGCATGGAGCAGAAGACGATCTTGGAGCCGTCGGGCGAGTAGGCTCCCTCAGCGTCGTAGCCGTAGGCGGTGGTGATGCGCTTGAGACCGCTGCCGTCGCGCCTGGCGATCGTGATGTCCATGTTCTCCTCGTAGTCCCAGGAATAGCGTCGTTGCTTGCCGGAGGCGCGGAAATCGATCTCGGCCTTCTGCTTGTCGCGGGCCTCGGGGTCGTCGTGGGAGGAGGCGAAGAGGACCTCGTCCGAATTGGGGCGGATGAAGGCGCAGGTGGTCTTGCCATGCCCGGGCGAGACGCGATGGCTGTCGCCGGTCTCGAGATCGAGCAGGTAGATCTGGTAGAAAGGGTTGTCCGCTTCGCGTTCGCTCTGGAAAACCAGGGTCCTGCCATCGGCCGAGAAATAGCCCTCGCCGGAACGTTTGCCTTCGAAGGTGAGTTGGCGGACGCGCGAAAGGTAACGGGCCTCGTTCGCGGCCTCATCCTCCGCCGCGGACAGGGCGGCCGGAAGCGCGACGAACGACAAGGCGATGACGAGGAGCTTGCGGGACAAATTCAATTTCATAGACGCGCAGGATTTAGCCACAAAGAGGCGCAAAAGGCACAGCAAAACAAAGCTCCAAATTCCGAATCTCCAAATCTCAAAGAAGGCCCCGGCTTGTGTTTTCAAAACGACTTGGCGCGGGGGGGCGTAGGGATTGTGAACCACTCTGAAATTCTTTTTCCAGAAGCGAAGCATGGCGCGATTGGGATTGTTGATGCGGTCGCCTGGCGAGCGGATCAACGCCCCGGAGACTGCCGCATGGCTTGCGCCAGCCTGTCCCGCAGCGCCTGCATTTCTTTGAACTGCCCCGCTGAACTTTGTGACAAATCCCTTTCCTCGTTGGGATCCTTCTCGATATCGAACAGGAATTCGCCTGAGCTTGGGGTCTGGAGGTATTTCCATTTGCCGGAGCGGACGGCGGACCAGGGTTTGCGTTCGAGTTCGGCGTGGGCGCCGAGTTCCCAGAAGAGCGTTCGGTCCTGCCAGTCGGCGTTGTCGAACAAGACGGGGCTGATGTCGCGGCCGTCGAGTTGGGCGTCCCGGGTTGGGATTCCGGCGAGGCTGCAGAGGGTAGGGAAGAGATCGAGGGATGAGAGGAGAGCGGGGGATTGGGAGTCGGCCTTGATTCTGCCGGGCCAGCGCATGATGCAGGGGACCTTGATGCCGCCTTCGAAGAGGGTGGCCTTGTCGCCGCGCAAGGGGAGGTTGCTGCCGCCGTAGGTGGGGTCGCCGCCATGGTCGGTGAGGAAGACGACGAGGGTGTCGCGTTCGAGGTCGAGTCGTTTGAGCGCGCCCAGGACGCGACCGACGCCGTCGTCGAGGGAGACGGTCATGGCGGCAAATTCGCGGCGGATCTTGTCGTCGATGAAGGAGACGCGCTTGATGGCGTCGGCCTTGGGTTGCATCAGGTTGACGGGGGCCTTGTCCTTGGGGCTGTAGCCTTTGCCGAAGTGCGGCGCGTTGTAGGCGAGGTAAAGGAAGAAGGGTTTGTCTTCCGTCCTGCGCCTGGCGAGGTGGGCGACCGCCTCGTCGGTGATGAGATCGGTGGCGTAGCCGTCCTCGGGCACATGCTCCTCCTGGTGATACCAATCGGGAATGTCGCCGTAGGTCATGGTGAAGAAGTCGATGCAGCCGCCGGTGTGGCCGATGAATTTGTCGAAGCCGTGGCGGGTGGGGAGCAGCGATTTTTCGCCGTGGCCGAGGTGCCATTTGCCGATGAGGGCGGTGTGGTAGCCGGCGCCTTTGAGCTTGGCGGCGATGGTGGTTTCGCCGGGTTGGATGCCGGCGCTTTTGTGTTCGTCGGCCATGAACATCAGGGCGCTGAGCAACTGGTGTTTCGAGCGGCTGGGATTCCGGCCGGTGAGCAGGCCGAAGCGGGAAGGCGTGCAGATGGCCGAGGCGGAATACCACTGGTTGAAGCGGATTCCCTGGGAGGCGAGGCGGTCGATGTTCGGCGTGGGGATCTCGCTGCCGTAGCAGCCGACATCGTTCGCGCCCTGATCATCTGTGAAAATGAGCAGGATGTTGGGCTTTGGCGCGGCGATGGATGATGCGACGAAGGCGCCGCAGAGCAGCGCGGCGAGGACAGGCAGGCGCATTGTGGAGGGAGTCGAGGTGAATCAGGGGGCGTAGAGAACGAAAGGTTCCGGGTCCTCGCCGACCTGCAGTTTCACCGTTCGGTCTTCGATGGAGAGGATCTTCACCGGAATCTTGCCGTCGGGCGTTGTGAGATCCCATTCGTCGCCCTTTTCCATGGGGTAATTCTTGGCTCCGGTGCTGATCATGACGACGGAGCCGGTGATGGCCTTGACGCTGAGAACCCTGGCAATTTTCTCGCGAGCCATGGCGCGGGCTTCGGCTTCCTCCTTGGCTTTGGCCTCGGCCTCAGCCTTGGCTTCGGCGGCTTCGGCGGCGGCTTTCGCCTTGGCCTCGGCGGCGGCGCGGGCTTCCGCCATTCTACGGGCTTCGGCGGCGGCCTTCGCCCTGGCTTTGGCGTCCTCCTCCGCCTCCGCCTCGGCTTTGGCCTGCTCTTCGGCCGCCTTGGCTTCGGCTTCGGCCTTGGCTTTCTCTTCGGCCGCCTTGGCTTCCGCCTCGGGGTCCGCCTGGGCAACTTGTTCGGCCTCAGCCGGCGGCGTGGATTTCGGCCAGAACATCTTGCCGACCACGCCCAGAATCGCCACGCCGAGGACGGCCAGAACGATGATCTTGGGCTCCGGCAATTTCTTCTTGGCGCCTGCGGCTTTCGGGGTATCCGAATCCTTGGATGCTTTCCCAGGGGAAGACTCGTTGGTGTCGGCTTTCTGAAATTCTGTATCGGTGACCCGGAAATACATCGTTTCACTCGATGGCGTTGACGCGGGAGGCGGCTCCGGCGCGGGGTCCGGAGCAGGCGCGGGGGAAGGCGTCGGTTCAGGTTCGGGCGCCGGCGGGGGCGCGTTGGGTTCCTCGGTTGCCGCGGGCATGGGCGCGGGTTCTGCGGGCGGCTCCGGTTCGGCCGGCGCGGGAGGTCCGTCGACCTCCATGGACGGATCGGGAGGGTTCGGGATCTTGACCGGCTGCATGCAGTCGAAATTGGGGCAGGTGATCTCGCCCCACTTCAGCATGTCGGAGTCGAAAGGGACGGGTTTGCCGCAGCTGGGGCAGGAAATTTGATAGTATTGCATGGGGTTGTCTCCGGAGAGGATGCGCTCTCTCCGATGTCTACCGGACAGCGCGCGCGATTTCAAGGCTGCATGAGCGTTGTTCGCGGCTCGCGGTTCGTTGTGCGTTGAGCGGTGTGCGTGGTGCGTGGTGCGTGGGGCGTGGGGCGTGGGGCGGAGGGCGGAGGGCGGAGGGCGGAGGGCGGCCATGGGTTGACGCGGGCGGGGAGCATGCGTGAAATGGGCTCCGTCACGCGCATGGATTCGACGAAGCAAGCAACAAGGGATCTGACGGTCCTTTTTTACTACCGCAAACCGGGGACGTACGCCCTGAACGCGTTGGCCGGGGCATTGGAGAGCGATCCGGTCACGGCTGGGATTGACTTGCGATTTCCGGGGACGTTGGAAGAGCTGTCGCGGGAGATGGAAAGGGCATCGTCCAATTCGCGGGCGGTTCTTGTCGGGTGGTCGTTCTACTCGCCGCGGTTCGATTCCGTGAGCGGCGAATTGGCGGAATTGAAGGCCGGGAGCCCCTTCGACAATGTGATTCACATCGCTGGAGGCGTGCACGCCACTGCGGAATCGGAGCAAACGCTGAAAGCCGGATTTGACCTGGTCGCCTGCGGGGAAGGCGAGGGGATCATTGTGGAACTGGCAAAACGTATGGCGCGCGGCGCGGGCATCGAAGATATCCCGGGGCTGGCGCTTCTTCGCGATGGCCGGATCGTTCGCAATGGCCGCGGGGATTTGATCTCGTTGGATGCTTATCCGCCATTTCCAACTTCTGGCAAGATGGGGCCGATCGAGATCACCCGCGGTTGCATCTACAGTTGCAGGTTTTGCCAGACGCCCTTTGTTTCAAAGGCGAGATTCCGGCATCGGTCGGTGGCGAACATCTGCGAGCATGTGCGGACGCTCATGAGCGTGGGCTCCCGATATTATCGCTTCATCACGCCGACCTCGTTGTCTTACGGAACGGATGACGAGAAACCGAATCTTGATGCGATAGAGGAATTGCTGGCGGCGTTGAGGGAGACGGTCGGACCGGATGGCCATCTGTTTTACGGGACCTTTCCGTCCGAGGTTCGCCCGGAGCATGTCACCCCCGAGGCCCTTCGGTTGCTCAAGAAATACGTGGACAACAACAACCTGATCATTGGCGGGCAATCGGGTTCGCAGAAAGTCCTGGATGGCGCCGGCCGGGGACATTCGGTCGAGGCGGTGGAGCGCGCGGTCCGGATCTGCCTGGAAGAGGGATTCGAACCGAACGTGGACTTCCTGTTCGGCATGCCGGGCGAGGAGTTGGAGGATGCTCAGGCGTCCGCGCGGTTGGCCCGGGAGTTGTCCGAGTTGGGCGCGCGGGTTCACACGCATGCTTTCATGCCGTTGCCGGGAACGCCGTTCATGAACCGGGAGGCTGCGGTCATTGACGAGAGTGTTCGCCGGGAACTCGATCTGCTCTCTTCGGAGGGCAGGGCCTACGGGCAGTGGAAGCGGCAGATCGCGGTCTCCGACGAACTGGCGGCAAGGAGGCGGGAGTCGCAATGATGGGAGCGAGGCGATTGCGGTCGTTTCGAATTCAGTCTTGGAGCAAAGCGCGGTAGCGTGGGCGGCGATGTTTGAACTTGAGGCTCCATTTGAGGCCGCGGGCGATCAACCGGCGGCGATCGACGCGTTGACCAAGGGACTGGAGTCCGGAGTGAACCGACAGACGCTGCTGGGCGTCACGGGCTCGGGCAAGACCTTCACCATCGCCAACGTGATCCGGAATGTGAACCGGCCGACGCTCGTCGTTTCGCACAACAAGACTTTGGCGGCGCAGCTCTATTCCGAGTTCAAGGGTTTCTTCCCCCGCAATGCGGTGGAGTATTTTGTCAGCTACTTCGACTACTACCAACCCGAAGCCTACATTCCGCGGACGGACACGTTCATCGAGAAGGACTCGAGCGTGAACGAGGAGATCGAGCGGTTGCGTCTGTCGGCGATGAGTTCCCTTTTTGCGCGGCGCGATGTGATTGTGATCGCGAGCGTGTCCTGCATCTATGGCATCGGGAGCAAGGAGGATTACGAGGCGATGGTGATCCCGATCAAGGTCGGCGACGAGTTGTCGCGGGACATTTTTCTCTCCCGGTTGGTCGACCTGCAGTATGACCGGAACGATGTGGCCTTTGAGCGCGGCCAGTTCCGGGTGCGCGGCGATACAGTGGAGGTGTATCCGGCCTACGCGCTCGAAGGCGTGCGGATCGAATGGTTTGGCGAGGAGATCGACAGGATCAGCCGTTTTGATCCCTTGACCGGGAACATGTTCGACCAACTGCCGGCCGTGACCATCTACCCGGGCAAGCAGTTCGTCACGCCGACCGACAAATTGAAAAGGGCCATCCTTTCGATTCGTGAGGAACTGGGCGACCGCGTCGCCTGGTTTGAGAAGGAGGGCAAGCTGCTGGAGGCGCAGCGGATCAAGATGCGCACCGAGTATGACCTGGAGATGATGGAGGAAATGGGGTTCTGCTCCGGGATTGAGAACTACTCCCGTCATATCGCGGGGCGGCCCAAGGGCTCGCGGCCGAGCACGATCATCGATTTCTTTCCGGAGGATTTTGTGACGGTCATTGATGAATCGCATGCGACCGTGCCGCAGGTGGGCGGCATGTATGAGGGTGACCGTTCACGCAAGACGACCCTGGTCGAGCATGGTTTCCGGTTGCCCAGCGCGCTGGACAACCGGCCGCTGGCATTCCGGGAGTTTGAGGAGTTGACCGGCCAGACGATCTACGTCAGCGCCACGCCGGGACCGAAGGAACTGGAATGGTGCGGCAAGCGCGTGGTGGAACTGATCGTGCGTCCCACCGGATTGGTCGATCCCAAGGTCACGCTCAAGCCGCTGAAGGGCCAGATCGACGATCTGATTGAAGAGGCGCGTGTCCGGGTTGAGCGGAAGGAGCGGGTCTTGGTGACGACGCTGACGAAGCGCACGGCCGAGGAGTTGACCGACTACCTCCGCGACATCGGGATCAATGTCCGTTATCTGCACAGCGAGATCGACGCGATTGAGCGGGTGGAGATCCTGCGCGCGTTGCGCAAGGGGGAGTTCGACGTTTTGGTGGGGATCAATCTCCTGCGCGAGGGGCTGGATCTGCCGGAGGTTTCCCTGGTCGCCATCCTGGATGCGGACAAGGAGGGGTATCTGCGTTCGACCACCAGTCTCATGCAGACCGCGGGGCGCGCGGCGCGACACCTGGAGGGCGAGGTGATCCTCTATGCCGACGTGAAGACCCGCAGCATCCAGCAGTTCCTGGCCACTACCGAGTATCGTCGGAAAAAACAGCAGGCCCACAACGAAAAGCACGGGATCACTCCGCGCAGCGTGAGTCGGGCGGTGGATGAGAGTCTGGCGGGACAGACTTCGGTGAACGAAAACGCGGCGGCCCTGCTGCGCGATGCGGAGGCCAACTTTGATGTCACCGAGACCATCAGGGAACTGGAGGAGGAAATGTTGAAGGCCGCGGACAACCTGGAATTTGAGAAGGCGGCGCTCTTGCGGGATCAGGTCCAAGAGTTGAAGCGCAGTTCGGAAGGGACCGCCAAGGCGGCCGCGATCGCTCCGGAGGGGAAGGTGTCTTACGGGAAGGGGCGGCGGCGGAGCTAGACGCCGTAAGGCGCTCAGTCCATTCCCGTGTTGGCTTCGATGCGACGCGTCTTCCGATATTCCGCGGCTTCCCGGAGTCCGCGTTTCATGTGCAGGTGGAAGGCGGGGAAGATCACGGCCAGCCAGGAAACGGCGATCACAATCAAGCCGGCGTTCATGCCCGCTGTGACAAGCCCGATTCCGGCGATGTTGCCGAGGATGCCGAGCAGAATGAAAAACTTCGCCAAACGGTCGATACGGTTCAAATGTTCGTTCTTCATGGGGGGGATTGGATCACGATCCGCCGGGGAATGCCATTACAAGGGATCGGTCGGGGTGGAATGCCGCCTCAGCGGGGGCGGGGAGGTCTTCCGCCTGGTTCGCGTCCACCGCCAGGCGGGCGGCCTCGTCCGGGCGGCCCGCCA
>JAYPGD010000087.1:7617-10724 GCA_038126655.1 Verrucomicrobiales bacterium
GGGGCCGCCGTGGCGCATGAAACTTTGATCTGGCGTTCCCCGGAAGCGGCGGGGGACAAAGGGGAATTCCTCGGTGAGATAATAGTGATAGATTCCGGAGGGGAATTCCGGAGTGACGCCGAAACGGCCGTTGCATTCGTCCAGGTCGCCGGAGCCCTTCACGTAGACCCAATCGGCGGTGAAGGAGCCGTCGTAGTTTCCGCCCGGGCCCTGGCTGCCGCCCGGGCGTTGCCCCTTGCGGAGTTGATAGCTTGATTTCACCCGCTTGAGGCCGCTGCCGGAATTCCCGGGATCCTTGAGGCCGTGGGGGCCGTAGATGGGAAAACCGTCCGCCGCCCATCCTAACAGGACCATCTTGGGCGAACCGCCGGTCTTTTTCTTCAGGAGGGCCGCCGGGACGCCGTGATAGTGATAGGCGCCCGAGGGTTGGACATGCGCGTCATTCATGTCGGCTCCCAGCGTCATCGAGGAGGTTAGCGGCTCATACTGCCAGATGGAATTGCGCGCGCCGTTCCACCATTCGGCGGCGCGGGGATCGAACACGACGCCGTTCACCGCGATCCCGAAAGGATGCATGCCCAGGGGCGTTGTCGTGCGCGCGACCCGGGGGTTGGCCGGGACGCGATAGTTGTAATTCTGCTGGGTGATCGAATGGGGATTGCCTCGATTGGGAAACTGGCCGGTCTGATGATCAGGGATGCCGTTGGCTGTGATCACGCGATAAGCGCCTTCGAGCCGGATTGCAAACTCGCTGGGGTAGGCGACATCGGTCGCTTGAAACCGTTCGCCGGTGGAGCGTGAACGGCGTCCGTCGCGCCGCGCTGGTTGCGCCGCGGTCGATCCGACGATCGCAATGAGCAGGAGTAGAGGCAGGATCTGTTTCATGAGCGGGGAGTGGTTTGATCAATAGCAGATTCAGCAGATTAGACGACGCCAATCTGATCAGAGTTTGTGAATTGTTTGTGAAGTCAGGCGGAGCCCCCTTCCGTTCGGGGGGGCGGAATCCGTTGGAATCCGGGGTTTTGCGGAAGTCTGGCCTTCAAGCGGGGCCGTCGGGAGGCCGATGTTATGCTTGTCGGGGTCTCCCGTTAGCCTTAACCATGCCGCGCTTCACGGTTGATCGGCCGGTTTGGTCGGACTGCGCCCGACATTCTGCATGAATCAGACAGAACGAATTCGAATCCTGCACGTTGTATTCTCGCTCGATCCGGGCGGCATGGAGAACGGGCTGATCAATGTCGCGGAGCGACTCGATCCCGACAAGTACGAGGTGCATGTCTGTTGCCTCGAGCGGGTGGGCGCGTTTGCCGAGCGTTTTACCCACAAGGACCGGGTCTACAAGCTGTGCAAGACAGACGGCTTCTCGTGGCGGTCGCTTTATGGGCTGCATCGACTTTTGGCCAAGGTGAGGCCGCACGTGGTGCACAGCCACAACCTTGGATCGTTGATCTACTCGTCCCTGGCCACGGGCTATGGGCGAAGATGCGCCATTTTTCATGGCGAACATGGCCAACTCCGGGGGGAGAATCTGGAGCCGCGGCGGATCAAGCAACGGCACAAGTATTACCGGAACTGCGCCAGGATTCACACGGTCTCCAAGAGCCTGAAGAATCACTTCCTGGAAATGGGCTTCGACGCCGAACGGTTTGATGTGGTGGTGAACGGCGTGGACATTTCCTATTATCAGCCCGGCGACAAATTGGCGGCCAGGCGGGAACTGGGATACCCGGAGGACGCCCTGCTGGTGGGAATCTTCAGCCGCTTCGGGAAGTACAAGCGGCATGCCGAATTGTTGGATGCGTTCGATGTGCTGGCGGCCAGGATCCCGGACATGCACCTGCTCATCGTGGGCGGCGGCGGTCCGATCGAGGACGCGGTGCGCGAGCGCGTGCCCAAGAGCCCCTACCAGGAGCGGATTCATTTGACCGGTTTCCAGCAGGATCCCCGACGTTATTATCACGCGGTGGATCTGGTGGCGATCCCCTCGATTGTGGAAGGGCTCTCCAACGCCATGCTTGAGGGCATGGCCACGGCGACGCCTGCGCTTTGCAACTCCGTCGTCTGTGGCGTGGAGGACGTGCTGAACAACGAAGAGAACGGACTTATGGCGGATGTGTGCGAACTGGATGATCTGGTCCGTCACCTGGAAGCGGCGGTCGCGGATCGCGATCGCCTCGAGCGTATGGGAAAGGTCGCCCGGAAGACCATTGAGGACGAGTTCTCGATTGAGTCAATGACCCGCAAGTACTCGGAGATCTACTCGGAACTGGCGGGCGAGGTCAGGGTTTGACGCCGCGACCCTGGATGCCGTTGTAGCCGGGGCGCACGTCGCAGTCCTTCAGGCCCGCGTCCTTGAACCACTTCTCGATGGTCTCGCAATGCTGGGGGAAGTCGTAGGCCGGAGCCAGTTTGTCGAAGATGTCCAGGATCGCCCATTCGCGCTGCATGGACTCCGAGAGATCGAACTCGTCGCGATAGTCGGCGAGCAGGAGCCTCCAGTTGATGTAGGCCCCCTTGGGGAGTTTGTGGATGTGCTTCGTGAACGGCCACATCAGTTTGACGTAGAACTTGCACAGCCGGTAGAGCGTCGGCGGGTGCATCCGTTTGGTGAGGGGGCGGATCCAGTATTTTGTGGCCAGGAGTTTCCGGATCCCGGTCGGCATGATGTAGTTGTCCGCAACCACGCTGCCTCCCGACTTCACATACCTGGGCAGTTGCTGGAAGGATTTCTCCGGATCGGGCGTGTGTTGCAGGACGCCGAAGCAGTAGACGCGGTCGGCCGCGTCGTGTTTGAAGGGCATCTTGTAAAGGTCGCCCTGGACGATCAGCACGTTTTCCTTGTCTCCGTTGGAGGCGTGATTTGCCTCCACCGCGTAACTGTAGTCCAGTGAAAGGACGGTGGCGCCCGTGGAGGCTGCCTGCTCGGTAAACCGGCCCGAGCCTCCGCCGACTTCGACAATCACCTCGCCCTTGAGATCGCGCGGCCAACCGGTTTCCTCGAAGAAACGCTTTTCCGAAATGTTGCAGCCGCTGTGGCTGTCGTATTGGGTGCGGGCGTGTTCGTTCCACTCCAGGCCGAATCCGGAGGCGTAGGTCTCCACTGGGAC
>JAYPGD010000087.1:10734-14936 GCA_038126655.1 Verrucomicrobiales bacterium
ACAAAGCGGGGAATGAAGGAGAGGATGCTGTATTCCTTCGCGCACTTGGAATCCGGGCACGTGAGAACGCCCTCCTCAATGCGGTCGCCTTCGCGTTTGGAGGCGCTCTTGAGTTCCAGTCCGGTTTGACATTCCGGACAGACGAGGTGTTTGAGGTGTGCTTCGCGCATGGTTGATCGGGCCGCGGGGAAGGACGCTAGGCTCTCGGGCAATGGCCGTCAATCGCCTTCCCGGCGCGGCGTCGGGGGACGCTTCAGAGGCCTTATCGGCAAAATGCTTGACGGTGTTAAACGGCGGTCAACACACTGCGGATGAATTGCGGCGGCGGGGAGACCCTCTCCGCACCCGCATCGCCGGGCGAATGCCCCGTCCGCGCAGTCAAAGTTCAAACCAACCTCGCCGCCATGTGCGCCATTTGTGGAATCATTCGCTTCGATCGCGCGCCGGTCGAAGCCGGACCGCTGAGGCGCATGCGGGACCTGATGGTCAATCGCGGGCCCGACGGCGCCGGCGAACTGGTTGAGGGGCATGTCGGTCTGGGCTTTCGGCGTCTTCGGATCATCGATCTCAGTGAGCGGGGCGACCAGCCCATGTCCAATGAAGACGGGACGGTCTGGTGCGTCTTCAACGGGGAAATCTACAATTTCCGTGAATTGAGGAAGCAGCTCGAGTCAAAGGGGCATGTTTTCCAATCCGACGCGGACACGGAAACGATCGTTCACGGCTACGAGGAATGGGGCGAGGAGGTGGTCGGCAAACTGGACGGCATGTTCGCCTTCGGCGTCTGGAGCGAGGTGAAGCAGGAGTTGTTTCTCGCCCGCGATCGTTTCGGCAAGAAGCCGTTGTTCTACCGGCGCGACGCGGACGGCGTCGCCTTTGCGTCGGACATCAAGGCCATCTGGTCGCTGGAGCCGGATAGGATGAAACTCGATCCCGACGGGGTGGATCTCTATCTGCATCATCTTTCGCCGACGCAGGATGCCTGCATTTTTTCGGGGGTGGACAAGGTGGCTCCCGGGACTTGGATGAAGTTCGCGGAATCGGGGGGCGAAGCGCGGACCTATTGGACTCCGAGCTTCAGGACCAAGCGTCGATTCACCGAGGAAGGCGCGGTGGACGCGATCGAGGAGACCCTGCGGCGCGCCGTGCGCAAGCGGTTGGTGAGCGATGTGCCTCTGGGCGCGTTCCTGAGCGGCGGCATCGATTCGAGTCTGATCGTGGCGTTGATGAGCCAGGAGATGGGCGGCGGCTGCAAGACCTTCTCGATCGGCTTTGAGGAACAGGAATTCTCGGAATCCGAGTACGCCCGGGCGGTGGCGGAGCGCTATCAGACCGAGCACCACGAACAGATTCTCAAGCAGGAAGTGTTGGAGATTCTGCCGTCGCTGGTCTGGGAGTATGGCGAGCCTTTCGCGGATTCGTCTGCAATTCCGACCTGCTACGTTTCCAGGGCGGCCCGAGAGAAGGTCACGGTGGCGCTGACCGGCGATGGCGGAGACGAGATGTTCGGCGGCTATGACATCGCCCGGGTGTCGCGTTACTCGGCCTGGGTTCCCGGGTTTCTCCGGCGGGGAATGGAAGCGGTCCTGTTGTCGCCGGGCCAATTGCCGGGCGATGGGGGGGCAGTGCAGAAGCTGCGCACGCTTCTGGTCCATGGGAGCGACAATCCGGCGATCCGGCATCGTTATACGCAGGGGTGGACGCCGCCGGACAAGCGCCTGCTCTATACGCCGGAATTTGTCGAACTGACGGGAGGGAAGGGGGCTCATCGCATCTTCGACCGATGGGCGGAATCGATCAAGGATCTCGATCTGACGGACCAGAACCTGTTTCTGACCATTGTCGGGCGGCTGCGGAACGACTATCTGATCAAGATTGACGTGGCTTCGATGATGAACTCCTTGGAGTTGCGAAGTCCGTTCCTGGATCCGGAGGTCGCCGCGTTGGCGGAGTCAATCGATTCCGGGCTCAAGGTTCGGCGCGGGGTGCAGAAGTATTTGTTGAAGCGTCTTGCCGAGCGTCATCTGCCGCATGATCTCATCTACCGGCCGAAGCGGGGCTTTTCGCTGCCGCTGAAACGCTGGCTGAGGAACGAGTTCACCCCGGTGGTCGATGATCTGGTGGTCAATGGAAACGTGATGGGAAGGGGGTGGTTCAACAGGGATCGCGTCTTGGCCGTCGTCCAGGAACACCGCGACGGACTTCGGGATCACACCCATCGCATCTGGAGCCTGCTTTGGCTGGAGGTCTGGCATCGATTGTTCGTGGATCAGACGCTCAAACCTTCGGACTCTCTGAAAATCGCGCGGACGTGACGGCCCAGCTCGGGAGAACCGGTGAAACGCGGTGGGGAGCAGCGGCGATCAGGACGCGCCGGCGCCGGCGACCACGACTTCAATTCCCTTGGCGCGCAGCTGCCCGACCAAGTCTTCATCCGCGCCTACATTGGTGACGATGACATCGATGTCATCCAGGGCGCAAAGGGTGGTCAACGACTGCCGGCCGAACTTGGAGGAATCCAGGCAGAAGACCACCTTGCGCGCGGCTTTCATCATCGCCTTCTGAATATCGATCAACAGCACATGGCTGTTGCTGACGCCGCCCGCGGTGATGCCGCCGGAGCTCATGATGGCGACATCCGCCTGCATCTCGTGAAAGGCGTGGACGGCAAGCGGCCCCACCAGGACTCCCAGTCGCGGATAGATCACACCGCCGGAAAGCACGACTTCCACCTGATGATGGGAGGCGTAGAGATTGGCGACAGGGAGGGAGTTGGTGATGATGTGCGGCGTCTTGGGCTCCAGATACTTGGCGACGTGGAACACCGTTGTGCCGCCATCCATGATCACGGTCTGATTGGGCTCAACCAGATTGGCGCAGGCGTGGCCGATCAGTTCCTTTTCCGAAAGCTGGCGTGTGTCACGGTTGGAAAAAACGAATTCATCGGAATCGGGAGCCACCAGACGAGCGCCGCCATGCGTTCGTCTGACCGTGCCAGTGGATTCCAGCGCGGTCAGATCCCGGCGAATCGTGGACGCTGACACATCAAGCTGTTCCGATAACTCATCCAAGGAGGCAAACTCCACCTTTCTCAGGTGATCCTCGATTCGCTTTTGACGCTCTTCGGCGGTCATGGTGACAGTTGTGTGACAGGTATTGGTAATTTTTGCAAGATAATGGTTGACAGTTTTTGGTAATTTTTGAAAAGGTCCGTGCAATTCGTTGAACGAGATTCTCTTTCAACCGCGAATTCATACGAATGAACATGAATTTTAAGGGCCGAGCGACCGACACCGCCTTGAGCGGCGTGGGCATGCCAATCGGCCGTCTTTTGTCCCCGTATTTATTGGTGTTCATTCGTGGTTCCATTCGAAGCCATGTCTGATCAAACAGCCACACCACACAGAGCCGCGATCGAACATCTGGTTCGCAAGGCGGTGTATGAACGCATGGGGCGGCCTGCTCCGAAAAGCGCCGGCGCGCCGAATCCGTTGCTGGTGAATGTCAGCGCGCGGCATTGTCATTTGACCCCCGAGGCGGTTGAGGCCCTTTTTGGCAAGGGCTACGAGTTGACCCCGATGAAGTGGCTCTACCAGGAGGGACACTACGCGGCGAAGGAAACCGTGACTTTGGTGGGCCCGCGCAAGCGCGTGATCGGGAATCTCCGGATTCTGGGACCGTGTCGGCCGTTGAACCAGGTCGAACTGGCCTACACCGACTCCGTCGCGCTGGGCTTTGATATTCCCCTGCGCTCCTCCGGGGACACCGCCGGCACTCCGGGCTGCATGCTGATGGGGCCGAACGGATTCTTCGAAATGGACTCCGGCGTCATTCGCGCCGCGCGCCATGTGCATATGCATCCCGACGACGCGGATTACTACGGCGTGAAGGACAAGGACATGATGAAACTGCGCGTTGGCGGCGCCTGCGGCGTGGTCTTCGACGAACTGTTGGTGCGCATGGACCCGAAAGTGAAGCTGGAGGTGCACATCGACACCGACGAAGGCAACGCCTGCAATTTGAAACCGGATACTTTCTGCGAATTGATCAAGTGAGGCCGGTGGTCAGTAATCAGTAATCAGAAGGCAGAAGTCAGAGGCCCGATACGAAGCGCAAAGCGAGTAATACGAAATAAATTCACTCAACTCTCAACCCTCAACAAACAACTACTCTATGAGCGAAGCATTAGGAATGATCGAGAC
>JAYPGD010000088.1:0-3848 GCA_038126655.1 Verrucomicrobiales bacterium
GCAGAAACCAGACCGCCGCGGCACGGCAGCTTACATCGGTGGATTTGCTCATGAATCTACTTGCCCTCGCTGTTCTTCTTCTTTGCCGGTTTCCTGACAACCGCGGGCTTCTTCCCCTGGTGCGAAAGTTTGCCCTCGATCATCATCTTGTGCACCCGCGCGCAATCGCCCATGTAGTGCTTCTGCGCATACTTCCCCGTCGCCAGATCGATGTGCTCCTTCATCTTCTTCCGGTCCCCCAGGGCGTCGTAATAGAGCCCCAGGTAGAGGTGCGCAAAGAAGTATCGATTGTTCAATTCCAACTGCCTGGGCTCGCCGGCCTCCACCGCCTTCATCACATCCTCCACCGTGCCCTTCCCGCCAAAGAGCGCATGCACCTCCATCATCGGAACGCGGCTGTCGCCCTGGATGGGGATGTAGAGTTCGCGCGCCTTCTCGATGCTCTCCGCCTTCGCCGTGCAGAGAAAGTGCCAGACCGCATTCTCCACATCGTGCGGATTGACCGACTTGTGAATCTCGAACTGCGTCTTGCCCGAGGCAAACTGGCCCGCGTAGTAGAACGACAGCCCCCGCATCCAATGATGCGCCAAGCGCGCCGGCTCCAGCTTCAACTCCCTGTTGAAATCCTCGACCGACTCCTTCACATGCCCCAACCGGAAATGCTCGATGCCGCGATTGCGGAAGGCGTCCACCGCGCGCGGCTCCAACTCGATCACCCGGGAATAGGCGGCGATCGCCTTGGCGCTCTCACGCATCGACTGGTGGATCTGCGCGGCCGTGAAATGCGTCCGCGGCTCGGCGGGATCAGCGACGATCGCCTCGCGCACATGTTCCAAGGCCTGCTCCACACGCGCCTGTCGAAAGGCGTCGACCGCCTTCTGCAAGGCCGCCTCCATCTTGTCGCGATCGGCGGCGACGACGGAAACAGGCAGCGACAGGACAACAACCAACGCCGCGGCCAAGGCCGCCCGTGAAATGAAATGCTGAAGAATTCCCATCATCCTGTTCCTCTCCTCAGTAGGTCGCCCGACCGCCGGAAATATCGAACACGCCGCCCGTGGTGAAGGAACAATCCTCCGAAGCCAGCCAGGATGCCAGCGCCGCGACCTCATGCGTCTCGCCAAAACGGTTCATCGGGATCTTCGAACGCATGTAATCGATGTGCTCCTGACTGATCTGCTTGAGGATGTCGGTCTTGATCACGGCGGGCGTGATGCAGTTCACGATGACGCCCGACTCGGCCAGTTCCTTGCCGAGCGATTTGGTCAACCCGATCACACCGGCCTTGGCGGCGCTGTAGTGGGAGGCGTTGGGATTGCCCTCCTTGCCGGCGATCGAGGCGATGTTCACGATCCGCCCCCAGCCCTGCTCAATCATTCCCGGAACCACCGCGCGACAACACAGAAACACTGCGACCAGATCGATATCGATCACCTTGGTCCATTCTTCCGGCGTGCATTCCCAGAGTTTCTTGGACACGCCCGCAATCCCCGCGTTGTTTACGAGAACATCGATCCGCCCCAAGGCGGAAACCGTTCCCTCCGCGGCGGCTTGGACCTGATCCGCATTCGTCAACTCCACCCGCTGCGTCGCAACCTCGCCCTTCGCGGACAGCGAAGCCGCCGCCTCAGCCAGCGCCGTTTCATCCAGATCCCACAGACAGACCTTGCCGCCCGAATCGAGCAGTCGCTCCGCGATGGCGTATCCGATCCCGCGCGCGCCTCCCGTGATGACCGCGCTTTTGCCTTTCAAATCAATGGCATTCATGAATTCTCTCGCTGACCCAATTGAAACAACGACGCGCATACTGGGTCGCGTCACGACGCCTGTCCAGCGTCAGTTCATTTGAAAGTTGAATGTTTGAAGTTGAACGTTTGACGTTCGCATTCCGCCATGTCCAAGACCGTCCTTTGCATTGGAGCCCACTACGACGACTGCGCCTTCGGCATCCCCGGCATCATGCTGCAGGCCGTGCGCAAGAACTACCGTGTGATCAACCTCTCCCTGATCGGAGACTACTCCAACTGGGCGCCCATGAAGGGGCGCCACAAGGAACTCGTTCCCGGTTGCAGGAAAATCGCCGAGGAATACGGCGTCGAAGCGCGCTTCCTGAATTTCGCGTCCCATCGCTTCATGGATACGATGGAGAACCGCAGGATCCTCGCAAAGGAGATCGCCGACATCCAACCCGACATCGCCTTCATGCTCTGGAAGGAGGACCAGCACAACGACCATGTCGAGGCCTCCAGGCTCAGCAAGATCTGCCTCAGTCACGCCAATCAGATCATCGACGGCGCGGAGAAATACCGCCGCCCGCGCGACATCTACTCCTACGACAACGGGCCCGGACACACCATCGGCTTCGAACCCAACACCTTCATGGACGTCACCGATGTCTGGAAGGACGCCGTCACCTGGCTCGGCCGTCTCATGTCGCTCGTCCGCAACAAACCCTACGACGCCATTGCGCAACATTCAGCCCAACGCGCCAAGGAAACCCTGGCCCGCTATCGGGGATCCACCTGCGGCGCGCGCTACGCCGAGGCCGTCTGGGCGCATCGGCCAAGGGCGCGCGATTTCCTTTGATTGCCCCCGATTTTCCCAAACTCATGCCCGAAGAAATCTTCGACGTCGTCAACGAGCGCGATGAGATCATCGACGCCCGGCCCCGAGCCGAGGTGCATCGCCTGGGCCTGCTGCATCGCGCCGTTCACATCCTTGTCTTCAACGCGACCGGCGAGGTCTTCCTCCAGAAACGTTCCCTGTCCAAGGACACCCATCCCGGCTGCTGGGATTCCTCCTGTTCCGGTCACGTGGACCAGGGCGAGGAATATGACGAATCCGCGATCCGCGAACTGGGCGAAGAGTTGGGCATCACGGTCGGTTCGCCTCCCGAACGACTGTTCAAGATCGACGCCGGCCCGGAGACGGACCAGGAGTTTGTCTGGATCTATCGCCTCCGGCACGAAGGGCCCTTCATCCTGCATCCCGAGGAGATCGAGACCGGCGACTGGTTCCCGCCCGCGCGCGTGACCGAATGGATCCGGGAAGCGCCGGGAGACTTCGCCTCAGGATTCAAAGCCCTGTGGAAAACGTTCGCTTCCTCAGGATGAAGAAGCCCCGTGTTGACGCAGGAGGGCGCGCCGGACACACTGCGCGCCAATCCACCCTTCGATGAAAGACCAACGGCCTGGCAAGCAAGACCCCGCCGCTCATTGGACGCGGCGGCAGTTCATCGGGACGCTCGGCGGCGCGGCGATCACCGCACCTGGCCTCTCCCTCGCCCCGTCCTCCGCCAGAGCCGCCTCGCCCCGGACGGTCGCAATTCTCGCGACCAAGGTCGCCAGGTATTCCCACGCGCAGCACTTTATCGACCGTTTCCTGGAAGGCTACGGCTGGCACGGGAAACACCATCGCCCCTCGCTCAAACTCGCATCGCTCTATGTGGACCAATTCCCGGACAACGACCTGGCCCGCGAACGCTCCAGCCGCCACAGGGTCCCCCTCTTCCCCAGCATTGCCGAGGCCCTGACTCTCGGCGGGTCCAAACTTGCCGTCGACGGCGTCCTCATCATCGCCGAACATGGCGACTATCCGAAAAATGAGAAGGGCCAGAAGCTCTACCCGCGTCACAAGTTCTTCAAGGAAACGGTCCGGGTGTTCGAAGACAGCAATCGCGCCGTGCCCGTCTTCAACGACAAACACCTGTCCACCGATTGGAAGGAATGCGTGGAAATGGTCGAGGATTCACGCCGCTTGAATTTCGCATTCCTCGCCGGCTCCTCCCTTCCCGTCACCTGGCGCAGTCCGTCACTCGAACTGCCGCTGGGAACCGAACTCGAACAGAG
>JAYPGD010000088.1:3858-14835 GCA_038126655.1 Verrucomicrobiales bacterium
GCCTGTGGAAGCGGAGTTGGAGGAAAGCGTGGCCGTCTGCTACGGCGGCGTGGAGTCCTATGACTTCCACGGCTACGAAACCGCCCAGTGCATGTCCGAGCGGCGCGCCGGCGGCGAATCCGGCGTGCAGGCCCTGCAGGCGCTCCGGGGCGACGAACTCTGGAAACGGGTCGAACAAGACGACGCCCTCAAGCCCCTGCTCTTCAGCGCCCTGTCCCGCAGCCACAGCCTCAAGTCGCCCAAGGGCTACAGCATCGGCAGACCTTCAATTCCTTGGATTCGCGAATGCAGCCCGGACGCCGTCGGATTCTTCGTCGAACATCGCGATGGATTCCGCACGACGCAGTTCCTGCTCAACGGCTATGTCCGAGACTTCACCTACGCCGGTCGCAAGAAAGACGGCGAGACAGTCTCCTGCCAGATGCAGCTGCCGATGCCGCCGAGCAACACCACCCTGGCCGATTTCTTCAACCCCCTGGTCAACAACATCGAACAAACCATCCTCACCGGAAGGGCGGCCTACCCCGTCGAAAGGACCCTGCTCACCTCGGGCATGACCATCGCTGGCGTCGACTCCCTGCATGCCGGACAAAAGAGGATCAAAACGCCCCATCTCGAGGTGGCCTACCAACCCCGCGAGGAATCGACCTACTGGCGAGCCTAGCCCTTTCATCCCATGGCCGAAGCCCCCAAGAAGAAACTGACCGTCCTGTTGGATTCTTTTGAACCGGAATCACCGGCCCAGCATCTGCTCGACCGGCTTCTTGTCGGCTTCCCGTCCGAAGGCGCTTGGCGGACTCCGACCTTCAATTCGATCACCGTGCACGCCCCGGAAGAAGCATGGAAAGGGGAATCCGGCCTCCATCGCCGCGTCTCCGATTTCGGGATCGCGCGGGAGGACAAACCTGCCGCGGCGCTGCGGAACTCGGACGCCGTCCTCGTCATCCCGCGCGGCGCCGGCGTCACGGCCAACGAGGCGGCCCTCGAGGCGGCCATCGAAGCGGCTCCCGAAAATACGCCCATCTTCGTCCACGGCGCCCTCGCCAACAGCCTGCAGGCCGCCCGCCGAGTGGCGACGCTCGCTGAACACCGCAAGAAGCCGCTCGCCGCCGGCGCCAACCTGGCGACGGCCGGGCGCCTGCCCGCGATCGACATCCCCTTGAACGCCCCGATGAAGGAGGCCTTGGTCGTGGTCCAAGGCAGCTTCGGCGTCGGCGAGTTTGCCGGAATCAACAGCCTGCTTCCGCTGATCGAGCGTCGCGCAGACGGCGAGTCCGGCGTCAAGCGCGTCTACCGCTACCACGGCGCCATTCTCTGGGGCGTCGCCCGTTCCGGGCGCTGGCCGCGCCATCTCCTTGCGCCCGCCCTGTCCCGCTCCGATTCGCCCCAGGGCGATCCCGTGAAGGACGGCCGCACGCAGGACCTCGTCGGTCTTGGCCTAGTCGAGAAGCTCGCGGACGCCCCGCGCGGCTGGGTGATCGAACACCGCGACGGATTCCGTTCCACCATCCTCACGCTCGACGGCGTGGTGGACGACTTCAACTTCGCCATCGAGATGAAGGACGGCGCCGTCCTCTCCGCGCAGATCTACCAACCGCCCAAGCCCAACGAGGAGAACTACAGCCGCCTTGCCGCCGTCATCGAGCGCTTCTTCACCGACCGGAGACCGCCCTGGCCCATCGAGCGCTCCCTGCTCACCGCGCATCTTCAGAGTCTGTTTCTCAACTTGTCGCTGCTGGGTGGAAGTGTTACCGATGTCAGCGCATTGAAGCCCCCGATCGCCTACCGGCCCACAACGTCCGAATGAACGAACCCAACGACGTTCCCGAAAACGAGTCCTTCGACCCCGTCTACCTCCACACCCGACGGGAGACCTTCTTCATCGTCGCCGCCTGGATCTGCCTCTGCGTCTGGGTGGTCGGCGTTTCCCTACTGACCGGCTACAACGTCGATCCCGACACGATGAAGCTCGTCGCCGGCATGCCGGCCTGGGTGTTCTGGGGCGTCGCCCTGCCCTGGCTGGCCTCGAACATCTTCATCGTCTGGTTCTGCCTGAAATTCATGGCCGACGATCCCCTGGGCGAGGACGACGATCCCCCAATCGAAGCCGCGACCGCCGACAGGGAGGCCGGCCATGAATGAAACCGGCGCGCTGCAGGCCGCGGCGCTTGAATCCACCTCCTCCAACGCGGCTCTGATCAGCTTCGCGCTCTATCTTGTCGTCGTGTTCGTGCTCGCCTGGATGTCCGGCCAGGTCATGAAGAAGCGGCAGTTCGTGAATGAGTATTTCCTGGGCTGCCGCAACCTCGGCGTCTGGGCCTTCGCCCTCACCTTCGCCGCCACCAACGCCTCGGGCGGCAGCTTCATGGGCTTCCCCTCGCTCATCTACACCCACGGCTGGGTGCTCGCGCTCTGGATCGCGAGTTACATGATCGTGCCGCTGGTCACCACCGGCCTGCTGGCCAAACGCCTGAATCAGATCGCCCGCAAGGCCAACGCCGTCACCGTGCCCGAGGTCCTGCGCGAACGTTTCGCCAGCAACACCGTCGGCGCGGTCGCCACCGGCGTGCTGCTCTTTTTCCTGTTCTTCTACCTCGTGGCCCAGTTCAAGGCCGGCAGCAGCATCCTCGCGATCCTGCTGCGCGATGTGGAAATCTACCAATCCGCCGTCAGCGTCACCGCCTCGATCTCGTCCGGCCTCCCCTTCCTCGGCAATGCCGAACCCGACTACCTCCTCTGCCTGATGGTCTTCGCAGTCTCGGTCGTGGTCTACACAACCTACGGCGGCTTCCGCGCCGTGGTCTGGACCGATGTCATGCAGGGCCTCGTCATGGTCGTCGGCGTCATCATCATGCTCTTCCTCGTGCTGGGCCACGTCGGCGGTCTCGGAGCGGCGACGAAGAAGCTCGCCGAAATGACGCCTCCCGAAAAGGGGCTGGCCGTCGTCCGAATCGCCGCCCCGCTGGACCAGGATCTCCAACTCCAACGCGATGTCTGGCTCGCCCTGACCGATGAAAGCGGCGCCAGGAGCGGCATCATCCGCACCGGTGCCATCGCCACGATCAAGCAGGGCGAACTCGCCAGCGAGCCCTTCGACATTCTCAAGATCACCACCCCCTCCGAAATCGCCTCCATCGAACCGGACGAACTCGCCGTCCCACTCACGGTCGAGATCACGGAAACCACGCCCTATGCGTTCGGCGCGGGCAAGCGCGGCGTCTACACCAGCGCTCCGGGACCGGACGCGGGATCCAAGGTCGGCTTCCTCGCCATGGGCATGGCCTTCAGCTTCTTCGTCTTCTGGGCCTTCGGCGGAGCCGGCCAACCCAGCAACATGGTGCGGCAGATGGCGTTCAAGAATTCGCAGACCCTGCGCAAGTCCATCGTCACCGTCGCGGTCTACTACTCAATCATCTACTTCGCGCTGGTGGTCATCTTCGTCTGCGCCCGCATCTTCCTGCCCGGCCGCGAACTCGCCTCCGACCGCATCATGCCCGAGGTCGCCACCTTCCTCACCGCCGCCGCCGGCGTCCCCTGGTTGGCGGGCCTGCTGGTCGCCGCTCCTTTCGCCGCGGTCATGTCCAGCGTCGACAGCTTCCTGCTCATGCTCAGCTCCGGCGTCGTCCGCGACATCTACCAGCGCTACATCAACCCGGATGCGCCCGAGAAAGACATCCGCAAGCTGACCTACGTTTCAACCGCCGTCATCGGCGTCGTCGCCACCCTCGCCGCGGTCAACCCGCCGGAGTTCCTGCAGACGCTGATCGTCTTCGCCACTGGCGGGTTGGCGGTCAGCTTCCTGATCCCCGTCGCGCTGACCATCTACTGGCCCCGCATGAACGCCGGCGGCGTCATCGGCGGCATGATCGGCGGCTGCGGCATCCTCCTGGCGCTCTACATCTACGGCTTCGTCGCCACCGGAAAATTCGGCCCCTACAATCTCGGCGGGTTCCACCCCTTCATCTGGAGCTTCATCGGCTCCGCCATCGGCGCCATCACCGGAGCCAAGAACACGCCGCAGTGCGACCAGGCCCTGGTGAAGAAGTATTTCGGAAAAGGGTGAGAAGCCTTGGCGCCGCCACGCCCACAAATTCAGATTCCCCACGGATGGCAAAGCCGACCCACGGATGAAGAAATCTTATCCGCGGGATATTGAAACCGGATGGAAGTCCGGGCGAGGGAAACGCGGGTGAAGGATGGCATTGCGTTGCGGTTGCGTCTCTGCCCGCCCGGTTCTGATGGGCTGTCTATTGGAACCCTCGAACCCGGATTTCGTTTCAAATTAATCTGAAAAAGTTTTTCAGCCCTGTGACTTTCCGCTAACAACCCCGCGCGTCCTTCCAATTTCAAATCCCAGATTTCAGATCTCGAATCCCCCGCATCCCGCATCCCGCACCATGGACCGCCGCAATCTTCTCATCCTGATGTCCGACCAGCACAGCCGCGACGCCATGGGCTGCGCCGGTCATCCGGTCGTGCGCACGCCGAACTTGGACAAGCTTGCCGAGCGCGGAACCCGCTTCACCTCAGCTTACACACCCTGCCCCATCTGTGTGCCGGCGCGCGCCAGTTTTGCGACCGGGCAGTACGTCCACCAGATCGGCTACTGGGACAACGCCCACCCCTACGAGGGCGCCGTTAAAGGCTGGGGCCATCAATTGATCGAGGCCGGACATCGCGTGGAATCCATCGGCAAGCTGCACCATCGCTTCAATGAGGACCCCGACGGCTACGCGCAACATCACATTCCTTTGAACGTCGTGGACGGCGTCGGCGACGTCATGTCCAGCCTGCGAGAGGACATCCCCGTTCGGTCCAGCAACCGCGAAGCCATCAAGAGCGCGCGCGGCGGGGAATCCACCTATCTCGACTACGACCGCCGCATCGCCGACAGCGCCGAGGCATGGCTGGCCGACGCCGCCAAGCGCAAGTCCGAGGGCGACGACAAACCATGGGCGGCCTTCGTCTCCTTCGTCTGCCCGCACCCGCCCTACATCTGCCCGCCGGATTTGTTCGATGAATATTTCCATCACCCGGATCTTCCGATGCCGCCCCAATGGCGGCGTGAGGACTGGCCCGATCATCCGGCCCTGAACGAATTCCGCCGCGTCATGCAATGCGACGAACCGTTCAGCGAGGCGGAGATCCGCCGCGTCATGGCCGCCTACTTCGGCGCGACGACCTGGATGGACCGCCAACTCGGCCGCGTCATCGATTCACTTGAAGCCAACGGCCTGAACGAAGACACCCGCATCATCTATACCTCCGACCACGGCGAGAGCCTCGGCCGCCGCGGGCTCTACGGAAAATTCACGATGTATGAGGAATCCGCCGGAGCGCCGCTCATCCTCGCCGGGCCCGATGTCCCGGAAGGCGGGGTTTGCCGGACGCCGGCCAACCTGATCGACGTCCACCAATCCGCCTTGGACTGCCTTGGGTGTGAGCCAGCGACAAAGGACGCCAGCCTCCCCGGCAGGTCCCTGTTTCAAATCGCCAACGAACCGGACGACATGGACCGCGTCGCCTTCAGCGAATACCACGCCGTCGCCTCGACCAGCGCGCAGTTCATGCTCCGCAAAGGAGACCACAAACTGATCCACTACACGGGGCAGGATCCGCAATTGTTCGACTTGAAAGCGGACCCCGACGAGGTCCACGACCTGGCCGCGAACGCCGATAGCCAAGCCGTCCTTCAGAACCTTGAAGCCGAACTCCGCAAGATCGTTTCGCCCGAGGAGATCGACGCCCGGGCCAAGGCCGATCAAGCAGCCTTGATCGACGCGAATGGAGGCCGGGACGCCGTCCTCGCCAAGGGCACCTTCATCAATTCCCCCGCGCCCGGGGAAAAACCCGCCTTCGTGAATTCCGATCCCGCCGAATCGAAATGAACTTCAATCCACAACGCCTTTCAGACGAGCAGGTGAGCCTTTTCCTGGAACAGGGATTCCTCACCCTCGGCCCGGTCCTGACCAACGAAGGCCTCGCCACGATGCGTCGCCAATGCATGTTGGCATGGGAAAAGGAAAAGGGGCCCTTCGATCCGAATGGCGCGTGGCTCGACAACGCGCTGCTCATCAACATCCACCACCACGCGCCGATCGTTCGCGACTACTACTTTCGCGGGCCGCTCGTGGATGTCGCCGAACAACTCATCGGCCCCAATGTGAAGGCCGCGACCAGCCAACTCACCTTCAAGCTCCGCGGCAACACCCAGTCCTTCGGTTGGCATCACGACAATGCCTACGGCGAACTCGAACCCCATACCGCCCTGACCTGCCTCACCGCGCTCGACGACGCCGACGTCGACAACGGCTGTCTCCGACTCATCCCCGGAAGCCACAAGCTGGGACAGACCGCTTTCAAACACACGGCCGAGGACAAGGCCAACCACGTCGCGATCAACATGGCTGCCGATGAATCAAAGGCGATCCCCGCCCCGCTGAAAGCCGGCCATGCGCTGATCATGCATTGCCACCTGCTGCACAAGTCCGAGGGAAACTTCTCCAAGGACCGCGACCGCCGCATCCTCTTCCTCCGCTATGCCAACGCCGATGCCGTCGAGGTCTACAATGAGCGCAAGCCCAGATTGGGAATGCTGTTGCGGGGCCGGACAATGTTCGAGGAAGTGCGCGAGTTTGAGAGCGGGCTTTGAAAGGAGCCGCTCGCATCGGACCCAATCAATCCCGACCGGCCACCGCGCAGCGCGAATCCAGCTGAAACCGTCCCAGCGGGACGACTGATAATAGCCCGGCGTTCCAACGCCGGGAAAAGCGCCCATAAACCACCAGTCCCAAAGACGACTGATCCCTCGTTGCCAGTGAGGATATCAGCCGTCCCGTCGGGACTTTGACCGTTCGATATACAACCCGGCGTTGAAACGCCGGGCTATTCTCGGGTGTCCCTTCGGGACAATGCCGGATGCGCGTGGAACTATCCCGCGCTTCCCCCACTACCCCTCCAACTGCCACCGGGCCTGCCTCAATACCGCGCGGGGAGAACCGGACATCTTCTCATACCAAACGCTGACCATTGTGCCGTCGTCCATCTCCGCTGTGCTGGGATAGCCCAGGTCGCCGCCCGCGCCGTCGCCGGAGATGATCAAGGGCTCCGACCAGGTCTTCCCGTTGTCGTCGCTGACGCGCGCCTGATTGCCGAAGGGTTTGCGCCGATGCCCGTAGGTCATCAGCAGCCGCCCGTCCCGCAAAGGCGTCAGGTAGGAAGGCAGCCCCCAGACGCCGATGGAATGGAGCTCGGTCCAGGTCTTGCCGCCATCGCTGGATTCGCACTGAAGCGTCTCCCGGTGATGCGTCTTGCTGTGATTCCGGACCTGGACTATCAGGGTCCCATCCTTCGCCTCAGCCGCGTGGAGCTCGTGGTAATCCTTCCGATTGTCGCCCTTCCGCGTCGGAATGTCCGCCAGCCATTGCCAGGACTGGCCGTCGTCCTTCGATTCGCAGACGCCAACGCGCTTGTCGCCGGTCCAAAGCTCCTTGCCCGCGTAGAGCAATCGTCCGTCTGAAAGCTGGATCGGCCCGTGCGGACTGTTCACGATGCTGGAATAGCGCGCCGACCAGGTCACACCGCCATCGGTCGATCGAATCATCCACTGCCCCAGTTCCTTTTGTCGCTCCTCCTCGCTGATCCGGTTATGCACGGACAGCCACTTGTCCAATTTCTCCTTGGGCCACGCGCCCGCTTCCCCTTCCTTCTTATCGACGACCTTCTTCAGGGTGTAATCCCAATAGGCCAAGGAGGTGAAGGTCGTGACCAGGATACTGCCCTTGGCCGTTTCCACCACGCCGGCGTCGCGGTCATCAATAGGCCCGTCCAGCAACGTCCGCGGCCAGGACCATGTTTCGCCGCCGTCCTTGGACCGCATCAGGTCCACTGTCCCAAACGGACAGACATGCGACTCCCGGCTTCCGGACCAGACCAGCAGCAACTCGCCATCCGCGCGGCGCGCCAGGGTCGGCCAACCGCAATAGAGTTCCGGCTGTTTGCTGATGACGCGGGTGTCCGCGATCTTTGCGCCCGGCGCGGCGTCGGCCTTGCGGATGTGAAACCCAAAGGTCGCCACGGCGGAAGCGGCAGCGGTTTGGCGGAGAAAACGACGACGGGAGAAATGGGAGAACATGCCTGAATTCATGCATCAAAGGCTGCAAGATCTCGGCGCGCGGGTCAATTCATCAGCTTGTCGATCTTCTCGCGCAGGACATCCTTGAGGGGGCGTTTGAGAATCAATCGGCTCTCGCTACGATCAAATCTCACTCCGTTGTAGTTCGTCACCGAATTCAGGAACAACTCCGCAATCTCACGGGGTGTCGTATTCGTCAGGGTCACGGGCTGAAATCCTGGAACGCGGCCAGCGGCGGCGATGGCTGCTCAAAATGGGCGTCCATCTGGGACGCCATCAGCGTCAACATTCCCCTGGGATGCTGGAATTGGGCATGGGGAATCATCCGGTCCGCCAGATTGCGCGCCGAGTCGTCCACATGCGACTGCCCGGGCAGCGAATTCAATTCGAACACGAAACGCTTGGCGTGGGAATACGGCTTCACCAGGACATGTTGAATTTCTTTCAACGGAGCCGCGACCTGGAGGATATGAACGTTTTCCCAACGGAATGGCGTATCGACTGCGAGTTCCTTTCCGTCGTTCAATTCAATGCCGAAATCCGCATCTTGGTCGGCAAAGACCACGAATGTCGTTGTGCCTTCCTCTTTCATAATCATAAGATGAGCCAAACGCCTTCCCTCTTCGAATCGGTCCCCAAACGCGCCCCATCGCGCTCCATCCACTGCGCCCAATACGGCGAACCCAGAGGCGACCGCTTCCGGCGTGACCATGCGTCTCGGAGGCAATTTGACGGCCTCTGCCTCCCCGAAGACGACATCAAGGAACACCTCCACCGGTCCAACATGAAAGCGACTCAAACGCTGCTCAACTTCGATCAAGGTTGAATTGATCCGCCCCGTTCCCCAGCCGAACCAAGTCTGCGGCCACTTGGTTCGGGCATCAAAGATTCCCGCATTCCTAATCTTGAACGCGCCCACATTCGACGCCTTGACCCCGACGCATAATACTGGCGAATGCACATGGGCATTAACAAATCGCGGCGGTTCCCCTCCCAGAATCTCATCCAAATCCCCTTCCGGTATCCGCTCCCCATCGACACTATAAAAATCCGGCGTTGCCATTCTTCCTGATGGCCCCTGAAACTCCATATCGCAGGCCAGGGTCAAATAGCGAATCTCCAACCGTCCCCGCCCCGCCTTCCCAGTTCCTCCATGGGAAACACGCTCAAGGGATTCCACCTCGCTCACGATGCGCATGTGCCGCCGAGACGGTAGAATGAAGCGCAACTCCCCCCGGACGTTGGTCAACTGGCAACTCCGGAACTCCTCGGCGGAATAGTACAGGCTCCGGCGCCCACCCCCGATGTTCTCTTTCAGCCAGGTGTCGTATTCCGGATTCTTGCGCGCCGAATAGGCGTCGCTGAACAACGGATCGCGCAACGCTGCATAGGCAATGCCTGTTGCAACGATCGCAGCGACGACGGCGGCAATCTTCAAACTTCTCCTTTTGTTCGCGTTCGGCTGTGGTTCTTGATCGGACTCCATGATACTCCTCGCATTCTGAAACGTGGTTCAAACGGGTGATGTCGCAGCCGATCCCTCCAAGAACTGCGCCCCGATATCAACCTATTCCCCAACGCCACGCAAGCATCAAACCAGCCAACGCGCCGCGCCATGTAAATGAAAGTGGGTGGTCGAATCTGTGGCAGGTGAGTTGCTCCCGTTCTTGTCCCGTAGGGACAAGGTGTAGCGTCGCCTGTGTCAGGCGATGGTGTCGCAATGGGCTCACAGAGCCCACACTACAGACGGGTCCCAAAGGGACGATCAGAAGGCAGCCGGTGTGTGGAAGGCGCGTCAGCGCCTGGAACCACCGGTGTGATCGAGCAGATTGCGTTGCGCCCCGGAGGGACGTTTTCAAACGCGCAGCAAGGCACGTCAAGCCGCCTCCCTCTACCGGATATTCACCGTCCCGCCGTCCACGGGATAGGCGCAACCGGTGATGAAGGAAGCCTCGTCGCTGCAGAGAAACAGCGCGGTCGACGCCACTTCCTCCGGCTTGCCCATGCGGCCGATCGGCTGGGCCAACGAAAGTTTTTCAAACATCTCGTCCACCTTGTCCGGGTAGTTCTTCTTGATGAACCCGTCGACAAATGGCGTGTGGATGCGCCCCGGGCAGACCGCGTTGCACCGGATGTTCTGCTTCAGGAAATCGCGCGCCGTCGCATAAGTCATCGTCAACACCGCGCCCTTGCTCATCGAGTAGGCGAAGCGGTCGTCGATCGCCATCAACGACACCGTGGAAGCGATGTTCAGAACCACGCCCCCGCCGGATTCCGCCATCTTGCCCACGCCGGCCTTGAGGCAGTTGTAGACGCCCTTCACGTTGACCTTGAACACGCGGTCAAAATCCTCCTCCGAAGTGTTCAGCACATTGCCGACATGCGCGATGCCGGCGTTGTTGACCAGGATGTCGATCTTTCCGCGCCGCTGCGCCAGGCCGTCAAACACCGCCATGACCTCGGCCTGGTCGGAAACATCGCAATGCTCGTATTCCGCCGAACCGCCCGCGGCCTTGATCTCTTCCACGGTCTCCTTGGCGGCCTCGATGTTCATTTCCAGGATATCCACGTGCGCGCCCTGTTTCGCAAACAGGGTTGCGATCGCCTTCCCGATTCCCGAGCCCGCGCCGGTGATGACGGCGTTCTTTCCAGTAAGTTCAAACATAGGATGATCTGCTGTAGGGTTGAGCACCCGGTCGTTCCCGGGCAACGGGGGAATCTTGCGGTTCAAATCCCCAGCTCCAAGTCCGAAATCCCCCAAAAAACCCAAAATCCAAATTGGACGCGCTCCGCTTCCAAGTTTGACACCCGCCCCGGCTCGACGGATTCTGGAACGCACGTAT
>JAYPGD010000089.1:0-333 GCA_038126655.1 Verrucomicrobiales bacterium
GGGTTGGAGGAGCAGACATCGAAAGACCAATTTACAGAAAGACTTTTACACCCCCTCGAAAGTGTCTCCATCATCACGGATTGCGCCCATCGGACAAATATCCATGCAATCCCGCATGAGTTGAATTTCATCATCCGTAGCTGGCTGTTTCTTGACGTAGAACCATGATTCCTTCTCGTCTTCCGCAAACAGCATCGGAGCCTCTACGGCACAGGCTGAGTGCCAAAGGCAATTGCAGTTCACGTAGAACTTGCCCGGAACGCTCTTCGGGCTTGCGGGCCTGTTCTCGTCTTCTTCCATGTCTTACGGTTTTCTATCCAGTCAGTGGTTTCC
>JAYPGD010000089.1:343-14804 GCA_038126655.1 Verrucomicrobiales bacterium
CCATCGCTTGTTTTTCGGCTTCGGCAATTTGCTCGGGAGTCATCATCTTGGCGATTTCGTCCCGACATTCTCCGTTCAGCGTCTCGTTTTGATTCGCTGCCAATGTGGCCCACTTCATACCTTCTACCAAGTCTCGTGGAACCCCATTGCCATACGCATAAGCAACGCCGAGGTCACGCTGAGCAGAGGCGTTGCCTTGCGCAGCAGCTTTGGCGAACCACTTTGTAGCCTCATCGTGATTCTGACCGACGCCCTCACCATCGTAAAGCACCCGCCCGACTTCGTATTGCGCTTTTACATGACCCGTCTCAGCTGATTTCCGATACCACATCGCCGCCTGTCCGAAGTCCTGTGACACTCCTCGCCCAATCTCATACAACCAGCCAAGGTTGAACAGAGCCGAGCCGTTTCCTTGACTGGCCGCCTTTCAAAACAGGTCCAGAGCTTTGTTGTAATCACGAGGGACGCCTTTGCCATGGGCATACATCCACCCCAGTCTGTTCTGAGCGAAGGAATCTCCCTGTTCGGCTAATTGCTTGAGCAACGAAATGTTCTCTCTCCCCAGTTGCATTGCCTTCCTCGTTGTTACGAACTCGGGGCATTCGTGTCCCCACGCTCACCGTCCAAGAACTCAAACTCGATACTCGCCCCTTCCATGTGGATATTCAGAGTGTGTGGGCATTTGTTGCTGTCCCGAGCGAAGACGTAGCACAGCTCACCAAGCAAGTCGTGGAACCTGCATTCCTGAACAGGGTCGATGCGGTCAATGGCGTCGACGAACGCAGCGGGAATCGAGACCCCCGCTTCATCCTCTATCCCACACTTCACGGTGTGCGGCTCATCGTCCCCATCTTCTGGCGGGAGCGAACGAATGATTTTGCGAATTTCGTCTTCGAGGTTCGATTAATAGTCGGAACTCATTCCACCCGCTAAACCACCTCATTGAAGAAGGAGCAAATAGAGTCCCGCAGCAACACCTGCGAGAAGGACAACCCCACAGAGGAATACCGCACGTCGAGCCGCCGTTTGAATCCACGCAATCATCCACTTGGGCGCAAACATGCCCCATATCAGCCCCAACAAGGCGAACAGTGAGGAAGCGAAGTAGACCTCCAGCATGAGGAACCTGAACATCGTCGGGACAAACTCCCCGTCTCCCCGTGGGACAAGAGAGGCGAAGGCGTAGAACATGAACCCCGAAAATGCCAACGTGCTGACGGACGCAATAATCGCCCCCATCCGGTCGGTTGATGATTTGCCCAACTGCAAGAACATGGTCGAGTGACTGGAATCCTACCACGTTCATACCGCAATACAACCTGACGGTGGCCCTAAGCTGGACCAGCTCCCTTGACCAGACATCGCCGGCGCTGCCACCATCACCACATCGCCTCAGACCCCCTCAAAGAATTCCACCGTCTCCGCAAAAACCTCGCCTCCGAAGCCGACAGGCTCAGGAAACGATTGGCTGAGATCGAAAACGTGTTGGGCGATTCCGCAATTCGTTGAGTCCGCATGTTTCCATAGGGAAGAGTCGCAGCGCAGGGCAAGCGATTTTGCGGAGGTTTGATTTCCTTGGAAAGTCCGTTAGGGTGCGACGGATGAGTTCGATGTATTGGAACAGCAAGACGATCAGGAAAGCCGTTGTCATTGCGCTGGCGGCGGGCATGACGGCCGGTTGTGGATCGCAGGAGGAAGCGGTCGTCGAATCGGGGCCGGTCGTCGTGGAGACGGAATCCACGGAGCCGCCGCCCCCGCCCGAGGCGGAGTTGCCGGATGGGATGGTTTCGATGAAGGACCGGCTCAGCGCGTATCAGCCGGACACGAATCGTTTTGTCGCGGCGCCGACGGAGGACATGACGAACGCCGTGGGGCAGGCGGTGTCCTTTCTGGATTCGTTGAAGGCGAAGGCCGAGGAGGGGCATGCGCAGTCGGCATATTTCGTGGGGCACCGGTATTACGAGGGGAAGGATGCGCCGCAGGATTTCAAGGAGGCGTTTAAGTGGCTGAAGCTGGGGGCGGATCGGAACAACGCGCAGGCGCAGTCCCTCCTGGGGCTGTTGTATGAGGAGGGCAAGGGCGTCCCCGAGAACAAGGCCCTGGCCTACGCCTGGTATCTGATCGCGGCGAAGCAGGACGACAAGCTGGCCGGCGAGCGGATCCCGCTGTTGGCGGAGAAGCTGAGCGACGCGGATTTCGACGAGGCGGAGCAGCTGGCCGAGGGGTTCGTCCCCCAATAGGATTGCCGCCATGGCGATTTATCCGGAGCTCAAGAACCGCGTGGTCGTCCTGACCGGCGGCGCCAACGGCATCGGCGCGGCAACCGTGCGCCGGTTTCACGAACAGGGCGCGCGGGTGTGGTTTTGCGACACGGACGCCGCGGCCGGAAAGGCCCTGGCCGCCGAACTCGGCGACGGCGCGCATTTCAAGAGGGTGGATCTCCGACGCGAAGCGCAGGTGAAGGCCTGGCTGGCGCAGGTCGGGACGAAGGAGGGACGCATCGACGCCCTGATCAACAACGCCGCGCGGGATCCGCGCATCACGCTGGACACGATGACGGCGGCGGATTGGGACGACCTGTTCGCGACCAACCTTCGGTCCTTCTTCTTCACCGCGCAGAACGCGGCGCCGTGGATGAAGAAGCGGGGCGGTGCGATGGTGAATTTCTCCTCGATCACATTCCACATTTCGCCGGACAACATGAGCGCCTACGTGGCCACAAAAGGGGGCGTGATCGCTTTCACCCGGGCCCTGGCGCGGGAACTGGGCCCGGCCCGGATCCGCGTGAACACGGTCTCCCCGGGCTGGATCATGACCGAGCGGCAGTTGGATCAATTCGTCACGGGCAAGGTGAAACGGATGCTCCGGGACGCGCAATGCACGCCCGATCTGCTGCAGCCGGAGGAGATCGCGGATGTGGTCCTGTTCCTCGCCAGCGATGCCAGCAAGGCGATCACCGGGCAGGAAATCCTTGCCGATCGCGGCTGGGCGCATGGGTGAACGGGCGCGCGGATTTCCCCTTGCGGACACGATTCATGGGCGTATTGTCCCGCCCCTTTCATGAATATCATCATTGTTGGCGCGGGGGAAATAGGGCTGCATCTGGCCAGAATCCTGTCCAACCAATCCCACGATATCTGCGTCATTGAGTCGTCGGAAGCCCTGGCGGCGGAACTGGACGAGCAACTGGACGCCATGATCGTCGCCTCGTCGGGCGCGTCGGTGTCGGCCCTGGCCGAGGCGCGGGTGGACGAGTGCGATCTGTTCTTCGCGCTGACCAGCGACGACAACACGAACCTGGTGTCGGCGTCGATGGCCAAGTCGCTGGGCGCCAAGAAGACGGTGGCGCGGGTTCATTTTGCGGTGCAGCGGGAGGAGTGGCTGTTCAACTACCGGGAGCATTTCGGGGTCGATTACCTGTTCAGTCCGGAGCGGCTGGCCGCGGTTGAGCTGGCGAAGTTCGTGCGCAATCCGGAGAAGTCCTTTGTCGAGGAGCTGGCGCGGGGGCGCATCGAGCTGCAACAGACCTTTGTTTCGCCCAATGGCGAGGCGGCCGAGAAGACATTGAAGGAGCTGGGACTGCCCGCGCGCGTCCGGGTGGCCTTCATCCAGCGGCACGGGGAAAGCCTGATTCCTTCGGCGGACGAGATCCTGCAGGTGGGCGACCTGGTCACCATCTTCGGCGAGCCGAATCAGCTGCATCAGGCGCTGCCGATCTTCCAGCCGACCGCGGACGGACCCGGCCAGTTGAACATCGTCATCTTCGGCGGCGGCGAATACGGCTTCGCCCTCGCCCAGTCGTTGGAGGGGCAGAACTTCCGCGTGCGCATCATCGAACCGGACAAGGCCGTCTGTCTCGAGTTGTCGGAAACGCTCCATCACACGGTGGTTCTGAACGGCGACGCGACCTCGCTGCAACTGCTGCGCGAGGAGCGGGTCGGCGAGGCGGACTTCTTCATCGCGGCGAGCCGCGACGACGAGGACAATGTGATGACCTGCCTGCAGGCGAAGTCCCTGGGGACGGGCTACTGCCTGGCGCTGGTTCAACGGGGCGACTACGCGGACATCATTTCCCATAATGCGAAGCGACTCGGAATCCTGGGCGCGGTCAGCCCCCGCGTGACCACGGGCCGGGACCTGCTGCGCTTCGTCACCGAAGACAAGTACCACATCGTGATGAACCTGTTCGGCGGGGTGGTCGTGATCGAGACGGTGATGCGCGCCGGAGGCCGCGTCGTCGGGACCCGGGTGTGCGATCTCAAGCTCCCGCAAGGCAGCGGGCTGGTGGCGATCCTGAGAGGGGAGCAGGCGTTTGTGCCCGCCGCCGAGGATGCGATCGAACCGGGGGACACGGTCTATGCGATCGTGGCTCCGGAGGCCCGCAAGGCCGCGGTGAAGCTGTTGACCTCCTGATGAATTACCGCCTTCTCAGCAGGTTGTTCGGGGTCCTCCTGTTTTTTGTCGCAGCCGCCATGCTGGCCTGTCTCGGTTTCGAGTGGGCGCTCGGGGAGACCTACACGCGCGCTGACGCGACCTTTGCGTTCGTGGCGTCGGCCGGAATCACCCTGGCGTCGGGCGTCGTGCTTTTGATCCTGGGGGCGGGCGCCCGCGAGGAGATCCTGCGCAAGGAGGCGATCGCGGTGGTCGGTCTGGGGTGGTTGCTCTGCGCGATCTTCGGCGCGCTGCCCTACATGCTCTGTGAGCCGCGGCTTGGCTTCGTGGCGGCCGTGTTCGAGTCGATGTCGGGTTTCACCACGACGGGGTCGACGGTGATCCCGGACCTGGATCTGTATCCGCGGAGCATCCTGCTTTATCGCTCGTTGACGCAGTGGCTGGGCGGGATGGGGATCCTGGTCCTGTTTGTGGCGCTGCTTTCGTACCTGGGGGTGGGCAGCAAGGCGCTGTTCCACCATGAATCCTCGGCCCGGTCCGGCGGGGGATTGCAGGCCCGCATCCACGACGTGGCCCTGCGCCTCTGGCAGATCTATCTGGGGTTGTCGATCGCCTGCTTTGCCGGACTGATGCTCCTAGGCATGAGTTTCTACGACGCCATCTGCCACGCGTTTGCGACGGTGTCGACCGGCGGTTTCAGTCCGCACAACGAAAGCGTGGCCGCCTTCGACAGTCCCGGGGTCGAGCTGTGGCTGACGTTGTTCATGCTGCTCGGGTCGATCAGCTTCATGTTGTATGCGTGGTTGTTGCGGGGGAACTGGAGCCGTTGGCGGCAGGAGGAGGAGACCCGGTTGTTTCTGGCCATTGTCTCGGTGGCGGTCGTGGTCCTCTCCATGGACCTGATGGTGTTGGGGGAGCATACCCTCTGGCGCGCCGCGAGGGAGTCGCTGTTCCAGGTTGTGTCGATCGTGACCACGACCGGCTTTGCCACCGAGGACTACGGGAAATGGCCGCCGTTCTCGCAGTGGATCCTGTTGTTGCTGATGTGCATCGGCGGCTGCGCGGGATCGACCGCGGGGGGGATCAAGATCAGCCGCTGGCTGCTGTTCGCGCGCGTCGTGCGGCTGGAGATCGTGTCGGCCTTTCGACCGAGCCAGGTGATCGCGCTGCGTTTGAACGGGGATTCGGTGGGCGAGCAGCTCAAGCTGCAGACCGTGTTTTTTGTTGGGTTTGCGGCGGTGGTGGCGGCGCTGGGGACGGGCGCGGTCAGCCTGCTGGAGCCGACACTGGATCTGGACAGCAGTTTCTCGGCGACCCTGGCGACCCTGTTCAACATCGGCCCCGGAATCGGGGCGGTGGGTCCGACGGAGAACTTCGCCCATTTGTCGCCGCCGACCCTAGTGGCGCTGACGATGTTCATGCTGCTGGGGCGTTTGGAATTCTTCGCCGTGCTGGTCTTGTTCATGCCCTCGTTGTGGCGAAGATACTGATCCGCCGCGCCACTGACAAAAAGGAGGCGAAGTTGTCATTTACCTGCCGGGCTTGTCGCCTTAGAACTCCCGGCATGTCGGACCGGTCCGGCGCGCCCGACTGAAGAAACGGCCGATCAGAGAATCGATGAAGGCAGTGTTTTCCATGTTTCCGCATTTTGTCCGCCAAGGCGGGGGGAAGCGGAATCTGTCTCTCCTGCTCCGGTTTCTGCTCCTGTTGGCGGTCATGGTGATCATGTACACCGTGATGTTTCACATCCTGATGCTCCGCGAAGGACAGGAACACACGTGGTTGACCGGCTTCTATTGGACCTTGACGGTCATGTCCACGCTGGGGTTCGGCGACATCACCTTTCACACGGACACCGGCCGGGCGTTCTCGATCCTCGTTCTCGGATCCGGCATCCTGTTCCTGCTGGTGATCCTCCCCTTCACCTTCATCGAGTTTTTCTACGCGCCCTGGATGGCGGCGCAGCAGGCGGCAAGGACGCCCCGGGAACTTCCCAAAGACATCGAGGGCCACGTGCTCATCACGAAGCATGACCCGGTCACGGCGGCCTTGATCGCCAAACTGGAACAATACAACTACCCCTACGCATTGGTGACGCCGGATCCCGACGAGGCCCTGCATTTCCATGACCAGGACATCAGCGTCGTGGTGGGGGAGCCGGACCGGATCGAAACCTACGCGAAGCTTCGCATCGAACATGCGGCGATGGTGGTCACGACCGGGACGGACGTCGTCAACACCCACATCGCCTTCACCGTGCGCGAGACCAGCAAGGACGTTCCCATCGTGGGCACCTCCAACACGGAGTCGTCGCTGGACGTCCTGCAGTTGGCCGGCTGCAGCAAGGTGGTGCAGTTTGGCGAGATGATGGGACAGGCGCTGGCCCGCCGGACGATGGGCGGCGACGCGGTGGCGCACGTCATCGGGCAGTTCGACCAGTTGTTCATCGCCGAGGCCACGGCCAACGGCACGCCGTTGGTCGGCAAGACGATCGCCGAAGCCCGGCTGCGCGAGATGGCCGGCATCTCGGTGATCGGCGTGTGGGAGCGCGGGGAGTTTGAGACGGCCCATCCCGAAACGGAGATCTCGGCGAACACCGTGCTCGTGCTGGCGGGTTCGGAACGGCAGCTCGCCAACTACGACGAACTCTTCTGCATCTACCATCGGACCGAGGCGCCGGTGGTGATTGTCGGCGGCGGGCGGGTCGGTCGCGCGACCGGGGCGGCCCTGGAGGAACGCGACATCGACTATCGCATCGTGGAGGCGCGCAAGGACCGCATCCGCAACCGGGACAAGTACGTGCTGGGCGACGCCGCGGATTTCGAGACCCTGCAGGCGGCCGGTTTGCGCGACGCGCACACGGTCATCATCACCTCGCACGACGACGACACCAACATCTACCTGACGATCTACTGCCGCCGGCTGCGTCCGGACATCCAGATCATAAGCCGCGCGACCCTGGAGCGGAATGTGCAGAGCCTGCATCGCGCCGGGGCGGACTTTGTGCTGTCCTACGCGGGCATGGGCGCGAACGTGATCTTCAACCTGCTGCAACGGAGCGACATCCTGATGTTGGCGGAGGGGCTCAGCGTCTTTCGCCTGAAGCTTCCCGAATCGCTGGCGGGCAGGACCCTGATCGAAAGCAACCTTCGCGTGAAGACCGGCTGCAGCGTGATCGCCGTGGGCAACGGGAAGGAAATGCAGATCAACCCTGAACCGACCGCCCTGCTGGAGGCGGATTCGGACATCATCCTGATCGGCAGCATGGAGGCCGAAGGAAAATTCCTCGCACGCTACGGCAAGACCTGATCCGGAGCGGCCGATCATGCGTCGGAATACAAAAGTCCTCCTGGTCCGGACCGTGGCGGTCGCAATCCCGACGGTTCTCGGCCTGTTGGCGATCGGCGTCCTGTTATTCCGGCAGGACCGGTTGACGATTGAAGACGGCGGAGACGGGGCCTTGCCGTCGCTTCGAATCCAGGAGCCGCGGATCTATCTTGAGGAGCCCGGCCACGAATTGACCGGCCATCGCTACCTTTACGACGAGACGCTGGGTTGGAGGAACATCCCCAACTGGAGCGCCACGACCTACGACCGGACGTTGACGATCAACTCCCGCGGGTTGCGCGACCGCGAGCGTGACCTGGCCAAACCGGAAGGCATGTTCCGCATTCTCGTCCTGGGCGATTCCTTCACCTGGGGCTACGGCGTGTCCGACGAGGAGATCTTCACCGGGCGGCTGGAGGCGGGGTTGAGGTCGAACGGACGGGACGTCGAGGTCCTGAACGCCGGCGTCTCCGGCTGGGGCACGGACCAGGAGCTGTTGTATCTGGAGAGCGAGGGGCTCCGGTATTCTCCGGACCTCGTCGTGCTGGCCTTCTTTCTCTACAACGATCCGGACAACATCCGGCATTCGGTCCAGTACGGCCTGCAGAAGCCGTTGTTTGCGGACACGAATCTGACCCTGGTCAATGTTCCCGTTCCAAAGCCCGGCGTCGCGGCCGAGGCGCGCCAATTCGACGGCAATCCGCTGGATCTGGCGACGGCGTTGATCGCCCGCATGGCAAAACGATGCCGGGAACACAACGCCCGCTTCCTGGTCATGAAATTCGGCGCCTACATGTTCTACGAAGACCAACCGGGAGACCTCGTCGACCGGAAATTCCGCGAACTCATCGAACCCCTGCAAGGCGTGGAATACTTCGATCTCGACGCCGCGTTTCGACGCCTTGGAATCCCGGTCGCGAAGCTCAAGGCGGGGCATTCCTCACACTGGGACGCCGAGGGGCATCAGTTGGTCGCCGACGCGCTCGCTGGGCGGCTGGCGGAAAGCGGGATGCTGTCGGGCGCGACGACGACGACCGCCCCGGCGCCCCGGACGTCCGGAGAATGACGGGACCGGATGACTCGGGAAAGGCTTGGGCTTTTCCCCGGCGCTTGGTATCAAGCGCGCGACATGGCGAACGGCAAGCGACTGCGACTCGGCGTCCTGGCATCCGGCAAGGGCTCCAACCTGGAGGCCCTGGCTGTCGCGTGTCGCTCCGGCGCCTTGAATGCCTCCCTGGAGATCGCGCTGAGCGACGTCGAGGATTCGGGCGCGCTGCGGAAGGCCGCAGACTTCGGGCTGCGAGGAAGGTACATCCCGCCGGGCGGTTTTCGAACCAAGCTCGATGAGGACGCCGAGCGGATCTTCGTCGAGGCGCTCCACGAAGCGGACGTCGACTACATCGTATTGACCGGCTTCATGCGGGTGCTCAAGGGCGAGTTCCTGCGCGCGTTCGAGCGGCGGGTGATCAACATTCATCCCTCCCTGCTGCCGTCGTTTCCGGGCCTGGAGGCTTGGAAGCAGGCGCTGGATCACGGCGTGAGGGTGACCGGCTGCACCATTCACCTCGTGGACCAGGGCATCGACACCGGCAGAATCCTGGCGCAAAGGGCCGTGGAGATCCTGGAGGACGACACGCCGGCTTCGCTCTACGCGCGGATCCAGGAAGCCGAGCACGCGCTGTATCCGGCGACGCTGCAGCGGATCGCGGAGGGTTCGTTGGCGATCGATTGAATCCCGTTCACTCCTCCTCGACAAACGACCTCCTGTTGCGTCAACCGTTCGGGGCCCCCGGCAAGGCTCACGCATGACCATCAAGAGCCATCCCCAAAGACAAGTTGCAGCGTGCGCTGTGTCAGGGCATACGACAGCTGGTGCGCCATTGTTCCGCTTCTCGGCTGACACAGCCGACGCTACATCTATAAAGCTGCTGCGATTGCCGTCCATGCGAAGGCCCTGAGCCCCCCGGGCTCTTCGAGGACGACCCGAATCTCACACCCCCTCATACCCTCACCCGCCCAAACCCGCTGCAAAAACTTAAGGAAAAAGGTGGCCAAGGGCTGGGTTCTCTGGCAAATGAGTCGGCCCTTTCGCTTTGGGGCGGCGTTCAGCGGCGGTTTTCACTGACGGTTGAACGGCGCCGGGAAGCGGGAAGGCGATGAATTGATGAGCAAGAAGAAGAACATTTTGAGATTTGGGCTGCCGAAGGGAAGCCTGCAGGACGCGACCGTTGAGAAGCTGGCCAAGGCCGGTTACAACATCCGCGTCAGCAGCCGCTCCTACGTGCCGTATGTCGATGATGAGGAACTGGAGATCCGCTTGATCCGCGCGCAGGAGATCAGCCGGTATGTGGATCATGGTTACCTGGATTGCGGCATCACCGGGAAGGACTGGATCGAGGAGAACGGCTCCAAGGTTCACGAGGTCGGTGAATTTCTGTTCAGCAAGGCGACGCGACAGGCGGCCCGCTGGGTGCTGGCCGTCCCGGAGGAATCGAAGATCAAGTCGGTCAAGGATCTGGAAGGAAAGCGCATCGCCACCGAGGTGGTCGGTCTGACCAAGAAGTATCTGCGCAAGCACGGCGTGAAGGCGGAGGTGGAATTCTCCTGGGGCGCCACGGAGATCAAGGCCCGCGAACTGGTCGACGCCATCGTCGAGATCACGGAGACAGGCTCCTCCCTGCGCGCGAACAAGCTGCGCATCATCGACGAGCTGATGACCTCCACGCCGCGCCTGATCGTGAATCGCGACAGCTGGAAGAACAAGTGGAAGCGCGAGAAGGTCGAGATCATCGCCATGCTTTTGAAAGGCGCCCTGGACGCCGAGGCCAAGGTCGGGATCAAGATGAACATTGCCGAAAAAAACCTGGCAAAGTTGTTGAAATCCCTGCCCGCATTGCGTAATCCAACCGTTTCCCACCTTGGCCAGAGCGGCTGGGTGGCGGTGGAAACCATCATGGACGAACACATCGTCCGCGAAATCATCCCTCAGCTCAAGGCCGCTGGAGCGGAGGGGATCATCGAGTATCCGTTGAACAAGATCGTATACTGAGCGGCAAACAAAAGACCTGAAACATTATGGGTTCGCTGAAAAAACGCAGAAAAACGAAGATCAACAAGCACAAGCGTCGCAAGCAATTGCGCGCGAATCGGCACAAGAAGCGCACCTGGCAGAAATAAGGGCGCCTTGGCGCCCCCTCCTTGCCGGAGCTTCGCCCGACGGGTTGGCTTTTGCCGCCCGTCGTTGTATGGTCGCGCATGCCTGACATGGCCGTGAGAATCAACACCCGGGTGACGCTCAAACGACTGGCCGGCTCCATTGTCGTTCCAGTCGCGCTTTTTTCCTTCTTCCATGCGGAGGCGGCTGAAATCCAGCCGCCTTCGATTTCCGACTTTCCCGACTATCCGAACGAGGTCGTCCCGCCGGATTCCGACCTCTTTCTCGAGGACGAGGCGAAACGCCGCGCCAAGGCCAACGGACACTTCGCGGCGGGCCTGATCTTTGAGCTGAATCGCAAGAGCGACAAGGCCTTCGAGCAGTTCCACCTGGCGGCGCTCGCCGATCCCTCCCGCGAGAGGCTGGTCATCTCCGTTGCGGATCGCTTCATCCGTCGCCAGCAACCGGAGCGCGCGTTGGAGGTCCTGGAGAACGCGGTGAAGACAAAAAAGGCGACCGGCCGCATCCATGGCCTGCTCGGCATTGTCTATTCCGAACTCGGCCGCCAGCAGGAGGCGATCGCGGCGATCCACCAGGCGATCCGGGAGACGCCGACCGAGCTGCCGCCCTACATATTCCTAGCCAAGGCGCATCGGGAGAAGATGGATTTCGCGGGCTCTCTCCAGGCCCTGAGGGACGCCCGCAAGGCCGTGCCGGAATCGCAGGACAACCTGTTCGCGCTCGCCGAGGAGGCCTGCCGGATTCCCAATCAGGACAAGAAGATCCACCGGGAGTCGCGGAACTTTGCCGTCGGGCTGCTGGACAAGGTTGAGGTCAAACACTCGCGCAGCCCGGCGCTGATCGACCGTCTGGCCCGCGGCTACCATCTTGCGGGAGCCGTCGACAACGCGATCGGCGTCTATGAGAAGGCGTTGGAGCAGTTTCCGGATTCCATGCGGTTGCGGCTTGGACTGGCGGACCTCTGCCTCCGCAACGAGAAGTGGGAGCTTGCGGAAAAGCAGCTGAACTACCTTGTAGGCCGGCGCCCGGACGCCGCCGGCGGGATCTACGTCCAACTCGCCCACATCGCCATCGAACGCAAGGATTACAAGACCGCCGAACGTCACTACGAGAAGGCACTGCTGTTCGAACCCGACAAGGAGCTCACCTATTACGAGCTGGCGCGGTTGCAGGCCTTCGAGGATGACGAGAAAAAGGCGCTGGCGACGCTGGCCAGGGCCCGCGAAAAGTTTCCGCCCAGCTTCTCGATGGAATACACCGCCGCCGTGATCCATCAGCGGAAGGACCGCCATGACGAGGCAAGCGAGAGCTTCGTCGCCGCGGAGAAGCTGGCCAAGGCCGCCGAGCCCGAGCGACTCACGCATTTCTTTTACCACGAGATGGGCGCGGCCTTTGAGCGGAACAAACAGTTCCGCAAGGCCGAGCGGTATTTCCGCATCGGACTCAAACAGGAGCCGGAGTTCGCCGAGACGCTCAACTACATGGGCTACATGTGGACGGAGCTGGACATCAATCTGGCCGAGGCCCGGACGATGATCCGGAAGGCCGTCGACCAGGAGCCGGAAAACGCCGCGTTCCTCGACAGCATGGCCTGGGTCCTGCACAAGCTCGACGACCCCGCCGCCGCCCTCGACTGGCAGCTCAAGGCCGTGCGCTTTGCCGGAGAGGCGGACAAGGTCCTGTTCGACCACCTCGGCGACATCTACGCCGCGTTGGGACGAATGAAGGAGGCTCGCGACGCTTGGAAAAAGGCGGTCGCGGTGGAGGCCGACGATGCGATCGCCGCCAAGCTCGGCGGCGGCGCCGAGACCAAGGCCGCCCCGGCGACTCCCTGATGGAATGCCGCTTCAAAAAGCACTACACGCGCGAAGAGGCGCGCAAGCTCCTGCCCCGGATCCTGGTCTGGCTCGACCAATTGACACTGCTGCGTGAGCGGCTCGTCCGGTTGGAGGAGCCGCTGGCCCGGCTGACCGCCGAGGGCGTCGACTGCGGCGGCTCCCGCGTGCGCGACGTGGCGCGCACGCTGGTGAACATCAAGGAGGCGCTTGCGCAGTTTCACTCCCGCGACATCCAGATCAAGGACCTCGATCGCGGCCTGATCGATTTCCCCGCCTTCATCGGCGGCAAGGAGGTCTTCCTCTGTTGGAAAAAGGGGGAGGCCGATGTGGAATACTGGCACGATCTGGACGCCGGCTTCGAGGGGCGTGAGAGAATCTGACAGCGCGCGGAAATGAATGCAGTCTGCGTCTGCAGCGCCGGACATTGCCCGGCATTGACACCCGGGCGGCGCCACGGCCGGACCGAGAGCCTTCCGCCGTTCCTGAATCATGGACGCCCTGATTGACAGAGTCGCCGCCTTTCTCGAGGCGCACGGCCTGCTTCCCCCGGATGAGCGCGTTGTCGTGGCGGCCTCGGGCGGGCTGGACTCGATGGCGCTGTTGCGCGTCCTGTCCGAACTGGCGCCTTCCCGCCGATGGACCCTGACGGTCGCCCATTACAACCACCGTCTGCGCGGCGCCGAGAGCGCTGCGGACGAACGCTTCGTCCGGAATGCGGCGAAGTCGTTGGGGCTGCCGTGCGAGACGGCGCGCGCCGGGGCGGGGGAGCTCCGAAAGGTCCGCGGGAAATCGATGGAGATGGCCTGTCGCGACGCGCGCCACCGTTTCCTTGCGGAGGTCGCGCGCAAGGCGGACGCCGCATCGGTCGCGCTCGCGCATCACGCCGACGATCAACTCGAGCTGTTCATCCTGCGCCTGATCCGCGGCGCCGGGCAAGGACTCGCGGGGATGGGCTGGAGCGATCCCTCTCCCGCGGACGCCCGGCTCCGGCTTGTGCGGCCGTTTTTCGACCTGACCCGGACGGAGCTGGCCGGATTTGTCGGGCGCGCGGGGATCGCCTTTCGCGAGGATTCCTCCAACGCCTCGCGCGAACCGGAGCGCAACCGGGCGCGTCACGAGGCGCTCCCCTTCCTGAACGAGACCTTCGCGCGGAACGTGACCGGGGCGTTGCGGAAGTCGCAGCGGATCGTGGCCGACGATGCGGCCTGCGTGGAGGAACTGGCGCGCCGCTGGCTCAAGGCCGGACGCCGGACGCGTTTCGAGAACCTGCATCCGGCAGTGCAGCGGCAGTGCCTGCGGCTGCAGTTGATCGGAAGCGGACGGGAGGCCGGCTTCGACCTGATCGAGGAACTGCGCCTTCGTCCTGAAACCTGGATTTCCATTGCGCGCGGGGAAGAGCTTTCCCGCTCAAACGAGGGCGCCTTGCGCGAACGACGCTCCCGCGGGAGCTCGTTCTCCAGCCGGGAACTCATCGTGGAACTGCGCGGAACGACAGGGGAGTTCGAGTTTGCCGGAACCACGATCGGGTGGAAGCGGCGGGCTTCCCGCGCAGGCGCGGGAGCGCCCCGGAACGCCCCGGATCGGGAGACATTCGACGCCGACAAGGTGGGCCGGAAACTGTTGGTGCGCCACTGGCGTCCGGGGGACCGCTTTCAACCCATCGGCATGCCATCTCCGCTGAAACTGCAGGATTGGTTCGTGAACCAGAAGATCCCCCGCGACCGACGCC
>JAYPGD010000090.1:0-14794 GCA_038126655.1 Verrucomicrobiales bacterium
ATCTTCCAAATACTCAACGAAGTGCCCACAGAACCAGCATGGATCGTTGGGGGTGTCGCTGTAGTCCCCGAAGTGAATGATCACACCATCGAGTTCCTTCAAGTCGTCTTCGAAGAGGCTGCGATCCGAAACGGGTTCACTGTCGCAGCGCTGGGCGAAGTGAGTGGCAGGCTGGGTGTAAGGTCCGACTCCGGCACCAACGCTGATGACCTCCATGGTAGGCATACTATCTAGCCGAACGTTTGAGATAACCGGTCAGAAAACATTCGATTTTACCGAGCGAAGCGAGCAGAACGCCAATGTTTTCCGCTCCGGTTCATCGATTTGTTATGCGGCGATTGCCCACCTCGCCTTAGGGGCAGTTTGAGCATCCGACCTCCGTGTCCCGCAGACCCGAGAGGTGAATAGCCTGGATTGTGTCATACAGAGGCTCAGTCATGAACACGCTACCGTGCCTCGGGATGACAAACATTCCCTGATCTGAAACCCTAGCATGATCAAAAGCGCCTTGGTTGACTTCGATGATGTTTCCAAAGCGGTTTGCTCGAAAATCAGATTCGGCTGGAATCAGGCTATCACAACGCCTGTAGATGTTTACGGCAAAGAGTTCCGCGTTTGGGCACTCAAGTTCGAGGATCTCGATGTGACTGGCCAGGCGAGGCCGTAGACATTCGAGTGCCTTCTGCGTGAACACTGGGATGCGGTGGTCTACCTGAAACAGGTCTGGCATGGGCTTAGGCTCGCCCTTGATGTCCACCCGCCAGGGACGCCATTTGCTAGACAAAGGGCCGCGTTGGAATGCGTCTGTTGCCTCAAACAGTTCTTCGGTAATGTCCAGATACCTGAATGCGTCAGGATCGGTTCGGTACTCGAAGATCTTCATGAGTCCAAGCCGTATAACGTTAAGCGGTGTATCCGCCATGCGCGCCTGGCGCTGGCAGGGTTTGGGTTTGAGAGCGCATGGCGGATATGCCGATGTTGAGCGAAACCGCTGAGCCCGCGGCCGAGTCACTGCCCGACAGGGGAAAGCATGGAGGTTTCCTGGCGGCGACCGCATGGGCTGCCTCCGGTTTGGCCTCCAGCCACGTTGTTTCCCCGTTCGTTGACTCCCGCTTCACAAGCCACATGCAACCTCCGGTCGCCCGTTTCGTCAATCTTTGGGCGCCTAGGCTGCGTGAGGCACAGACCGGTGCGGCTCCCTTCGTGCGGGATGCTCGAGGATCTTGAACTGGCGCGGGCGCGGGACATGGGGGCGATGGAGCGAAAGTTGTCATGTCGCACGAACCCACCCTGGCTCGATCCTCATTCTCGGCTTCCGCCTTCGCTGCGCTACGTCGGGACTTGCCGCCGGAGGATTAAGCCGCCCCTCCCTCGGAGGGGGGATTCCATTCTCCCGCGCAGCGGATGTGGATAAGTGTTGAACTGAACAGGGTCATTTTGACTCGGAGCGGGTAGCCGGTTGTCCACCACCGCCTTGTTCGGCTTCGTTTGTTTCAGCCGTGCCCCATCCCGGCCCAATTCTCTCGTCAGGGGCGGCTTCGACCTTGGTCCAGTGTGAAAGTGACAACGGTTCTTCGCCATCTCTGCGACGACGAACCATGTCGGCGAATACCTCGATAAAGCCTTCCTCACCATCTCCAGCGGCATGCGCGGCCAAGACGGCATCCTCGATCATCGTACGATTCTCGTGAGTGAGACACCGCAAATCAATGTAGCGCGCGATGATCTTCTCATCTTTCGCTCGCAGCCACGGACCATATCCGATCGTGTCCGTGTCCTCGTCGGTGGGAATCAAAGACTCAAGCCAGCTTCGGAGCTCGGAGCCAGAATCCGTCAGTGGCAGATGGCGAATGGCCGCCCTAATCGCTTCATCATAGACTGCCCATCGTGGAGCGAAGCACCTGCCGTCTCGTATTATGACGAATCCGGATGGCATTATTTCTGAGCCGAACCAGGTCGATTTTCCCTGATACCCCTGCTCCTTCCGGGGGTATCAGGAAGTTCTTCGTTTCTCCAATATCAATTGGAACGGAAGGTGTCGTTGTTGAACCGAGGGGTCAATGGGAAAGGAAAATAACTCCTGAAGAAGAACGCCCGAAGTGATGCGTTTGAAACATTCCACCTTGCATGCCAAACGTGCCCTACGGTTTCAGTTCTTCAGTCCACTTCTGGCGGCACGGCTCCGTAGGCCCAAGGGGCGGTGAACTTCATGGGGTTCGTCGCTATGGGCGGTTCTCCGGGTTTCATGGAGCGGGCGAGATCGATGCCGGCGTCGCGCATGAGGGCTCCGGCGTCGGGGACGAGATTGCTGTAGCTGGTGAGGCGTGTTTCGTAGCCGCCGCCCTTGGGGCCGAGAGCCTCTTCCGTGGGCACGTAGCCGACAAGCATGTTGGCCAGGCTGACCGGCCAGGTGAAGGGAAAGGGGCTGGCCTTCTTCTGGTCGAGGCCGAACTGGCAGAAATACTCCGCCGGGGTCGTGAGAAACACGGCCGGTCCGATCTGAATCGCCTGCACCTCCACCTGACGGACGGGTTCCTTGGCAATGAGCGCATCGAGCATGAGGGTCTCCTTGGCGAAGATCCAGTCGGTGACGTTGTCGGTCGGTTTGCGTGGGCGGCCGGCGAGTTCCTTCGCGGCGGCGAGCTTTTCTGCGCTGGGTTTGCGTCGGGCGATTTTCAGCGTCTTCAACTTGTGATCGATGACCGCTTCCGTTCCGCGTGTCTGCATCTTGAGCAGGACTTTCGCCGCCTCGGCTCCGACGCTGCCGCCCACCTTGATGGCGGCTTCGCCGCCGGTCTGGCGGACGGGGGAGTTGTTGTCGACCTGGGTGATGTCGCCGGACGCGCCATTGAGGAAGCACACGACGATGTCCTTGCCCATCACCGCGCGCAGGGCCTTCTCCAGATAGTGGACGTAGTTGGCGGAGATGCCGCCGGGGCTGGTGGTCGCGTGGCAGGCCCAGTTCACCACGCAGCCGAGCAGTTCCTTTCCGTCCGCGCTCCAGACGCCGATGACGCCCACTTCGGGATCGATGGGGCCGGCTGGTTCCAGCATGTCGGGATTGCCGTAGCGGGGATGCGTGTAGGTCATGCCGTTCTTCATGTGGAAGCGGCGGTTGAATTGCACTTCGCCTTCGTGTCCGCGTCCGAAGCCGATCTGGCCGGCCTGCCGATTCTCAAAGGCCTCCACCACGGCGTCGATGATCCCCTGTTCCATCTGTTTCAAATAGACCGGATCGGCGACCGAGGACTGCTTGTAGGCGAGTTCCTGGATCCATTCGCTCGCGTGATCGAATTCGCCGGGAAGGATCATGCCGACCGGTCCGGAACTGTGGCTGTGCGACGCGCCGATCAAGACCCCCTCGGGTCGAATGCTCGTCCTGGCCGCGATGGCGGCGCGCACCCGATCCACGCTCGGCTTGCGGATGAAGAGCGCGTCCAGACCGACCAGGGCCACCGCTTTGTTTCCGTCGTCGAACACCGCCGCCCGCGCCTTGCAGGCGTCGTGGAACACGCGGTGAAAAACCTTGCCGTAGCCGCCGGGGCGTTCCATGCCGATCTTCGGCGTGATGTCGCGCTCGGCGAAGCCGGCTTTGATGGGCGCGGCGTGGGACGTTGCGCAGATGCAGGTCGTAAGGACGAGAATGGGAAGGCGTTTCATGCCGGGCAGCTTGGCACAAAATCGAGCGTCGCGAAAACCCAAGAAAAAGGCGGGGTTCACCGTTGCATCCGTTCCCGCCAAGTCTCCCAATCCTTGGCCATGGCGGCGGCGCGTTGAGGATGTTTGCCTGACAGGTCGGCGCTCTCGGAGCGGTCGCTCTTCAGGTTGTAGAGTTCCCACTTCTTTTCACTGGCGCCCCAGACGAGTTTCCAATCGCCCTGGCGGATGGCGCGGTTTCCGAAGAGTTCCCAGGCCATGGATTCGTGTTGTGCGCGCTGCTTCCCATGAAAGACCGGCAGGAGGCTTCGGCCTTCGACGGGCGAGAGTTTTCGGCCTTTGTGTTCGGCGGGGTAATCACGCTTCGCCAATTTCAGCAGGGTGGGCATGAAGTCGATGACGTGCCCGGCCTGATGCGTGATGGAGCCGGCCGCGATCCTGCCCGGCCAGCGGGCGATCATCGGCGTAGCGATGCCGCCCTCGTAGGTCCAGGTCTTGAACTGCCGGAAGGGCGCGTTCTGCGCCCAGCCCCAGCCCTTGCCCACGAACTCGTAACCGCGCCCGTCGCCCACGGGAATGCCCTCGTTGTATCTGAAGAATCCTTCCTCCTGGCCCTTGCGACCCGACGGCCAACTGGCGCAGCCGCCGTTGTCCGAGAGGAACATGACCAATGTATTGTTCGCGACGCCGGATTCATCCAGGGCGGCAAGCACACGACCGATGCCGCGGTCCATCTGGTCGACCATCGCGGCGTAGACCTCCATGCGCGCTTCCTCGCGTTGCCGCTCCGCCGGCGGAAGTTGGTCCCAATCGGGCACGTCGTAGTCGTAGCGGTAGTCGCCCTTCCTGTTCTCGGCCGGGGTGAGAACGGGAGTCGATTCGAACAGGCCCAGTTCCTGTTGCCGTTCGTGGCGGCGTTTGCGCAGTTCCAGGTAGCCGTCCGCGTATTTGCCGCGGTACTTCGCGATGTCCTCCGGAAACGCGTGCAATGGAAAGTGCGGCGCGGTGAAGCAGAGGTGCAGGAAGAACGGACGCGCGTCCTTCGCGTATCGCCGGATGGTCTTGATCGCGTGATCGGAAAAGGCGTCGGTCGTGTAGAAGCCTTCGGGGAATTTCTTGATGGGCCGGTCATTGTGCGCGAAGGGGCGCACCCGTCCGCCGTTGTAGAATTTTGGATCCGGTTTGACGGGATTGAAGAAATTGCAGCAGCCGTCCATCAGTCCGTAATACTCATCGAAGCCCCGGTCGATGGGCCGGTTGGGGGCGCTGGAACCCAGATGCCATTTTCCGGTGAGCGCGGTCGCATAACCGGCGGCCCGCATGGCGTCGCCCAGGGTGATCATGTCGGGTCGGATGCGTTGGTTGTTCCGGCTGACTACTCGCGGATGGAGCCCCGTCAGCAAAGCCGCCCGCGTCGCGACACAGACTGCGCAATTGTAGAACTGCGTGAAGCGCATGCCCTCGGCCGCCAGGCGATCCAGGTTCGGCGTTTCAATCTCGCCGCCGTAGCAACCGAGATCCGAATAGCCGAGATCGTCGGCCATGATCAGCAGGATGTTGGGTCGGTTGTCGGCGGCGTGACTTGGGCCGGCCAACAGCAGCAATAGAACGCCGAGAAGGAATGTGTGTGCGAAAGTGAACGGCGTCGAGCAGACGCCATCATTGGGGCGCGGACTTGAGTCCGCTTCAACGTTGGAACGTTCAAGGTCTGGGCATGTCTCGCAACACCGGGATTTCGGAAGTTGATGCGGAATCAATTCCGCGCCCCGTTCTTGGCCAGTTTCCACTTCAACACTGGGAATGTCGCCTGGCGCTTCTGATTGCTCCCCGAACAAACTGTGAATCGATTTCATGCTCAGGCCTTTGGCTTGATGAACAGGACCTCGCCCCGTTCGATCCAGCCCTTGCGCAGATCGACGCGGAACCAGCCGTCGCTGTTCTTGCGATGAAAGCGCACGGGCGAACGCCGACCGAACTGTCGCAGATCATATTGCGCCCAGGTCTTGCCCCTGTCGTTGGAGATGATGAAACCGGTGAAGTAGGGCGACGCCGGCGCGTAGTGGGCCGAGAGAATGGTGTTGTCCTCAATGATCATGTTGGCCGATTCGAACATCGGATTGAACAGCATCTCGTGTTTGCTCTTGTCGGGAAGGTCTTTCGGATCGCAGCGGAAGATGCCGCGGTCATGCAGTTGTCCGGCGGGGACGCGGCCGTTGGCGTCGGCGGCCCAGTAGAGTTTGCCGTCGACGAAGTTGATGCCGCCGGACTTGAAGCGGGAGTTGGAATTCACCGACACGAGCGGCTTCCACTTCCACGTGTCGGCCTTCGCATTGTATTCGCCGCGCAACCAATGACACTCGTGGCCGTGTCCGCGATCGATGTCGCCCGTGCTGGCGTAGAAGGCGTTCTCGGCGGGGTTGTAGGCGACGGCGTGGATGTGCCGGCAGATCGTCTTGTTGTCCGGATTGCCGAGCAATGTCTTGGAGTTCTTCTCCTGGAATTGCGGGTTCTGCCCGAAGGCATAGGCGAGCTTCACCGTTTCGCCCTGGTCGGTGGAGTAGTAGATGTTCACCGGCACGGGGCCGCCGAGGACGTTGCAGTAGTTGCCCCAGACGAGCATCTCGCGGCCGTCGATCTCCCAGGTGTGCGCGCCATCGAGCGGATGGAAATACCAGCCGGGCAGCTTGGGGTTCCGCGGCGTGTGGGGCCGGTAGTCACCGCCGTCGAAACCCTTCACCGTGATTTCGCGATAGGATTTCAGGCGATCCGCGCTGAGGAAGAGCTTGTTCAGCGTGGCGAAGAGGATGTTCCCATTCTTCAGGAAAACGCTGAAGGTGATGTTGTCCGCGTCGGGGAATTCCAGACTGACAGGCCAGGTCTTGGCGTTGTCCTCGGAGAGAAAGATCTTCCCCTTGCCGAAGCCGAAGGCCTGGTTGTCGCGCTGCGAATCGATGTAGGGATGCGCCGGGGCGAGGCGGTAGTGAAAATGGTCGTTCTCGCCGAAGGACTGGGCCGCCGCCGCCAACGAATTTGTGGCGAGCGCGACGGTTCCCATGGAGGCGGTTTCGATGAATCGGCGACGGGTGATGTGGGCGGGTTTCATGGGCTTGTCGCAGCATTCCAGCGCGAGCCTTGGGATGGAAGACTGGAGTTGGCGCGGGACGCAATTCGGGCGCGGCCGCAATTGGGTGGAGCGCGGTTGTGTCCCGGCCTCGGGACCAGCCGCAGGAACTCAAGAATTGGGTTCGCGTGCGGCCAGACCTGGACGCCGTCAAATTGCCGCGCTGCTGCGGCCGGTCTTCGACACAGTCGCGCTCCGTTCATGTAGCCACATCCCGGGTCAGACGCGCCCCTGCGCCTCTTTGTGGCCCGGAAAGCAATGAACCTGTCTTAAACGCAGCCCGCGTATTCCCTGCCGCGCAGGAGCGGATATTCTGGTTGAGGATTCGCGGCGTCCGTCCACTTCGAACGGGCCGACATGTAATGCACGGCCAGGCCCCTCCGCGGCCGGTCCGTCCGGTTGGGGCCGGAGCGGTGCAGCAGCATGCTGTGATGGAAGGAGCATCCCCCGGCGGGCATTTCGATCGGGCGCTGCTCCGACTCCTCCTGCGGGAACGCCTGCTTGTCTACCCGATCGCCCAGACTCCAGGGACCATGCTCGACCAGACCATTCATCTGGCTGCCCGGGATCACCCACATCCCGCCATTTTCGATGGTGACCTCGTCAAGCGCCGTCCAGCAGGTGACGAGTTCCATGGGTTCGATGCAGAAGTAAGCCGAATCCTGATGCCAGGGCTTTTCCACTCCGCCCGGCGGCTTCATGAAGCACTGGCTCGCGAACAACTTGATGTCCGATCCAATGAGCGACTCCACGATGTCCAGAATTGCGGGATGCCCGGCATGCGCGCGGAACACCTCGTCGTTCTCCGCGCAGCGGTTGATTTTTCGGATCGCGCCGCCGCCGGGTTCGAACTCGATATCGCCGGCGGGATAGCCGGTCGCTTCTCCATTGGCGATCTCATCCATCCGCGCGCGCAGGCGGGAAACGTGTCCGCTGGAAAGCAGGCTCTCCACCACCAGATAGCCCTCGGACTGATATTGCTCGGCGGCGTTCATCAGGGAGCGATGGCGAAGGGCCGGCCCTTCAGTCCTTCTTCAACCGCGCCTTCTCCTCGGCCTCGCGCTTCTTCACATCCTCGGGATGCTTGGAAAAGGACTCGAAGACATCGCCGATGACCTTGTCGGCCAGGCGGCCAAGTTCGCGGAGAATAACGGGTTCGGCCGAGGGGGAGAGCGGCGAGCGGTTGGGCTCATAACCGCCGACCACATAAGAGTCCGTCGTGGCGATGTAGCCGAGCGCCCCGTTGGCGTAGCCCACGATGATTGGCGTGGCTCGCGGGCCGATCGCTTTCTCGATGGCGAAGCCGTATTCGACCATGGGTTCGCCCGGCATCGTCAGGAAGAGATAGGGGCCGACCTTCATGGCCATCATCTCCGCCTCGACGGGGCCTTCCTTGCCGGGCAGCTCCACCACGGAACTCGCCACGCGGATCGGGTAATAGGTCGGCCGTTGGCGCAGCTTTTCGCGACGCACACCGTCGGCCAACGTTCGGACCACGGCGCTTCCCAAACCGCGGCCGGCCCATTGCATGTCGGCTTCGTCGGCGCAGCGATAGGGATAGCCCGGGAGGTTGGGTCGGATGTCACCGCCGCAGCCCTGCAGGAAGAGCGCGCTGGTGTTGTCGGCGTAATTTGATTCCACGAAGGTCTGCGCGTCGCCGGGAAAGTCCGCGCTCATCTTGGGGTAGCCCTTCGCGTAAGGCTGGGTGCCCTTGTCGCCCCAGGTGAAGAAGCAGGGGTGGCACACGGCATGCATGACGACAGCCATCGGCGTGAGCGACTTGCCGTCGTCGAAACGCAGGACCTTGACGCGCGGATCGTTGGGGCCTTGGGGATTCAGGGAAACGACCGCGCGGCCGTCGATGACCTTGCGTCGGTTGATGTTGAAGCTGATTTCATCCTCGCCGTAGCCGACGGACACCTTGCGCATGTTCACCGCGGCCTCCTTCGCCGCCTTGCCGATCTTGTCCGCCACCTTGCGGACGTAAGGCGAATCCTCCTCGCAGGGCGGGCCGGAATGGTTGTGCGAGGCGGTGACCATGACATTGGCGGCCGGAACATCAGCGGCGGCCGCGACCTTCTCCCGCACGAGCTTCACCATCAGGTCATAGGCGTTGATCAGGTCCAGGGTGACGATCGCCGCCTTGGTCTCCCCGTCGTCGAGGATCAGCACGCCAGCCCGCAAGGGATCCCGCAGACCGGTGACCACCCGCCGATGCCCGATGGTTTCAATTCCGGCGACCTTCGCGGGCGTGATGTCCGCCTTGGCCACGCCCGCGCGGAGATTCGATTGCACGGGGAACCGGCCATCCTTCACCTGGGCGGAGGCGCCGCCGCCAACGATGCCCACAAGAAACAACAAGGTTCCAAGAACGGGCCTGAATTTCATTTTTTTCATGTCTTCAATGTCAGCTTTGGGCATTCCATCAATTCGACCCCAATCCACCCCTGCCATACTCCTCATACCTTGCCGCAACTTTCCCGGCTTCCGCGTCGCCATGGTGGAAGTAGTAGCGATGGCGCAATTCCAGGCTTTTGCCGGGCGGAATGGTGTAGTCGCCGTTGCGGGATTGGCAGGCGGGGCACTTGTCGCCATAGGGGCGGCAGGAGGTCTTTGGCGGCTTCTTGTAGTCGGGGTCGAAGTGGTCCTGCCCGAATCGGTTCGCGGTCAGCAGGCCGTAGGTGCGGGCGTGCCAATGGGTGGGGAACCGAAGGTTGCCCGGATGATCGAAGATGGCGACTCCGACCGTCCCGCCGCTGGCGTCGGGCCCGGAGAAGTCCACCCATTCCGCGCGCTTGCCCCAGGCGTCGCGATTCTTCTGCCCCCGGCTGTTGAGGATGGTCCCGCCGACCTTGCCCTCGGCATTCTTACGATGGCCCTCGGCCTTCATGGTCCCGGCGACGCGCACATACATGCCGCCGTCCTTCATGTCGCCGAAGGTCACCGGCTTGTCCCCCGCGATCAGCTTGATGTCGTAGTCCATCAGGGTCTGGCGGTTCTTCAGGGGGGTCACCCGGATGTGCATGCGCTCGCGGAGGACGAGTTTCTCGCCATCGAGCCAGCGATTCCAGACGATGAACTCGCCCGTTTCTCCCGAGCGCAGTTTCTCGATCTTCTCCAGTTTGATCTCGGCGGTGGAAAGTTCGCGTTCCTTGCCGGGGCGCCAATACCAGAAGTTCAAGCCATTGACGTCGCTGTGGGCAAAGCGCAGGGATCGATGATGCGGATGATCCTGCGATTCGTGCGGGACGCCCTTTTTCATGGGGAAGTTCCGGGTGACGCCCTCGCCATTGGGGCCGATCACCGGATAGAAATAGGGGGCCAGCCACTCCTTGTGCCGCCATTCGGTGAACAGCTCCCCATCAATCTCAATGCGGATGCGATCGTCAAGTTCGGACAGGCGCACCTCGGCGGCGGAAAGCGTGAGCGGCAGAGGCAGGGCCAAGGCCAACAGGAGGATCTTTCGGAATGCCATGGCATGGTTTCTACCCGATGGCGCGAGGCGCGCGCGAGCATTGTTTGCGCGGCGGACGATTGAGTTGCATTGCAATAGCCATCCCAAAGGAGTTGGTGTAGATGCGCTGTGTCAGCGCATTTGACGGCTGTCGCATGATGGTTCCGCATTTCGGCTCACAGATCCGACGCTGCATCTGTGAACCTTGTGCGAATGCTGTTCATGCGTGGGGCGTGATTGGAACTGGGATGAGGCAGGCTCGCCTGCAGTGAACATCGCGACGTGGGGCGAGGGTACGAAATCCAAGCTCCAAACTCATCCCAGTTTCAATTGCGACCTCATGCAAAGGCCTGCCCTGGTTCAATCTGCTTGATCCCTGGCGATCGGCGGGCACACTCCCGGCATGACCTCAGAAAAGCGCCTTTCCCGCCGATCCTTTCTCGCCACGACCGCCACGGCCGCACTGGCCGCCCCCGCCATCGTCAGCGGTCGCAACCTCAATTCCAAACTCCAGTTCGCCGGCATTGGCGCCGACGGCAAGGGCTATTCCGACATTCTCCAGATCACCAGCCATGAGCGACTGCACAGCGTGGCCTTCTGCGATGTCGACCTGAGCCGCACGGCCAAGGTGAAGAAAAAGTTTCCCGAGGCGAAGATCTTCCAGGATTACCGCGAGATGTTCGAAACCCTGGGCGACAAGGTGGACGCGGTGACCGTGTCGACGCCGGATCACACGCACGCGATCATCAGTCTCGACGCCATGCGGCGGGGCAAACACGTCTATTGCCAGAAGCCGCTGACCCGCACGGTCTGGGAGGCGCGGCAGATGCGGCGGCAGGCGAAGAAGTCCGGCGTCATCACGCGCATGGGCAACCAGATCCATTCGCACAGCGCCTATCGCACCACGGCGCATCTGATCCACTCCGGCGCGATCGGCAAGGTGAAGGAGGTTCACTCCTGGATCGCGGTCACGGGACACGGCTACAGCGGGCGGTTGCAACGGCCTTCCAAGAAGGAGAACCAGCCGGCGCCCAAGGGACTGAACTGGGATCTGTGGTTGAGCGTCGCGCCCGAGCGCCCTTACGGCGGCAACCGCGTTTATCATCCCTTCACCTGGCGCGACTGGCAGGACTTCGGCTCCGGCGCGCTCGGCGACTTCGGCTGCCATCTGCTCGATCCGGTCTACACCGCGCTCAAGATCAAGGGCGATCCCATCAGCGTCCGTTCGGAGAACACGGGCATGAATCACGAGGTTTGGCCCGCGCGCCAGAAGGTGGGGTTCCTGCTGCCAGGAACCGAATTCACCACCGGCGACAAATTGAAGATCACCTGGCAGGACGGGGGGCTTCAACCCGACGACAAGATCGCCCAACTCGCCGAAGGCCAGGAACTGCCCCGCCGCGGCGGCTCCATCCTCGTCTGCGAAGGCGGCAATCTCGTCGTGCCGCACGTGGCCATGCCCTTTGTCAACAAGCCGGACTTCAAGATCGATCCGCAACCGGATTTGAATCACTACCACGGCTGGGTCGACGGCTGCCTCAGCGGCAAGCAGCCCAGCGACGGCTTCGAATACGGCGGTCACCTCACCGAAGCCGTGCAACTCGGCAATGTCGCCGCCCATTTCCCGAAGGAGACGCTCGAGTTCGACGGCGGGAAACTGAAGATCACCAACAAGCCCGAGGCGAACAAATACCTCACCCGCAGGTATCGCAAGGGGTTCGTGGTCAAGAAGGTCTGAGCGCGCCGCGGTCGCCCGGCCCGGGAGGGGCGGCAGTCATTCAGGTTTGATGCGTTCGCCCACGGCGTTCACCGGTTCCCTGATGGCGACGCGTTCCGTTCCGACGAGCCCAATGAGATCGGGCAGGTCGTAATGCCGCAGCGCGCCGTGAACGGCGTTGACCAACTGGTTCTGATTCACCGGCGAGGCCGCCACGTCCGCCCAGCTTCGAATCATTCCTTGAAGATCGACCGACCCAAATCGGTCCGGCTCCAAGGCGGCGGCGTGCAGGGCGGGGATGGCGGTTTCTCCGCTCGCGACAAGTCGAACGCCTCCCGTCCGCTTCGCGACAGGGATCTGTTTCAGGCAGTCAGACCAGCGAAACACATCCCGAACGCGCATGCCGACAAAGGATTCGCCGAGCAGATAAGCCAGATAGATTTCCTGCGAGTCCCGTCCGAAGCGACCGCGGCCGTAGTCCCGTTTGCCCAGGCCGGTTTCCGTCTCGCCGATGCCGCTTAGTTCCGCCGCCAGAACGACATGCCCCCGCTTCACCAGTTTCTCGATCGGACCGCCGGGCGCCGCGTCAGTCTTCATGCTCTCGCCGTGAAGGTGTAGGATAGTCGCCCCGGAGGGGCGCTCGGGGACGAACAACAGGCCGGGCAGGGTCAATTCATCGGCGTTCCCGCCCAAAGCGATCTTCCGGATGGAATAACCGGGGCGCTCGACCTCGCCCACCTCGCCTCGCGCGACCTGCGGAGCGTTCGCTCCTGCTCTGCATTGATCTGGAAGACTGATCGTTCGCCGGGCATCAGCAGAGCCTGACCTTCGGGCGTGCAATAGAGTTCCTCCTGGGTCCAGTCGCCCTTGCTGAACTCCAGCCATTGCTTGTCGCTGATGGGATCGGGCAGGGACTCCGGGGCAATTTCATGAATGACCTTGTCCTCGCCCAACAACCAGCGATGCATCCAGCGGGCGGCCGCTTCGCGTTGGGGCAGGTACATGCCGTGGCGAAGGTTGCCCTCGTGGATGCCCACGCGCTCCGGATACCCGAGATGGGAGTAGAAGCGTTTGGCTTCGCGGAACAGCTCCCGGGTTCCGCCGATGTCGAAGGTCGCGTCGCGCGTGGCGGCTCCGATCATCGTCGGCTTCGGAGCCCGCATGATCACGTAGTCCGCCTCGTCCATGCCGAAGGCGATCTGTCCGAAGATGTTCTGCTCGCCGTCCTGGGCCCCCTTCGTCTCAATCAACCGCTTGAAAGTAGTGAGATAGCAGATCGGCATGCTGGCGACGATCCGGTCGTCGAGCGCGCCCAGATAGGCGGTCATGGTCCCGCCGCCGGAATTGCCCGTGCAGCCGATCTTCCCGGCGATGATGTCGTCGCGGCTCTGCAGGTAATCGATGGCGCGCATGCCGTCCCAGATGCGATACTGGGCGACATTGGAGCCAAGCAGGATCGAGCCGATTCCCATCATGGTGTGTTCGACCGTGCAGAGGAAGCGCACGCGCGGATGAGGAACTTCGAGGCGATAGGAAACGGAGGCGAAAGTCTCGTGGGTCTTTTCGAAATCCAGGGCCTGGTAACGTTCACCCTGCCCGATCGGATCGTAACAAAGGGCGGCGATTCCGTTTCGCGCGAGCAGGATGCCCATCCGCTGATAACCGCCGGCCGCCTTACCGGTGTGGCTGTGCCCGCACGGAATCAGCACGCCGGGATACGGCCCCTTCGTGACCGGCAGATAGAGGTTGCCGGTCACGTGGTGGTTCGGTCGGCTTTGAAACAGGACATTCTCGACGCGATAGCCTTCGCCCTGCAACCGCCTGACCGTGCGGGCATTCAGGGGCGTCCGCGCCGGAAGTCCGCCGATCTGCCGGAGGAAGAAATCCCGCCGGTCCTTCTGCCATTGTTCGCAATCGGCGCGTCCCTTGATGGACTCGAATGCCGCGGCGCGTCGGTCAATGGCCGCATGAAAGTCGCGCATCAGCAGTGTCTCCAACTGCTTGCCCGGTTCGTCGGTCAGGACGCCCAGATCCTCCGCGTTCAGGCCGGCGGCCAAGGCCAGCCCGACCGCCGCGATCAGGCGCCGCATTCGATTCCGCGATTGCGTCTGCATGATTTGAATCTGTGTTCCGCGGCGACTGGCGTCGAACGCCTCCCTCAACCCGCGATTTACTCCGACTTCAACCCGACCGTGTTCACCGCGATCACGCGGTATGCGTGCCTGGCGCCGGCCTTGGCGGCCTTGTCCGTGAACTTCATCTCGACCAGGGGAACAGTCGGCGTGTCGCTGTATTGCAGGCCTTGGAAGATCGGCCGGCCGAAGCGGTTCTTCGGCTTTTCCGGCACGGTGGCGATCTGTTTGCCGTCGCGCTCGATGATGAAATGCGCCAGTCCGCTTTCGAGATCAGCCTCCGCCTCCCAGGTGAGTTGGGCGCCTTTCACCTTGAGATTCGACGGCGCGGGGGGCGGCGTCTTGTCCGTGACCTTGGAGTCCTGCACATAGCGCATCCAGGACCGCGCGATTGCCCCGCTTGGCAACCAGACCGCCGCGGCCTTGTCGCCCTTGAAATGGTTGGCCGGCGTTGCCTTCGCGCCCAACAACGGAGCGAGCCACGCGTCCTTGGTCGGCATGGGGTTCAATCTGCCTCCGGACTTCTTGGGCAGGCGCGAGGTCAGGCAGGCATCGAGCCAGGGGATCGCCATATAGCGCTGGTTGCCGCACTCATGCGCGCTCAGCGGATCGACGGCCACGCCGATCAAGGCGCCCTTGCCGCGCATGGTCTTGAAGAAACGTTCGTTGGCGGGCCAGACCCCGGCGAAGCGGCCGTCCTTCACCGTGACGCC
>JAYPGD010000091.1:0-11374 GCA_038126655.1 Verrucomicrobiales bacterium
AAGCGTGAACTCCAACCGCGAGCGCCGACCGGCAGGCTTTCGAATTTGCATTGATCTTGACGCGCATGCGAAGCCCTGGCGGGAAATGCAGGCCTTCGCATGAACAGCAATCGCATCAGCTTCACAGATGTAGCGTCGGCTGTGTCAGCCGAGGAGCGGAACCGTCAAGCGACAGCTGTCGTCTGCGATGACACAGCCACGCGGCCATGCCTCTTTCGGGATTGCTCTTGAAGCCTGTGCGCAAGTCCGGGGCATCTGGCCCCTGGGGTTCCGTGTCGACTTGGGGGCGCACAGGGCCGGGCGGCTCTGCCAGTCTCCCTCCAAGGCGGTGAGCTTGCCGAGATAAACGCCGCTGACCCAATCCTCCGGATGCGTGATCTCCGCGCAGGGCTCCCAGCGGCATTCCCGGAGCCGCTCGGCGCCGGCTTTCGGCACGGGCTGTTGCGTTCCGGAAAACGGCCCCAGTTTCATGACCTTTCTGCCTCCCTCCCCGCCCGCTTCCGCGGATCTCGTCCGCAACGATTGCGACGCCTCAGTGATCCAGGTGGCGATGCGGATCGTCGACAGGAAGGTCGTAGGTCCAATTGGCGGCTTCGTAGAGTATCACTTCATTGATTTCAGGCCGGTCCAGCAGGTTCCTGATGATCTCCTCGCGTCTGGCGGCGGCAGCCGTCTTGTCCTTGTTGCGCAGGGTGTATTGGGCTTCGTAGAAGAAGCTCTTGGGACCGCGATGGCTTGATCCGTGGTTGTCGGACTGGTTCTGGAGATAGGCGTCCAGGAAGACCTTGATGGGGCCGTCGTCCGGCAAATCACGAAGGCCGAGGAACATCGGTTCCGCGCGCAACCCCGTCAGGTCGAGCATGCTCATGCCTTCGCCGATGGACGGAATCTGATTGATGCCCGAGCAGAGATTGCCGTAGTAGCGCACGCTGTAATTCCCACCGTCGGGATTGGGTTCGTTCTCCAACGCCTGTTTGACCCCATTTTCCACGGCGGCGCGGGGCGGGATCATCACGCGTATGCGGATGTCCGGAAACTCCCGCTCCAGGTCCCGGAGCAGCAGCCGGACACCGCCGGCCACAGCCGCATTGCGGGCATAGCGCCAGGGGAAGCCGTCCGATTCGCTCTGACAGGTTTCCAGCCACTCGCCGGCCTGCCAGTCCGTGACCTTTTCAATGGCGGAATTCGAACCGTCCTGGATCAGGCGTTGAATGGACGGCCCCTGCGCGACGGAGTGCGGCGCGTAGGCCCGATCGATGCCGAGGTGACGATAGTTTTTTCGCCGGCGCCGATGATGCCCGATCGTCTGCACGCCGAGTTCTCCGTCGCCGTTCGAGCCGGCCAACTGCGTATGAGAACGCGTGTTGATGAGTATCTCATCGAAGGCGGGCGCGGCGAGCGCTGTCCTGATCTCGCTGATCGCCAACCGGCGGGCGGCGGAGCGGTTGTAGTCCATCATTTCCGGCGACCAGTCGGAGCCAAAGTCGATGACAATCTCGTCGTCGCCCAGCGCGCGAAGCGCTTTCCCGCTGCGTCGCACCAGGCGAAAGCTATTTTCAATCGCCTGAAAATCCGTCCGATAGCCGCCTGTATCCGTGATGCCGCCGATGCGGGTCGTGGCGTTCTCGGCATTGGTGTCGGCGAGCGACCAATGGGCGTTGATGCGTCCGATGCGGGAACCGGCGACGGAGTGGGCGACGACCGGCAATTCCACGGGCAACCTCGGATCGAGACCTTCGGCGCCGTGTCGTGTGACAATCAGGTAGCGATGATCGGGCGGTTGTTGCAGACCCGCGAGTTGGATGGCCCCGTCGGTCCTGACGTTCAGTGACCAGCCTTCCAATTCGACGCGTTGCGCCTCCACCCGGTCCGCAATCGTTCCGAAACGAACCAATTGGAAGCCTCCGTCGTCATTCCGGAGCAGGACGAACGAATCCCGGGCGATGGGCGGCGCCTGCGCGGCGAACACGCGGAGATGCCCGCGGGCGATCGGCTGGGGCTTGGATTCGGGAACCGCTTCGAAGGTGACGCTGTGCAACCGGGCATGCCGTCCTTTTCTGACCGCCTCCAGAATCCTGCGATAGTGGGAGAAGGACACGTCTTCGGGGTTGAAGTTCACCTTCGGATTCGCGCCGGGAAGGAAGTTCCAAAGGAAACGGCCGCGGGCGTCGAAGGCCGGGATGACGTAGTACTTCATCAAGGCGTGCTCGAAGGGGCGATAGCTGAGCGTGAGCGCGATGTCGTGATCCGCGGCGCTCTGCGCATACATGCGCCACCAGGCCGGGTTCAGTCGGAAGCGCATCAACAGGCCGTGCCATTCGTAAGGGACGAAGGCGCGATCCTCGTAGAGAATGCGGTTGAGTTCCTCGTCCTCAAGAATCGCCCGGGCCTGCTTCTCAAAACGCGACCAGTTCTCCGATCCGTAGTTCTCCGGGTCGTTGAGGGTCGGGAAGGCGCTGGGCCAGACGATCAATCGCCGCACGCCATGCGCCTGGAGCCGGCGGAAATACTGATCGAAGCCGTCGCGGGTCACCGGCTTCCATTTGCCCGCGGCTGAATCGCGGAAGATCCGGATGAGGTCGTCCAGCTGATCCGAAAGATAGGTGATGGGGCGGTCCGGAGGCGCGGGCAGAAGTTTGAGTTTCTGCCCCGTCTGGGAGCCGTCCGGTCGGTGGCGGTGAACCTCCAGATCCAGCTTTTCCCGCATTCCCGGTCGCGCGCGCACGGTCATCCGGCCGTTGCGATCCAATTGAATCGCCAAACCGTCCGGACTCGAGGAGAGGAGGGTCAGTTGTTCCTCGGCGCCGAGGGGCCGGTCCGTCAATTGCCACGAACGTTCGCCGCCGGACAGGTAGGCGAAGGGGACTTCCGTGTTACGGCCGAAGAGTTCCGCCCCATAGAGGTTGCCCGCGACCAACGGCAACAACGCGAACAGGAAAAATGGGCGATTCACTTCTTGGGAGCCGGAGGGCGGGTTGTCACAGGAACAAACTTCTGGGCGCGCTCGGTGTAGATGTCGCCGACGTAGATGTTCCCCCGCGCGTCCTTCACGAGACAGTGCGCGCCGACAGTTTCACCGGTCTTCTTGTTTTCGGGATCGCCCAGCGGGAAGGTCCAGATCAGGCGCGCCCGTCCGTCTGTGGAGAAGCGCATGAACATCTGGTCCTTGTATTCCTGGTACTTGTTGTGGCGACGCCACCAGTGGGGCGATGAACCGCAGACCCAGATCTCATCGCCCTCGGCGACATGCAACCCCCACGGCATGATCAGCCCCGTCCACTGATCAACGAAACTGCCGTCTTGATTGAAGATCTGGACGCGCCCGCTGTTGCGGTCAGCGACGTATAGCCGCCCCTTGGAATCATGCACGATCGCGTGGGGCAGGATGAATTCGCCCGGACCCGAGCCGTATTTGCCCCACGCCTTGATGAACTTGCCCTGCTTGTCCAGATGCACGACGCGTCGATTGCCGTAGCCGTCGGTGACGAAAATCTCGCCATTGGGGAGAATCGCCATGTCGGTGGGGCGATTGAAATGCGTCTCGTCTTCGCCCGATTCATTGGGCGTGCCGATGGTCTGTAGCAGTTTGCCCTCCGGCGTGAATTTCTGGATCACGTGTTGATCGAAATCCGACACCCAGATGGCGCCGTCCGGACCGATCCGAAGCTGGTGGGGGCTCTTGAACAGACCCTTGCCCCAGGACCGCACAAAGCTACCGTCCGTCCGGTAGACCTGCACCGGATCCGGCCCCTTCTTGAAGATCCAGATCTGTTGTTTGCCGTCGATTGCCATGCCGGAAACCCAACCCTTCTGGTCGATGTGATCCGGGTATTTCGGCCAGGTTGGATCCATGTCGAATTCCGTGACGATCGGGTTCTTGGCAAAACTGGGGGCGGCCAGCGCGGACGGCGCGGCCAGAGCAGTCGCGAGCAGGAAGGGGGCGAGTGTTCTCATGTTCAGAAAGGTGGAGGCGTCGACAGAATTGCAGCGGGCCCGGCATGGCGCAATGTTGAATTCACCGGCCCGGCGCATGAGCGTGCAACCTGCCTGCCCGGACATCGCAGCAAGGGGCCGGTCTCCGGGGCGAGCCTTAGGCGCATCTGATTTCCAAGGCGCCGCGGCTGGTCCGGGAGACGGGCAACCTCGCCCTCAATGGATCCGGCTGAACTTTTTGGCGTGCCTTCGGTCGTTTCAAAGCCATTCTTCGTTCCGCTCAATTCATGAAGAAGACACTCATTGCCATCGGTTTGTCGGCGTTGGCCGGCATGACAACACACGCGGCCCAGTATGAGATCCTGTTCAACGGGAAGGATCTTTCCGGCTGGAAGGGATTGAAGAAGTTCTGGTCCGTGCAGGGCGGAAACATCGTGGGCGAGACCACGAAGGAGAACCCGACCAAGGGGAACACCTTCCTCGTCTGGCAGGGCGGCGAGGTCGGCGACTTTGAATTCATCTGCAAGGCGAGGTTCGAGGGGAACAACTCGGGCGTGCAGTATCGCAGCAAGCTGACCCGGCCCGAGACCTTCGGGGTCAGCGGCTACCAGGCCGACCTGCACCCCTCGCAGAAATACTTCGGCATGCTCTACGGCGAGGGGCTCGGCCGCGGCATCATGGCCGAACGCGGACAGAAGGTCGTCTTTGGCGCTGATGGAAACAAGCAGGCGGCCGGCAAGGTCGGCAACGCCGCCAACCTCGTCGCCTCGGAATGGAATGTCCTGCGCATCGTGGCCGTCGGCAACCGCATGATCCACCAGGTCAACGGCGTCACCACCGTCGACATCACGGACAACGATCCCAAGAAGCTCACCCGCGGCATCCTCGCCCTGCAACTCCACGCCGGCCCGCCCATGAAGGCGGAGTTCCGGAACATTCGCCTGCGCCGTCTGAAAGGCGCCGAGGCGCAAGAAGTCCTGAAGGCGACTGCTAACAGCGTGGCTCCGAAGGCGGAAGCGGCGCCGGCGACCGATGTCGCCCCGGCCAGCAACGCCGCGTGGATCAAAGGGAACCCGACGCCGCAGTGGGTCTGGACGGAAAAGTCCGGCAATGGACAGAAACTGTGGTTCCGCAAGTCGTTCGATCTGAAAGGCAAGCCGAAGTCGGCCAGGGTCTACGCGACCTGCGACAACAAGTTGAAGCTCTGGATCAATGGCAGACACGTGGGCGACGCCCGCGACTGGATGTATCCGGTGGAGAAGGATGTGAACGCGTTGCTGCAGAACGGTTCAAATGTGATCGCGGCGGAGGGACAGAACGATGGCGGCGTCGCGGCCTTCGTCCTGAATCTTTCGATCACGACCGCCGACAACAAGACGATCAAGGTCGTCACGGACACATCCTGGAAGATGGCGGAGAAGGCGCCGAAGGGCTGGGAGCAGGCCGGATTCAATGACGCCGCGTGGACGACGAAGATCGCGGCCAACGGCTCCATTGGAAAATCTCCCTGGGGGATTCCCAACTACACCAGTCAGCGACAGGAAGATGCCCCGGGCAAGACCGATCCGTTCGATCCCAAGAACATCTCCTCCGCCCCGGGTTTTGTCGTGGAACACATCTACACCGTGCCCAAGAACGAACAGGGCAGCTGGGTTTCGTTGACGACCGATCCCAAGGGACGTTTCTACGCCAGCGACCAAAGCGGCAAAGGCCTGTTCCGAATCACGGTCGGCGCGGACGGCAGAGGCAGGGTCGAGGACGTGAAGGTCAACCTGCCCGACCGCAACTCACGGATCTCCGGCGCGCAAGGTCTGTTGTGGGCCTTTGACGCGCTCTGGTTTCACCGCAGCGGCGACCACCTCTACCGGTTGACGGACACCAACAACGACGACCAACTCGACAAGGCCGAGGCCATTCCCAGCGAACGCGGCGGCGGCGAGCACGGCAACCACGGCCTGATTCTCACCGAGGACGGCAAGGCCATCTACATGGACGGCGGCAATCACGCCAACCTCGCTCCGGTGGCTTCGTCCTCCGTGCAGTCCTGGCAGGAGGATCTGCTGCTCCCGCGCATGTGGGACGCCAACGGCCACGCGCGCGGACGACTCGCCCCCGGTGGCTGGGTGACTCGATTGGATCCCAAGACGCTCAAGCAGCATCTCGTTTCAATTGGTTACCGCAATCAATACGACATCACGCTGAACCGCGCCGGGGAGATGTTCACCTATGACGCCGACATGGAATGGGACATGGGCTTCCCCTGGTATCGCCCCACGCGCATCAACCACGTCGTCAGCGGATCGGATTACGGCTGGCGCAGCGGTTCCGGCAAGTGGCCGGCCTATTACGAGGACAGCCTCCCGCCGGTTCTGGACATCGGACCCGGCTCGCCGACGGGCGTCGTCTCGGGCAAGGGCGCGAAGTTCCCGGCGAAATATCAGGACGCCGTCTACGCGCTCGACTGGACCTACGGCACGATCCACGCGATTCACCTCACCCCAGAGGGCGCCAGTTACAGCAGCGAGCGTGAGGACTTTGTCTTCGGGACGCCGTTGCCGGTCACGGACGCGGCCATCGGCAAGGACGGACTGCTTTACTTCCTCGTCGGCGGCCGCGGGGCGAATTCCGCGATGTTCCGCGTGCGTTACGTCGGCAGAGAACCGACCGGCGCTTCCCGCATGGTTGACGGCAGGGAAGTCGTCGCTGCCCGCAAGCTGCGCCGCAGCCTGGAGCGCTTTCACGGCAAAAAGCATCCCGACGCCGTCAAGGAAGCCTGGCCGCACCTCGCCAGCAGGGATCGCTTCATCCGCAACGCCGCGCGGGTCGCGATTGAATCCCAACCGGTCGGGCAATGGGCGGAGAAGGCGGCGCTGGATCCGAATCCGCAGACCCGCATCACCGCAATTGTCGCCCTGGCGCGCATGGGCAATGAAAGTCATCGCGCGGCGGCGATCCGCTCACTGCTGGAACTGGACCCCGGGAAGTTGGATGAGGGGCGCTTCCTCGGTCTGCTGCGCGCCTACGCCCTGAGCTTCATCCGCCTCGGCAAGCCGACCGACAGCGAGCGCCAGCAGGTCATCGCCCGGTTGGATTCTCATCTGCCGAACAAGAGCCACGACGTGAACACCGAACTCATCCGCGTCCTCACCTATCTGCGCGCGCCGAGTGTGGTCGGCAAGACAATGAAGCTCATCGCCTCGCGCGGGGAGCCCGAGATGCCGGATTGGGCGGAGCTGGCCAGTCGTAATTCGCGCTACGGTGGCAGCGTCATGAAGATGCTCAACAACCCGCCGCCCATCCGGGAACTCAATTGGGCCTTCATGCTGCGCAACCTGAAGTCCGGCTGGACCATGAAGCAGCGTCGCGATTACTTCACCTTCCTCAACACTGTCGCCAAGGCATCCGGCGGCAACAGCTTCCCCGGTTTCATGACCAACATCCGCGAAGAGGCCCTAGCCAATTGCACGGACGCCGAACGCGCCGCCCTCGCCGACATCACCGGCGAGGATTTCAATCCCGTCCCCGACTTCGCCATCAATCCGCCCAAAGGCCCCGGCAAGGAATGGACCCTGGACACCGCCCTGCGCGCCGCGCGCGGCAAGCCCGACTTCGAAAAGGGGCGCAGCCTCTACTTTGCCGTCGGTTGCGGCGCCTGTCATCGCCTGTCCGGTCTCGGCGGCGCCATCGGCCCCGACCTGACCAGCATTCCCCACAAGTTCGACGAACGTTACCTCGTCGAAGCCATCGTGGACCCGAGCAAGAACATCTCCGATCAATACGGCTCCTCGGTCGTCGCGCTGAAGAGCGGTTCAACGCAGACCGGCCTCGTCATCGAGGACGGCGACAAGATCAAGCTCTACCCGCCCGACGCCAAGGCCGAACCCACGATCATCGCCCGCAAGGACATCAAGAGCATCGCGCAGTCGCCCGTCTCCCAGATGCCGCCCGGATTGTTGAATGTCCTCAACCAGGAAGAGGTCCGCGACCTCGTCGCCTACCTCATGTCCGGGGGGAATCCGAAGGATAGAAGGTATCGGCGGTAGGCGCAGGGCGGAATTCCGGATGTTGCCCGAGATTGAATAAGAATTCATTACGGGACGGCGCAGCCATGTCACTTGCTCGATTGAAAAGACTCGTCGCACCGCCTGAGAGTCCAGCCGAGGTCGGGACACTGCAACAGTGGCAGGATCTTGAACGTTCGCTCGGCGCAGAACTTCCCCGTGATTATCGAGAATTCGTCTTCACATACGGCACTGGCCTCTTCGCGGGGTTTTATCGCGTGCACAACCCATTCGCGTCTTCGCAATGGATGGCATTATTGACGTCGGTCACTCGCGTTTGCGACTGCAATCGCGAATCGCAAAAGGAGTTTCCTGAACGGTTTCCGCACCCTTACTTTCCAGAGAAGAACGGATTGCTCCCTTGGGGCAATGACGAAAACGGCAATGACTACTTCTTGCTGACTCAGGGTCAACCTGACGAATGGCAAGTCGTGGAGGATGAAGTTCGGGGGGATGGGATCAAAGCCCATCCGTTTACCATGACCGATTTACTCATCAGTATTCTCAACAAGACGACGGAACCTCTCGCAAGTGGTTACCCACTCGAAACCGACTACGAATTCGATTCATGGACGGACTTCTGAACCATCAAAAGCCCTCAACGCGAGTTTACGTTCCGTGCCGTTCCCTCACTCATCCTGACCGGGTGTGTCGTCCTGCATTTCGCGCCGCGCCCGCCGGTTTTCGGCCCAACGGGCCAGCCCCATGCCAACCCGGGGCAACGCCCCGGGTTGCGAACCGCAACCGAACGAGCCCTGTAGGGGCGAAACAAATCGCCCCCATCCGAACGCCCGATTGTCCCGCCCTTACAGGGCTGATCGATCTTTTGCCTGGAACCTGGGGCGTTGCCCCAGGCTGGGTTGTTCCGGCCCTTCAGGCCTGAAATGCAGCTGCGATCTTCTAAGGGGCGTTCCTTCGGTCCTCCGAGCTAGAGGGAGTGACGGGAACTGACGCCCGGATTGTTTCGCTGGCGACCCGCCGGGTGGGTCGTAGCTTGGCCAAGACCGCCCCTGTCCATGAGGTCGCATGCGGCTTGATTTTGAGGCTTCGCGAAGCGTATGTTGGCACTCGTGAGCACAGCTGAATCCGAGATCCTTTCGCGAATCATCTCCCCGGATGATCCTTCGCTGGAGCGGCCCGCCGCCGAGGCGGTGTTGGCCATGGGGTTCAAGGCGGCCGACAAGAGGCGCATGTCTGAGTTGGCCGAGAAAGCCCGGCTTGGGAAGTTGACTGACGAGGAGCAGTCGGAAGTCGATAGTTACGAACGGATCGGCCACTTCGTCTCGCTGCTCAAATCCAAAGCCCGTCAATCAATTCAGGCGCGTTGAACCGAAAGAGTCCGGAATCGGTTCAACTGTGCCCGCATTTTTCTCACAACCGATGACCCGCCCACTCTCCATCCTGTTCGCCATCCTCGTCGTGGTCACAACCGCCCCGGCTGCGGAGCCGTATGAGGGGTTCATGGAGAAGCACTGCATTCGTTGCCATGGGCCGGAGAAGGTGAAGCGGGATCTGCGGATCGACACCCTGTCGCGCGATTTCAAGGCGGGGGTGGACGGGCATCTTTGGGCGGAGATCGTCGAACGGATCAACTCCGGAGAAATGCCGCCGGAAGATGAACCCCAACCGACCGAGAGCGAGATCGAGCAGACCATCACGCAGCTCAATTCGCTCATCCGCGAGGGGCGCGCGGCGCGGATGGCGGCGCGGCCGCCGGTCGCCCATTACCGGCTGAGCCGAAAGGAATACCAGAACACGGTCTACGATCTGTTGGGCGTGCGCTACGACGCGGCCAAGCCGGGCGAACTGAACGCCGACACGTTGTGGCATGGCTACGAGCGCATCGGCTCGCAGTTGTCGCTGTCGCCCTCGCACGTGGAGCGCTACTACCGCGCGGCGGAGATCGTGCTTTCGCGCGCCTTTCCGGAAAAACCGGTTGAGACCCGCAAGGTCCGTAAGACGGCGGCCGATTTGCGCTACGGCGGCGGCAAGATGCAGCGGGAATACCTGGACCGCTTCGGCGTCAAACGCCCCTTGCGGATGCTGCTTTTCCCGGGCCGCTTGCAGCAGGCCTTTCGGGACAACTGGTTTGGCCGCACGGGACCGGAACACAGCGGCCTTTATCGATGCCGGATGCAGGTCAGCGGCATTCGGCCGCCCGGCGGCCAGGTTGCGCACCTGCGGATCGGCAGGCGACTGGCGGAGGATTCGAACGAAGGCCTGATCGAACTGGACATCCTCGCGCCGGAGGACGAGCCGGAGATCGTCGAGTTCGAGGTCTTCCTAGAGATGCCGACGAGGCTCGAGTTCCGGGTTGTGGTTTCCGACATCATCGACCGCCGCAAGGGCGCGCACTATCGCAACGCCCTGTCCAAGCCGGAATACATCTTCACCCACAGCAGCGAGACCCAACTGCTCAATCCGGTCGCGCCCAAGATGTTCGATGAGGAGGGCAATGGAATCTTCTCCACCGTGCTGCTGGACTGGATCGAATGGGAGGGACCGCTGGAAACCGACGCCGAGCGCGCGACTCGGGAAGGCTTGCTGCCGCCTGACGGCGCATCGCGGGAAGTCGTCGCAAAACATCTGAAGCCCTTCGCCGGCCGGGCCTGGCGAAGGCCGGTCTCGCTGGACGAACTCAACCCCTACCTCGATGCCTACGCAGCCGAGCGCGACGCAGGGGAGGATGTGAATGCCGCCTACCAGGCCGCGCTTCTTGGCGTCCTGACCTCGCGTCATTTCACCTACCTGGTCGAAGGCGACACCCAACCGCGCGCCCGACTCAACGACTGGGAACTCGCCTCCCGCCTTTCCTATTTCCTTTGGAGTTCCATGCCGGACGAAGCCCTGTTGAACGCCGCCCGCGAAGGGGAACTGAGCGGCGACAACGCAGACCTCCCGGCCCAGATCGACCGAATGCTCACCGACCCGAAGATCGAGCGCTTCATCGACGACTTTCCGCGCCAGTGGCTGCAACTGCATCGTTTGGGCATGTTTCCGCCGGACAACAAGCTCTATCCGGATTACGAGGTCTGGCTGGAGGCCAGCATGCGCAGGGAGGTCGTCGGCTACTTCCGCGAGATGTTCGCAAACAATCTGACCATCGACGCCTTCCTCCAATCGGATTGGACCGTGGCCAACTCCCGGCTTTGTGAATTCTACGGCCTGCCCGAACCGAAGACCTCCGCCTTTCAGCGGGTGGCGTTGCGCCCCGATAATCATCGCGGTGGACTGCTGACCATGGGCGCGATTCTTGGCCTGAGCTCCGATGGCACACGGCATCGCCCGGTTCACCGCGGCGTCTGGATCAGCGAGGCCATCTTCGGCAAGCCTCCCCCGCCCCCTCCGGCCAATGTCGACCCCATCGAACCCAATCCGCC
>JAYPGD010000091.1:11384-14741 GCA_038126655.1 Verrucomicrobiales bacterium
ATCGCCACATCGATCCGCTCGGCCTGGCCTTCGATCAATATGACGCCATCGGACAATGGCGCACCCACGAGCGCGTCGAGAAAGGCACGGGCGACAATCCGCCGGTGAACCCAAGCGGCAACCTGCCCGACGGGCGCGCCTTCGCCGACGCGAAGCAGTTCAAGCAGTTGCTGCTTGATGACCGGAATCAGTTTCTACGCGCGTTTGTGGAGCACTTGTCCACCTATGCCCTCCGCCGCGTGATCACCGTGGACGACCGCGAGGACATCCAGTCCATCGTGGACGAGGCGAAACAAAAGGACTACAAACTGAAAGACATTATCCGGGCCGTCGCTGCGTCTGAACTGATCCGGAAGCGTTAGAATACTTGTTCCTCGTTCTTGGTTCCTGGTTCAACGTTGTCACAACTGCGAAGCCGGCGAATGAATGAAACGATGAACGACGAACCAAGAACATTTCATGAACTACCTCTCCCAATCCTGGCTCATCGATCGTCGCCATGCGCTGAAGGCCTTGGGCAGCTTCATTGCGCTGCCGATGCTCGACTGCATGAAGCCCTTGCGCGCCGCCGAGCCCGTCACGCCGAAGCGCAGTGCCTTCATCTACATCCCCAACGGCGTCAACACGCTCGATTACCAGATCACCGCGCCGGGCAGGGATTTCGCCTTCTCGCGCACGCTCAAGCCATTGGAGAAACATCGCCATGCCGTCACGCCCATCAGTGGTCTGCACCACCCGGGCGGTCTCGGCCATCATCACAACTGCCAGAAGATCTGGCTCACCGGCGGCAAGCTCGGCCCCTCGGATCGCAACACCATCTCGGTCGATCAGCGCATGGCCGAAGTGACCTCGCCGCATACGCGCTTCCACTCATTGGAGATTTCCAACAAGGGCGAATCGCTCTCCTGGACGGCCGACGGGATACGCCTCCCCGGCATGAGCCGCTGCAAGCAGATCTTCGCGCATCTGTTTGAGGAACCCAAGAATGGCACGGCCGCCCAGCGACGCGCGCTTCGCCGCAAGGCCAGCGTCCTCGACGCCAACCTGGCGGAAGTGCGCAAACTGGAGACGAAACTGGGCTCCGAGGACAAGGGTCGCCTGGAGCAGTATCTGACTTCTGTCCGCGAAACGGAGATCCGCACCGAACGCGCCGACGCCTGGCTCGATGTCCCGCGGCCCGAGATCGCCGCAGCCGACCGCAAGCGCACGGACCGCGAACCGCCCCAGACCCAGGCCGGGGACTACTTCCGCACGATATACGATCTGATCGTCCTGGCATTCCAGATCGACGCCACACGCGTCGCGACCTTCAGCAGCGGCCTGGAAGGCCAGGGCATTCCAATTCCCGAGTTGGGCATCACCCAGACGCGTCACGCGCTCAGCCATCACAATGGCGACCCCGGTCACATGGAGAAGTTGACCCAAAGCGACACCTTTGCCGTCGAACAATACAGCCACTTCCTCTCACGCCTGGCCGAAACAAAGGACCTCAATGGCAAACCCCTGCTCGACACGACCATGGCGTTGTTCGGCAGCGGCATGGCCTACGGCCACAGCCACGGCAACGCCAACCTCCCGCTCGTCCTCGGCGGCGGCGCCGGCCTCGGAATCAAACACGGCCAGCACGTCGATTTCAACCAGGGCCACTTCGACGGCTACGATCTGACGAACCACCGTGGGCATTACGGCCTGTGCAGCCGACCGGCCAATGCCGACGCTCACATGAGCAACCTCCTGCTCGCCATGGCGCAAAAGATGGGCGTTGAGACCGATCAATTCGGCGACAGCAATCGAAGCTTGGATCTGGGATGAAGCGTTCGGCGGTAAAGGGAGCCATGGAAATTGGGAACCTGAGGAAGGCGCACGTTGGACGTTTGACGTTCGTTTTCGCGCTCTCCGCCTTCCTCCAGATCTCCAACTCAGCCACGGCCGCCGACGAGCCCTTCCGCCCCGAGCCCGGCAAGTTCCCGCCCATGACCGAGGCCAAACCTCACCGGGGCGAGCTTGTCTTTGTCGATCATGTGAACCGGCGCGGCGGGCTGCGACTGCATGTGGATGACTTCTTTCGGGAGATGCCGCCGCATCCGTTCGCGATGCTGCCCTATGGTCAGATCTACTACCGCGGCGCCCCGGCGGAGCTTCGCGACATTCCCATCGGCACGGTTCTCTACGGGCGCTTCTACCTGCCGCCCGATCCGAAGACATCAGCCGTGCCCGTCATCAAGAACGCAAAGCTCGGCGCGCCGCGCGAGAATCATGCGATCCTGCTCGAAGATGGCCCCAGCCTATGTCTGCGCGAGGGCAAGGCGTGGAAGCTGACCGCAGTCGAAATCAACGGCGGTCTGGGCCATCTGATCGCCAGCCTTGACCGAAAGGAAGACGGCGAAGGACTCGGCGGCGAGCACAAGATCACTCTCGATGGCTCCACCCGCATCTGGCGCGGACGCGAACTGCTCGGCCTCGACGACCTCATCGCCGACAAGACCTGGCCGGCATCAGGAAAGGCGGCATTCGAAGGCCTGCCCATTCACCTCAGCCTCACCTGGCACGATCGTTATCTGTATCAGCAGTTTCACGCCGCCGACATCTGGCTCGACGAGGCCGCGATGAAGGTTGCGACCGAACGCCAACGCCAGGTTCATATCCGCCACATTCGTCACCGGTGGCTGCCCGCCTGGATCAACTCGGTGGAACACGGCAAATTCGGCGAAGCGACCGTGACGGCGACCTTGTTCGGCGGGATGGATGAATCGCTCTACGCCGATTTCAAACCCGGCATCGGCGGCCAGATGTGCGCCGCCGAGAACACCCTGCGCACCTACTGGCAGAACCACGACGGCATGGAAGGCCGGATCGAGTCGGTCGAAAGAACAAAGAGCGAACCGCTCTTCGGCAGCAGCGGCATTCAGATCAGGTTTTCCATGAACCTCGTGCTGGAAGGATTTCGTCCCGGCCGCATCGTCCGCGTCCGGCCCAACAACTGGCCCAAGGTCAAGCCGCCGAAGGAGGAACAGATCAACAGCTTCGAGGACCGCTGGCCCAGTCCGGATATTTTCAAACGCTGAATGGAGCGTTCCGCGTTCTCGCGAGACTGTGCGAAAGGCCTGGCAGCCGACGTGCGGCTTGCCGCGACGTAGCGCGCGAAGCCCGGGAGGCTCATTTTCCCAAGGCTTCGCACGAGTTGCAAAATCAATGCGATTTCGAAAGCCTGCCGGTCGGCGCTCGTGGTCGAAGTTCACGCTTTGGCGTGCATTCGCCCGGCAGCGCGCCAAAGCGTGGACGACAACGATGCGCGAATACAACACATTCGAAGGCCCAGCCCAAAGGCGCGTTGTATCGGGCGCGGGGGGCGCGCAA
>JAYPGD010000092.1:0-14665 GCA_038126655.1 Verrucomicrobiales bacterium
CAGCCACGACGTCTATTTCATCCGGTCGCTCGGCAACAAGGTCGTGCACGTCAATTCCGGCCAGCTCACACACTATGCCGGGGATTACCAATATTACCTCGAGAAGTCCTCCGCCGATTCCGCGCGCGCCGGACTGACCGCCGGACTGGCCGGCCAATCAACCCCCGGATCGGCTCCCAAGCCGGTCAAGCGCACGCGTGAGGAAATCAAGGCGCAGAAGCGCCGCGAGGCCGAGGAGCGCCAGCGTCGCTCCAAGCAGCGCAAGGGCGCGCAGCAAGCAGTGCACGACCTCGAGAAGCGCATCGCCCGGCTGGAAGAGAAGCAGGCCGAACTGACAGCCGAACTGGAGAAACCCGAGACCTACGAGAATCCCGGCAAGGCCGTGCAGATCAATCGCGACCTCGCCGACGTCTCACGCAACCTCGAAGCCCTGACTCCCGAATGGGAGGCCGCAGCCGCCAAGCTGGAGGAGATGGAGTAGCGCACGTCCCGCAGAAGGCGGACGACGTGTTTCAAACCGAACCAGTCACGCGGTTCGGAGTTGCGATGTCCTTCGCTGAAGAGCGTCATCGTCCGAGATTTTATATTTGTAAATACCTGCATAACAATATGTTATGAATATATCATTGCCGATTTCAGAGACGCTAGACTCGATCCTTCCCAGACTCGTCGCGGCGAAACGCCGAGGGCTCGCAAGCCGGGCTGATCTGACTTGCAAACCTGGATCAGCGCATGGTTCCCTGTTCCCATGGCTTCGTTGAAACCATTCATCCTGGTCGCCCTCGGCAGCGCCTGCGGCGGTGTGGGCCGCTTCTGGATATCATTGCAGATGGCCAAACGCTTTGGCGAAAACCTCCCCATCGGCACCCTGGTCGCGAATGTCACCGGCTGCCTCCTCATCGGACTGGCCGCCGCCTTCACCGTCCAGAACGGGAAGACGCAAATCTCGGCTTCCGTCCAACAGTTCCTGATGATCGGGATGCTCGGCGGCTACACGACCTTCTCTTCCTTCAGCCTCCAAACCCTGGGCCTGATGAAGACCGGACACCTGGGCTACGCCGTCGGCAATGTCGTCCTGTCACTCCTGCTCTGCATGCTCGCCGTCTGGGCCGGGACGGGCATCGGCTCCGCATTGAATCGCTGACGTCCAAACGGACAATTCAATCAGGGCGCTTTCATTGAGCTCGTAGCCGCAGCCTTCAGGCTGCGCCGGGCGCGGTTCGTGAAACTGGGCGCCGGTTTGCCAGGTCGAACGATGCGCAACCTGAAGGTTGCGGCTACGGAATTCAACAAACCGCTCCCCTCATCGACAGGACGCTCATGCATGGGATGCCCCAAGCGATCAACAGATGTTCCACGTGGAACATGGGTCAGGGCGCTTTCATTGAGCTCGTAGCCGCAACCTTCAGGCTACGCCTTCCGAGTAATCCGCAGTTCCAGAGGCCTTCCTCGCTTTGATCAATCCTCCCCGCCGGCGCCCTGCCCCCGCTTCATCCAGACCATAACCAAGCCCACGTCCGCGGGCGACACGCCGGAAATGCGGGAGGCCTGGCCAAGGGTCGCCGGACGGATCTCCTTCAGCTTCTGTCGGGCCTCATTCCGCATGCTGGGGATGGTATCGTAATCGAAGGATTCCGGGATCTGCTTCTCCTCCACGTTGCGCAGCTTCTCGATCTCGGCCTCCTGCCGTTCAATGTAACCGGCATATTTGACGGCAATCTCCACCTGTTGAACAATCTCTTCACCCAGGGAATCGTCCCGGCTCGGGAGATCCTGGTAGGTGATCTCCGGACGCTTGAGCAGCTTCTCCATCGATCCCTCCGGACTGTGGGCTCCCGCGAGCCGGGTCAGCTCACCCTGAATCGCCGCCCGCTTCGCCTGAAACTGTCGATAATTCCGCTTCGACAGCAACCCCGTCTCGTAGGCCAGATCGCAGAGCCGCTGATCGGCGTTGTCCTGTCTCAGGAGCAGGCGATACTCCGCCCGGGAGGTGAACATCCGATAGGGCTCCGTCGTGCCCTTGGTGATGAGGTCGTCGATCAAAACCCCGATGTAGGCCTGATCCCGACGCAGGATGACTGGATCCTTCTCCTGAACCCGACGCGCCGCATTGATCCCGGCCATCAAACCTTGGGCTCCGGCCTCCTCGTAGCCGGAGGTTCCATTGATCTGGCCAGCCAGGAAGAGGTTTCGACAAGGTTTGGTTTCCAAGCCGGCGGTGAGCTGCGTCGGATGGACAAAGTCATACTCCACCGCGTAGGCGGGACGCATGATCTCGGCCTGCTCGCAGCCTATGATCGTGCGGACCAGATCGACCTGCACCTCGAAGGGGAGGCAGGTCGAGAAGCCGTTGACATAGAATTCATCGGTCGCGATGCCCTCCGGCTCCAGGAAGATCTGGTGTCGCTCCTTGTCGGCGAAGCGGACGATCTTGTCCTCGATCGACGGACAATACCGGGGACCCACGCCCTCGATCTCGCCGGAATACATCGGGGACTTGTGCAGATTCTCCCGGATGATCTCCGCCGTCCGAACCGTGGTGAAGGTGATGTGGCAGGGCAACTGGCCATTCAATCGGTCCAAAATCGACCCGGGCGGATACTTTCCCTCCGAATGCCCGACATCCAACGGATTGACCTGCGAATGTTCCACGTGGAACAAATCGTCCTTCCAGTAGGAAAAGTAGGGGATCGGCTCTTCGCCCGGCTGCTCCTCACAGGCCTCCAGGTTCAGCGAACCGCGCAGGAGCCGCGGCGGCGTGCCCGTCTTCAGACGACCCAGCTCCAAGCCAATTTCCGCCAACGAGGCCGACAATCCCATGGCGGCCGACTCCCCGGCGCGGCCCCCGGAGCTCTGGGTCTTGCCGATGTGCATCAAACCCCGGAGGAAAGTCCCGGTGGTGATCACCACGGTTTTGCCGCGGTATTTCACGCCAAGATTTGTCTCCACCCCGGTGATTTGCTTGTCCTCGGTCAGAAGCTTGGCAGCCTGGCCCTGTTTGATATCCAGGTTCTCCATCCGCTCGCAGATCCACTTCAGGCGGAATTGATAGGCCTTCTTGTCGCATTGCGCGCGTGGCGCCCAGACGGAGGGTCCTTTCTTGGTGTTCAGCATCCGAAACTGAAGTCCGGTCATGTCCGTGCACTTGCCCATCTCGCCGCCCAGCGCGTCGATCTCCCGGGCGAGGTGACCCTTGGCCAGTCCTCCTATCGCCGGGTTGCAGGACATCTGCCCGATGGTGTCGGCATTGATGGTCAGCATCAACGTCTGGCAACCCATCCGGCAGGCCGCCAACGCCGCTTCGACACCCGCATGCCCGGCGCCGATGACGATGACGTCATATTCCTTGGGGTAAACGAACATGCTAAGAAAGGCCTTTCCCGACTCTCATTCCTAAGCGAGACATGCACGGCGGAAAGGCAACAGTGCGGCGCGAAACTCCCGCTGAGCAGAATTCATCCTGTATCCGGCCGCTAGCGTTGCTCATGCGTCTTGGGCCTCTCAGCCAGAAAACTTCACCGCTCCCGGCGACTTCCCGCCTTTCCGCGAAATCCCACCCGAACCATTCGCCGCCAAGTGCTGGCAGATCTTGAAGACCGATTCCGCATCGTCAGCCCGGCCCAAACCACCCGCAATCTCACCGGCCGTGAACGCCTTGCCGGCATTCCCGGCCAGAAACTTCTGAATCTCTCCCTGCAGTTCGATTACGACACCTGCCGCCTTCTTGCCCGCCTCCACACCCGGTTGGTGATAGGCGTTGATCCCGACCAGGAAGGCATAGAGTCCGACCGCGCGCTCATAAAGCGCAATCAGCATTCCGACCGTTTTCGGTGTCAATTCAGATACAGTTAACGTTATCGATTCTCTATTATTCTCAAAAAGAGCCCTTCTTGTGCCCTGATAGAAGCCATTCAGGTAGTCTCCGGTGGTGACATTCTGCCCGGATTCCACGTCAATTGAACTACCATTCCGATCCTTCAGAACCTCGATGAAGGTGACGAAGAAGTTGGGAACACCTTCTCTAAGTTGTTGAACATAAGCATGTTGGTCAGTTGATCCCTTGTTTCCATAGACCGCAATGCCTTGGTTGACCACGCGGCCATTGAGATCAAGCTCCTTGCCCAAGGATTCCATGATGAGCTGCTGGAGATACTTGGAGAACAGCTCCAAGCGATCCTTATAGGGAAGAATGACCATATCCTTGGAACCACGGCCATCGCCCGCGTAGTGCCACATGAGCGCGAGTTGGGCGGCCGGATTATACTCAAGGGAACCGACGCGGGTGACCTTGTCGCACTCGGCTGCGCCCTTGAGCATGCCGTCGATGTCCAGGCCCTGAAGCGCCGCGGGCAGAAGTCCGACGGCGGACATCTCACTGGTCCGGCCGCCGACCCAGTCCCACATGGGGAAGCGTTTCAACCACTTGCCCGCCTTGGCGACCTTGTCCAAGTTGCTGTCCAGGCCGGTCACGGCCACAGCATGCTTCTCGAACGAAAGCCCGGCCTGTTCATAGGCCTCCTTGGCTTCCAACATGCCATTCCGGGTCTCCTTGGTGCCGCCGGACTTGGAGATGACCACCGCCAGGGTCTTGCCCAGCTTGCCGCGCAACTCGGCCAGGACCGCATCCATGCCGTCCGGATCGGTGTTGTCGAAAAAGAACACCTTCAACTTGTCGGTCTTCGGATGCCCGAGGGCCTTGGCGACGAACTGTGGCCCAAGCGCCGAACCTCCGATCCCGATGACCAGCAGATTCTTGAAGGTGCCCTTGGACCCACCGACCTTGCCGGCATGGACATCTTTCGCAAAACGCTTCACCGCGGACAGCGTCGTACGGATCTCCTTCTGGATCTGCTTGGTCGGGGCCGATGCTGGATTTCGCAGCCAGTAGTGACCGACCATGCGCTTCTCATCCGGGTTGGCAATGGCGCCGCCCTCGAGCTTCTCCATTTCCTTGAAGGCCCTCGCCAGCGGCTTTTTGCGCATCGACTCCCAGAACGAATCCGAAAAACTCATGCGGCTGAGATCGATGGCCAGATCGATCGACGGAAACTCGGTATAGAAACGCTGGAAACGCTCCCACAACTGTGCGTTGGTCATGCTCATAATCTGAAGCCGAAGATAAACCGCGGACTGCGAGGATGGCACGGATTTCTTTCAACGCGATTGTGACGTCCCGGTTCCAATGATACGAAACTCCTCACCGCATGAACCGCCTGCGCCGACATCTGCTCCGAAAACCCCGCCTCTACACGGCGGTCGCGATGCTGGCGCTCACGGCAACGGCGGCCGGCGGACGCTGGCTTTGGATTCGCTGCGATCGGGTCCTCCAGGAACGACGCCATTACGCGCCGCCTCCTGGCGACATGGTCTTCGTTCCTGCCGGCGGGTTCATCACAGGCAGCGACGATCCCAAGGCCGACTTCGATGTGCCCCCCCTGCGCTCCGCATTCGTGTCCGCTTTCTACATCGATCGATACGAGGTCACGAACCGGGAGTACAAGGAATTCAAGCGCGACCACGAATACCCCGAGGGCGAAGACGACTTTCCCGCGACGCGCATTCTGAAACACGAGGCGGAAGCCTACGCGCAATGGGCTGGCAAGCGACTGCCCACCGCGGCGGAATGGGAGAAGGCCGCCCGCGGAACCGACGGACGAACCTACCCCTGGGGAAACGAATACGACCGGACCAAATGCAATCTGCGCCCGAAGGGCTACACGACCGAGGAAGGCATTGAGATTTCAGACGACGCTGTCTGTCGCACGGGCGGCAGGAAAATGGCGGTCGGGCAATTCCCGGATGGCGTCAGTCCCTACGGCGTCCACGACATGTGCGGCAACGCCTGGGAATGGGTGAGCGATGTGCACGTCACCAAGGTTCCCTTCGAACCGAAGGAAAGCTGGCATTGCAGCGGCATCATCCGGGGCGGCGCGCACGGCTACGGCGCGCGGCACGGCACGACTTATCACCAGGGCTTCGAACCCTTGAACACCACCTGCAACGACGTCGGATTCCGCTGCGCGATGAACGCGAGGCCGACGCAGGAGTGAAGCGCAGTCCCAATGTGGATCGCCGTCAACTCGCCATCGGGTTCGCTCACCCTTCCAGATCGATCAACCAGCCCTTGTCCGATTTCAGAATGCGCAGGTGATCGTCCTCGATCGACCTCACATCACCCTTGGCGAAATCGTCGGAGCCTAGATCGACCAGCCCGATCAACATGGAACCCATCAGGTCGCCGAGCGGACCTTCTGCCTTGGCCTGTTCCTTCAGGCGCTTGAGGAACTCCTCCTTCGAAATGAGAAACTCCGTGTTGAAATCAACAATGGCAAAATGCTGCCCGTCCTTCTCATAGACGTTGTCGATCTTGAAGTCGCGGACCTTTACAACGCCTGTCCCGAGTTCGTCGTCGAAGGCCATCTGCATCTGGTTGCAAAGGTCCACGGCGGTGGGTGACGAATCGCCGCACGCAGTCACAAACAGGGCGACGAGGACAGCAATGAGGATATGGATCTGGCGAAACATGGGCACAATCATGGGCTGATGGTTCTTGGTGAATGAAGGCCCCTCCCAAAGCCGGGAATACCCTACGCCTTGCGCGACCAAGGACAAGAAATCTCTCCCGTGAGAGTGAGAGTTTCTGTTTTCTCAATGATCGGGCGCAGTGAATCGATTTCCCGGATCGGAGCGGATCGCCGAGGATGTCGCGCATGGAAACTCCAACGACCGGTCGCCGGCTCATCCTCACCCTACGCGGGGTCGCTCTGGCATATCTTCCCTCACTTCCATGGCTCTTCAGCGGCTTCGACTTCTCGGAACCCCTCAACTTCCTGGCCTTTCCACTCAGCGGTATTCACCTCATGGTGATTCTCATCCTGGATGCTGCGCGTGTTGATCCCGGCGTTACTGCAGCGCTTCTCGAAGTTGCAACGCTTCCAATTCTGACGTGGTTTGCCTGGCGCCATCAATCCATTCGAGCTCATCTCGTCCTGCTGACGTTCTCCGCCGGCTCCAGTCTGTTTCTTTTGTTCCTCATCATAAGCGTTCCGACCTGACCCGGACTCCTTCAAAAAACCCATTGACCCGCCGATACAAAGGAACTACTCCTACTTCCGTGAAACGAATCGAAAAGTTGAACCTGCTCCTTACGAGCGCGCTGCTTCTTGGCAGCGCGGCAGTTGGGTTCTAGCCGATTCCTGAGCTTTTCCAAACCCCACTGTCCGCCCGGCAGTGGGGTTTTTTGTTGCGCCCACAACGCCGGACGGACGCGGCGGCGCGGGAACAACAAACAGACAGAAAAACAAACAAACGAAAGTCCGAAGCCATGAAGAACAATCGAATCAAGATATTCGACACCACGTTGCGGGACGGGGAGCAATGCCCCGGAGCGTCGATGAATCTCCGCGAGAAGCTGGAGGTCGCCCGGCAGCTCGCGCGCCTGAAGGTCGATATCATCGAGGCGGGCTTTCCCGTGATAAGCGAAGGCGACTTCACCGCGGTCAACACCATCTCCAAACAGATCAAGGGTCCGACCATCGCGGGTCTGGCGCGCTGCGTGTCGAGGGACATCGACGCCGCCGGCGAGGCCGTGGCGCCCGCGGGCAAGAAGGGACGCATCCATGTCTTCCTGGCCACCTCCAAGATCCATCGCGAACACAAGCTGGGCAAGGCGCAGGATCAGATCCTGAAGCTCGCCGTCGAAGGCGTGAAGCGCGCCAAGGGATTCGTCAACGACGTGGAGTTCTCGCCCGAGGACGGCTCCCGCACCGAGCCCGACTTCCTGGTTGAGATCTGCCAGGCGGTCGTGGACGCCGGCGCGACCACCGTCAACATCCCCGACACCGTCGGCTGGGCCGTGCCCGGCGAATACGGCGAATTGATCGGGCGCCTGCATGAATCCGTCCCCGAGTTCAAATCCGGCAAGGCGGTGATCAGCGTGCATTGCCACAACGATCTGGGACTGGCCGTCGCCAACTCCCTGGCCGCTGTGCAGGCCGGCGCGCGGCAGGTGGAATGCACCGTCAACGGCATCGGCGAACGCGCGGGCAACGCCTCGCTCGAGGAAGTCGTGATGAACCTCAAGACCCGCGGCGATTACTTCGGCAATTATCGGGTCGGCGTGAAGACAAATGAGATCGTGAAGACATCCAAGCTGGTCGCGCGCATGAGCGGACTGCCCGTGCAGCGCAGCAAGGCGATCGTCGGCGAGAACGCGTTCGCGCACTCCAGCGGCATCCATCAGGACGGCATCCTCAAGAAGCGCGAAACCTACGAGATCATGGATCCCAAGGACGTCGGCTGGGGCCAGACCGAACTGCCGTTGACCAAGCACAGCGGCCGCGCGGCGGTCTCGGCCCGCCTGAAGCATCTGGGCTTCAAGATGACCGACGACGAGGTCACCCAGATCTTCGCCCGCTACAAGGAGATCGGCGACAAGAAGAAGTTCGTGTACGACGAGGACCTGGCCGCCCTGGTCGAAGGTCACATCACCGAGGCGCCGGAGATCTGGCGTCTGGAATACCTCAGCGTCACCAGCGGCGGAAAGACCGTGCCGACCGCGACCGTCGAGTTGAGCCAGGCCGCCGCAAAGAAGAAGGAAAAGCGCGAAGCCCACGTCGATGCCGGAATCGGCGACGGCCCGGTGGACGCCGCATTGAAGGCGATCGATCGATTGACCAAGACGCGCGGGAAGTTGATGGACTACTCGTTGCGTGGGGTGTCACAGGGCAAGGACGCCCTGGGCGAAGTCACGATGAAGGTCGATTTCGGCGACGGCGAGTTGGTGACCGGCAAGGGCGCCCACACCGACGTCATCGAGGCCAGCGCCCGAGCCTACCTCAATGCCGTCAACCGCTGCCTCAGCAACGGGAAACCGAAGAAGGGGAAGAAGAAGATCAGCGGCAACCAGCCGTAGGAATCCGTCCCGTAGCCGCAACCTCGCGAGGTTGCGTTGCGTCCGTATTCACGGGCTGACTTCTCGCGCGGAACGCGCTCGGTGCGCAACCTAAAGGTTGCGGCTACGAGGTTGCGGCTACGAGGTTGCGGCTACAAGGTTGCGGCTACGAGGTTGCGGCTACAAGGTTGCGGCTACGGGTTCAACGTCCCTGCCCGCGCGCCTTCGAGGCCTTGTTGAAAGGCGCCGGGGCTGGAGCGGAAATTACGGAAGAAGCGATCAGCGTCGCGGGGCGTCTTCGGCCAGATGACGACGGCGTAGTCGGTGACGGCAAACTGGATCCTGGTGTCCGTCTTTTTCGTGATTGCGTCGAGCACATGGACAAGGGGCAGGTCATGCAAGGGCGGATCGATGTTCACCAGCGCATCCTCCAGGTCCGCCTCTTCGATTCGAACGCCCGCCGCGGCCGCAGGCGCAAAGGGATCCGCAGGATCGGCCGGCGCTCCCGGCAGTTCCCGCGCGCCCGCCCCGCTGGTCGCCGTCGGACTAAGCAGCACGAAATTGATTCCCTTTCCTTCCGGATCAAGGCGCCTGGTTTCCTCGTTCAAATGCCGCACGACCTCGCCCAAGGGGATCCGGGGATACTCGATCTTCTCCAAGGTGATCGTCTTCAACTTCCGCACGATCTCCTGTCGACGGCGACTCGTGGTGTTCGCCGTCCGGTTGCGGTAATAAGGATTGGGAACGGGAAGGCCGGATTCCCGCCCGATGGTCTCCGCCGTTGCCGGCCGAACCGCGGACACGCGACCGACCCGACGCGCCGGCTCATCAGCGGCTTGCGGTTTGAATCCCCAGGCGCGCGCTCCTGAAGACGGGGAAGTGGAACGACAGCCCGCTCCAAGACACACCGCCGCGATCAGGAGGATTTGAAAAGGAGGGATCAACCGGTTCACTGACTTCATGGCAACCTCCGCCGCCTCGAGTCATTTCTCTTCCAACACCTCCGGCGTGATCAAGAGAAGCATCACCGTCCGGTCACGGGAGGAAAAGCGTCCGGACGATTTCGCCAGGCCGCCGATCATCACGGTCTGTCGGTTCATTGCGCGGGCCGTCGTCTTCAGGCTCTGTATCGGCTCCTTGGAATCATCCGCAAAAGTCGCAAACAGGACCTCCATCTCGACGCTCTGGCTGTCCGGCGCAACGGTCGGATCGATATCCAGTTTCGTCATCTTGTCGAATCGGATCTCCGCCTTGCGTCCGCTCAGGGTCGCGACGCCCGGCGCATGGATCAATCGCGCGCCCTTCATCTCCGAAAGGCGGCCCAGCATCTCCCGGAATTCCGGCTCGGTCAGGATGCCCACAAAGCTCTCCCGGTTCAGCGTCTGTGAATGAACGGGATGCGTCTCGATGTAGCGATCGAAATCCCGGACATCGACCTCCAGAATCCGCGCGTCGATCGCGACCTGCGCCGGCGCCTGGTCGAGGACCTTGATCAGGGATTCGATCCGTTCCATTTCCGCGGTGGGCGCCCGCACCTGGAGAACGCCCGCCGCCTTGTTCAGGGCGACGCTGGGGAATGAATCCCCGCCGGACTCCGGATTGAAGCCCTTGCCAATCGCATAGCTGAACAGGGAATGCAGCGACGCGTCGCCCCGGTTGTCCATGTAGGATTCCCCCAATCCCTTGAGCAGTCGGTCGGCGTTCACATGGAACACGCGCGTCTGGATGCCGCGATTGACCGGCCTTCTCACCAGTTGCGGACCGGGTGTCAACGAGGGCGGACGGACGCGCGCCGGGCGATTGAACTGTCTGACCGGCGATGTCGGCCGTGTCGGCGCCCTGAGGACCGGCCTGGGTTGGTCCGTCCGGGCCGACGGACCGGGCGCGTCCGGAGAGGCGAGCACGGGACGAACCCGCGCGGGCTGCGCAGCGACGACCCGCTGTCGCCCGGCGCTCATGGCGTCGATCGACTTCACTCGATTGGCGATCCCGCTGCCCGGGGCTCCCAACTCGAATTCCACCCGGGCGTTGCCCTCGTTCCCGATCACGACGACCCCCGACGCTTCGCCGGCAATCGCGTGCCGCGCGGTGAGGGTATAACGTCCGGGCTCCAGCCCGGACGGAAGCGCAAACATCCCGTGCTCGTCGGTGACCGCGAAATAGGGATGTTCCACCACGCAAACAAACGCCTCGACCCCCGGCGCCAGGTCGCTCTCGTGGCGGAGGAACAGCTCCGGCGAGCGATAGCTGGTTTCGACCGTCACGTTGGGCAGCAGGACGAACTCAAACGGTCGGTTGCCCGCCGCCTTGGGATGGGACGCCACCAAAAATCCGATCTTGTCCGCCGACTTCCAGATCACCTTCCGGCCTTTCTGCACGCCGGCCACCATTGGGGAAAACCCGTAGCCCGAACTCTCGATCACCACCGGCTCCGCGAGCGTGTCGAAACGGCGGTTCTCAAGTCCCCGGGAAACATGGACAAAGACATTGGCCAGGCCGCCGTCGTCATCGGTGACAAACCGCCTCGTCAGCAGCGGACCGGACTCCCGGCCGGTCGCGCCTCCCGGCAGATTGATTTCCTGTTCGGCGGGAGGTTCGCCGGAAAGCAGGACGCGGCCCCAGAGCGCTCCCGGACCCTGCGGCACGACATACCCCTGCAACCGGTTCTCCTTTGCTTCCGGTTCCACGGTCTTGCAGGCGGTCAACAACAGGGCGCAAACGGAAAGAATCAAGACAGGATGAAGAGATTTCATGGCATCAGAATCTGGCATGGAAGACGCCGCGCATCATGCGGCAAATCGCCGGCGGCGCAATGGATTTCAGAATGGATCGGCGCGCGAGTGACACTCCGCCTCAATCCCCGGATTCCTGAGGGAGTGTCCCCATATTATTCACAGGAAGTTCCCGTGAACATCGCTTCCCTGTTGGCGCTGATCAACGCAGGAAGAACAACACACAGGCGCCCACCACGACGCGATACCAACCAAAGGCTTCGAAGGTCCGTGTGCGGATGAACTTCAACAGCCATTTGACCGAGGCAAAGGCGACCACCGCCGAGACAAACGCCCCCAAAAACAGATTGAACCACTCAAATCCAGCGAATCCGTGCCCCTTGATTTCCAAGGCCAGCTCCAGGCCGCCCGCGGCAAACATGGTTGGAACGCCAAGCAGAAAGGTGAATTCAATCGCACGACGACGGTTCAAGCCCAGGAGCAAGGCCATCAGAATCGTGCCGCCGGATCGCGACAATCCCGGAAACACTGCGGCCGCCAATTGTCCCACCCCAATCAAGGCAGCCAGTTTCCACGTGATATCATCACCCAATTCACAGTCTTTCAACCGTCTTTCCACAACCAGGAACAACACGCCGCCGATGAGCAACGCCCAGCCAATGGGCCGCGGCTCGTTGGGCAGTTCGAAGCCGGCCAGTTTCAACGCCAACCCGCCTACGCCGGTAATCACGAAAGCGAGAATCATCTTGTAGACGTAGTCGCGAACCTCCGCCACCCGCCAGCCGCGCGCCAGCTGCATCACCCGTTCGCGAAAAGCCATCAGGACCGCCAGCATCGCCCCGCTCTGAATCGCGACATTGAAGGCCTCCGACTGCGGACTCAGCCACTGCTGCACTATCAACAGGTGACCCGTGGAGGAAATCGGGAGGAACTCCGTCAAACCCTCCACAATTCCCAGAATGATGATTTCAAGCCACTCAGGCATCGCGCGATTTGGACGGGAATTCAGGTCGACTGACAAGCAAAAGGCGCGGCGCCCGCCAAAATGACCAGACACCCAAACACCCAAATTCGAAAGAAGCCTGAATGACCCATTGCGAAGAGCCCGGCTTCAATCGCCCCGGCCTGAACCCGAATCTCGCGAGGGCCTTCGCAGGAACAGCAATCGCAACTGCTTCACAGATGTAGCGTCGGCTGTGTCAGCCGTTGAATGCGCTGACACAGCGCGCGCTACAACCTGCCGTAAGCCCTGCGAATCTCGCGCCCTCGCTTGTCCTCACGCTGTCGGCGCCTTAAAGCTTTGTCTTTTGCATGATCTATTTCGACTACAACGCGACCACGCCGCTTGATCCCGAGGTGCGCGAGGCCATGCTGCCCTATCTTGATGAAGTGTTCGGCAACCCGGCCAGCGTGCATTCGGCGGGACGCCGCGCGCGGACCATTCTGGATGACGCCCGGGAACGGGTGGCCGCCGTTCTCGAGGCCAAACCCAGTGAAATCACCTTCACCAGCGGCGCCACCGAGTCCAATAACCTGGCCATTCTGGGAACTGCGCGCAAACTGCGCGACCGCGGCCGCCACATCATCACCTCTTCAATCGAGCATCATGCGGCTCTTCACCCCTGTGAATATCTTGCGAACAAGGAAGGTTTCGAGCTGACCATCCTGCCCGTTGACAGCCATGGAACGGTATCCGTGGACGATCTTTCGGCAGCCCTCCGCGAGGATACGATCCTGGTGTCGATCATGGCCGCCAACAATGAAACCGGAAGCCTTCAGCCCACGGCCGAAATCGGCGAAATTTGCCGAAAAAAAGGGATTTTATACCACACCGACGCCGTTCATTGCTTTGGCAAGACGCCCTTCGAATCCATCCATCAATTCCACGCCGACCTGGTGTCCATCTGCAGTCATAAGTTCCACGGTCCCAAGGGGGTGGGCGCGTTATTCACAAAATCGCCGTTTCAACCGGATTCGATCATTCATGGCGGTGTTCAGGAAGGCGAACGGCGCGGAGGTACGGAGAATCTCGCCGCCATCATCGGATTCACCGAATCCGTCGAACGCTTCCTCCGCACTCCCGTCTTCGACGAAGCCCGGCTTCGCCCCATGACAGACCGGATCATCCGGCTTGTCGACGGTCTCGACCAGGTCGAATTCCGCGGCTCGCGCGAGAACCGGCTCTGCAACACCGTGGCCTTCTCGGTCTCCGGAGCCGACAGCATCGCCATGTTGGCGGGTCTCGACATGGAGGGCATCTGCGCTTCAAGCGGCTCCGCCTGCACCTCCGGTTCCGTGACCCCGTCGCATGTCCTCAGGGCCATGGGCGTCAATGAGGCCGACGCCGCCTCCCTGGTCCGCATCTCCCTAGGTCGCGAATCCACCCTGCAGGAGATCGAAGCCCTGGAAACCGCCTTGCCCAAGGTGGTTCAACGCATTCGGAACGCCGGTTCATGACCCAAAGCAACCCAGATCCGCCAGCCGCGCTGAAGCCAACCTCCGAAAGACCGTTCTCCAATCCTACTACAGGCGCCCTCGCAACCGTTTTTTCTTGTGATCAATGCCGTCCTGAAAACCGCCCGATCCAATGTGAACAGAACCGAAACAAGTCAAACAACCCCGGGTTATGCGACTTGTGAAGTTTCCATTGGACGGGTTTTCCACGGGCCCTGATCTACGCAAGGCGTTGATTGGAATGCCATTGGAGAAACTGTCCGCGTTGTTCACAGCCCTTAATAGAATGGTACTCCTTTAAAAGAGATTTAATCTATTAAAGAAAGACCAGATATAGTGGGTCTCGAAGGGCGTGTGTCTTATCTTGGGTAAATTGCCCGTGGTTCTTGACACCCAACAGCGTTTCCTCTATTCAGGGCCATTCGAAAAAGCGCAGCGGTTTTTGAGCCGCGAAGACCCCTTTCAAGCCCGATGAAAATAGCCATCGCCAAAGAGCAGATCATCAGCGGACTGCAGGCTGTCCAGAACATTGTCAGCTCCCGCACGACCCTGCCGATTCTGTCCAATGTACTCCTCAAGGCCGAGG
>JAYPGD010000093.1:0-6192 GCA_038126655.1 Verrucomicrobiales bacterium
GAAACCACCGGAAACTGTCTCATAAGGAATGGGCCGAAACGTGGGGTCCAATCACAAAACGCTGACGCGCAGTCGGACGCCCGATGTCATGCTGGCATCAGAACACCATTGGAAGTCTGCCCCTTCGTCACCGAGGCCATTAAAAACAACGAAAACCTCTGTAGTCCTCCTTCCCTCTGTGTTCTCTGTGTTGAAAAGCCGCGTCGGCGAACTATCACGTCGAAGGCATTCCCCGGCAGCAGGAAAGGCGGCGTCGAGTCGCCGCACTCCATGGCGTTTCGCGCGGCGTCCTTCGCCATTCTCCGGTTTTTTGGGGCTGCCAAAGCACGAACGGGATAAATCCCGATCTACTCTCCAGGCAATGGCGGCGGACCGCCGGCATCCTCGTCGGTGACTTCCTCCACTTCGACGGTCTGGCGGTTCTTCTTCGCCGCTTTGGCCTTCTTGGACTCGCGTTCCCTTTCAGCGGCGATGATTTCCCAGACTTTCTTGAGGGTCTCCCGGGAGACAGAGGTGATTTCGTAGTCGGATTGCTGCGCCTCGTCGATGACGCGGAGGGCGCCGCGTTGTTCGCGGGCTTTCACGCCGTCGGCGAGGACCTTCTTGATCTGGTCGAGGCTCTTGGCGAAGGAGGCGAAGCGTTCGCCCAAGGCGGACAAGGGATCGGATCCTTCTGCTTGAGCTTCGAGCTCGGGCGCGGCCTTGGCGGCGAGGGCGCCGGTGAGGGCCTTTTCGATGGAGGCGAGGCTCTTGCTGAGCGGACCGAGCGCGTCGGATTGTGCGGCGGCCGGCGCAGCGGCGCGTTGCTGTTGTTGCAGCCCGGCGGCCAGGACCTTCTCGATGGAGGCCAGGCCCTTGGCAAAGCCGGAGAGTTCCCCGGTGATGCGGTCCAGAAGCCGGGCTTGGGCAGCGGTTTCCTGAACTTCTTCCTCGGACAGGTCTGACTTGTCCGACACGTCCGACTGAATCCCGGCCGCGGCCTGGCCGATCGCCGCTTCAATGCGATCCAAGCCGTCGGAAAAGGTCGTGAGCTGCGCCACAACTCGCGAGACGGGATCGTCCTCGCTGGCGCCGCCGAGGAGGAGGTTCTTCTTGAAGGTCTTCTTGATCTCCTCCCAGCGAGCGGCCTGTTCCTCGTCCTGAGTTCCGCGCAGTTCGGCGAACTTGAGGAGATTGGACTCGGCTCCGGAAGTCAGGGTCTGCGCCTCGTTCTTGTAATGATCGTTGATGAGTTCGCTGATCTCCTGCTCGTTCATGATCGGCAGGACCTTCTCAGCCATGCGGTTCATGTTGCGGTAGGAGCCCTGCATCTTGAAGGGCGGCTCGGTGCGGTAGGCGTCGGCCTGCGCGGCGGAGGCGATGTATTCCAGGTTCACGCGCAGGACGGTGTCGCGGATGGTCATGAGCTTCTTCATGACCGAGACCATCTCGTTGATCTCCTCGACCGAGTAATTGCCCTCGAGGTTGATCCCCTCGCGGGAGCCGGTCTCGGCGATCTTCATGATCGAATAGACGTCCTTTTGGCTGCGACTGCTGAGCTTGGCCAGGACGTTGTTCGAAGTGAGCGCGTTCTCGACGTAACTGGACTCAAAGGCGTCGGCGGACTCGCCGATGATGTCGCCGAGGTTGTAGGTGTCGGCGCGGTTCGCCAGCATGTCCGGGATCTGGAACTTCTCGCCGGATTCGGTGTAGGGGTTGCCGGCCATGACGACGCAGACCTTCTTGCCGCGCAGGTCATAGGTCTTGGCCCGGCCCTTGTAGACGCCCTCGATCTTCCGCTGGGCGTCGCAGAGGGAGATGAATTTCTGGAGCAATTCGGGATTGGTGTGCTGGATATCGTCCAGGTAGATCATCACGTTGTCGCCCATTTCGAGCGACAGGTTCAGCTTCTCCATCTCCTCGCGGGAGGAGGCATTGGGAGCCTCGGTCGGATCCAGCGAGGTGACGTTGTGACCGATCGCCGGGCCGTTGATCTTCATGAAGATGATGCCCAACCTGTTGGCGATGTATTCCATCAGGGTCGTCTTGCCGTAACCGGGCGGCGAGATGAGCAGCAGCAGCCCCATGCGGTCGGTGCGGGTGTTCTCCCCAACCGTGCCCATCTGCTTGGCCAGGTTGTCGCCGACGACCGGCAGGTAGACCTGGTCGATCAGGCGATTGCGCACGAAGGAACTCAGCACCCGCGGCTGGAATTCCTCCAGGCGCATCTCGTGCTTTTTGTCGTCGATGAGCCGCGACTTGAGATCGTGGTATTGATGAAACATCGGCACGGTCACACGCTCGTGCTCCTGTAGCTTCACCATGAAGGCGTTGTAATCGAGGTAATAGGCGCCGTCCTGGATCACGCCGTGATTGCCGACCAACTTGGGCAGCTTCGACTCCACCGTGGCGTCGATGACCGCGATCGTCTCCAGCTTGCCGCGCAGCAGCACAGACACCGCCTCATCGAGATAAGTGAAATCCAGGTCCGCCCCGGCCAAGGCCTCGGCGACTTCCGGTGAAACCGTCTCGCTCGCTTCGTCGGCGTGGGCATGTTCGTGTTCGGCGACCTCGGGATCCGAGGCCCCGATGCCCGACAGGCTGTGCAGGTAGCCGCCGACCCAGTCGCGGATCAGGCGAAAGCTGCTGTTCAGGTCGCTCTTCACCGCCTTGCGCGCATCCTCGAATTTCTTACCGAAGTGCTTGAGCTTGATGTGGCGTTCGAAGGCGTCATGAATGTCGGCCGCCTTGCGGCTGACCGCAAAGTGATCGTTGTTGGTCAGGTCGTAGAACAGGTATTCGCCCGCAGTCTCGGCGATTTCCGGTTCGAACAGGTCCGTCTCCCCGCAGAAGGTCCGGATGAGCCCCTGCAGTTCCTTGATGTAGAACTCCTGCGCCGCCTGTCCGGGGAACAACTGATTGCGCAGGCCGAAGCCCTTGAGCTTGGCGGCGAGGACCGGGTCCTGTTTCGCGTAGCCATGCCAGAAGGTCGTGGCGCAGGCGCGGGCGCGGGTGTGGTAGCGCAACAAACCGATCGAACCGTGCATGCGGGCCAGTTCGCCGACCAATTGCGCGGCGTCAGTGTCGTGCACACCCTTCACGTAGCCCTCGGAATAGCGCGGCGCCATGAATTTCTGCACGAAGGCGTGGCGATCCTCGTCCGACATTTCCGCGATCCCGGGCAAGGACGGAAGATCCTCCGCGCCCTTTTCGCAGGCGGTCAAAACCTGATAGGCCAGATACTCCGCGCGATAGACGTTCTTGGTCTCCGAAACCACCTCCTGAATCCAGACCGGGCGCGTCTTGAGGAACTCCTCGTCCGCGACCTGCTCAAAAAAGTCCGTGCCGGACAGGTGGTAGAACATTTCCCCGTCGCGCAGAACCATCGTGAGGTCGAGTTGCTGGGTGTTGACGGAGAACTTGTGCTCGCCGAACTGGATGACGTTCTTCCCATCGACGAACAACTCCTGACGATCCTTGAGCTGCCGGACGGCGTCCTCGCGGATCGTCTTCAACCGCGCCTGGATCTCGCCGGACTTGACGGTGTCCTCCAGGTCCGTGAGCTGCTCGATGATGTCGCGGACCTTGTCGACCATGAGATCGCTGGCGTAGTAGCCGTTGATGTCGTTGATCGACTCCATGTTCTCGACGCGATGTTGGATCCCTTTGAGGATGCGGTCCGCGGCGGACATGAGCGTGGTCGCCTTTTTGTTTCGCGCCTCGACCAGGGCGAGCTTGCGACTTTCAAAAGCGGAATAAAGCTCGTCGCGCTTCTCCGAAAGCTGCAGGACGTAGTCGTCAAAATCGGCGAATTTCACCTCCAGCTCCTCGAGCTGGATCATGATCTTGGTGAGGTATTCCTCGCACTTGTCAGGCGTATCGCAGATCTCGAGGTAATTGACCACGCTCTGGTCCAGCAGGCGCAACTGCGCGGTGAACTGGGCGGCTCCCTCGACCTTCTGCAGGTCCAGCTTCCGACGTTTGAGGGCCGCCTTGATCTGGTTGAGGGGCGCGTAGATCGCGGAGATGTTGTCGATGATCCGCGTGGTCTGGGTGGCGTCCTCGATCTTCAGGTTGCTGACGATCTCGATCAGCATCTCCAGTTCCTGGCCGGTCTTGACGATCGCCTCCTCGAGGTCCTTGGCCTCGGTGAACTTCGTCAGTTTCTCGATGCCGCCCTCGTGCTCCTTGACCTTGTCCTCGTAGGGACTGAGCGCATCCTCCTGAAGCAGGAACTCGACGCAACGATTCGAAAGATCCTCGGCGCGCTCGCTGACCTCGGCCTCCAGCCCTTCGACCGCCTTCAGATCCATGTAACGGATCTCCTTGAGCGAGATCAATTCGCCGCGAACCGTGCGAAGCCCGGCCAACTGCTCGACAAAGTCATTGATGGAGCCGAGCTGTCCGTAGGAGATCTCATCCAGCAGTTTTCGTCCCTTGCCGGAGATCTCCTTGAGCTGATCGGCGGCGTTCTTCTTGAGCCGTTTGACCTTCTCGAATTCATCGATGGCCCCGGCGGCCGCTTCCTTGATCCCATTCAGCGTCTCCTTGAGATTGAACGCCTCCTCGTGGTCCACCCAAAAATAGGCGTCCACGATGTCGGCGGCCTTCTTGACGATGTCGATGTAGAGGTCCGCGTAGGTGTCCTCCTTGCCGAGCAGGGTCAGGATCTCCTGACACTCGGACATGCAGCGCACGATGGAAGGGTTGCCAATCTTGTAGAGATGCGAATCCTGTTTCTCCTCGACCACCTGTTCCGTCGCGACATAGGGCGTCTTCCAGACCTGGATGGTGTGATGCTTCTGCGGATCGTCGGAGGACTTGAAGTAGGCAAGCTCGCCGTTCTCGAAGGTCGTGAACCCGCTGCAGACAATCGGCGAATCAACCGCCTGACCGATGATGTTGTAGGACATCAACATGTAGGTTCCGTGCAGGCGGTTGTAGAAGACGTAAAGGTAATCCTCCCCGTTCGGCGCCTGCGTGCGACGCTCGAAGAGCATGTCGCGCAACTCGCTGGGAAACTGTTTGAATTCGCCGAGCTGCAGGTAATACCCGTTCGAGAAGATGATGCCCTGATCGTCGGGCAGCAGGATGCAGGAATGCCCGATCGAGTCGATGCGCTTCACCTCGCTCAACTTCTCGTTGAAGACAAAGTGCCGCCATTGGTCCTCCTGGTAGGGCCGGATCTTCAGGAGAATCAGGTTGCCCACAACCGCGTAGAAAATCTCCGCGTCGTCGAGCGTCTGGTCCTTCTCCTCCACCGGCTCCTCATAGATGCCTTCGCCCGAGGAGGTGTTGTCCTCAATCTTGATGGTCAGATCGCCGCCGACGCATTCCACAAACACGCGGTCATCGATCGAGATGTGCGGATGTTCCCCGGCGCGGTGCAGATCGCGATGAGTGCGCGTCCATTCAAACTCGTGCTGGGAAGGATAGACGAATTCATGGTCGCTGCGGTTGCCGACGTAATGCAGTTCGCCATCCTGGAACGCCCACTTGAAGGTCTTGATGTCAGTGACCGCGTCGCCGATCCGGAAGACCATGAACAGATTCGGACCGATCTTCGAAAACTTCACGAAGACCGTCTTCTTGTAATACTTGTAGAGCTGGGCGAAGTCGCTGTGGAAGCGTTCGTCGTCGATAAAATCCAGCGGAATCTCGGTGAAGGTGTGATCCTCGGCGTTGTAATGGTAGCCGGCGATGACGTCCTCGAGCTTGGTCTCGGTCTTGAGGCCGAACTTCACGTTGTAGCCGAAGAGGAACCGCCCCTTGCCCACGGCGATCATATCGCGCGGGATGCAGTTGTTCTTCGTCGTGACGCGCTCGGTGGCGATCAGCGTGGTGGGGATCGCGCCGAAGACCTGCTTGCGGGCCTCGTTCAGCTTGCCGACGCGATCGCGCAGCTCCTTGGCCTGGGCCTCCAACCGGCTGCGGATGATCTCATAGGTCCCGCCTTCCAGCACGGTCTGCCCGCCGCCCTCCGGCGTCTCTTGATCCTCTTGAATGTCAGGTTCGTCAGGCATGGATCAAATTGGTGATGAGTGATCTGAAATTCGTAATCAGTGAGGCACGGGCGCCTCGCAGGGACCGGATGGTTCGTGAAGCCGGTGGGGCGAGAGTCCCCTCGAGCCCGCTTCCACGTCCTGAAAGGACGGAAGGGACTCCAGATTCGCTGTCGCGCATCGACTTCACCGGCTTCGTTCGCTCTTTCAG
>JAYPGD010000093.1:6202-14663 GCA_038126655.1 Verrucomicrobiales bacterium
CTATCGCAGCTGAACCGTTTAAACCATTCTCTAGCCTCCCCACCTGCGCTCCTTTTCTCCGTCTTTTTTTGGGGGGGGGGGGGCGCCCCCCCCCCCCCCCCCCCCCCCCGACTCTACTCTTCCTTCGGAATTCATCGCGCTCTCTTGCGTGAGAAAGGGGACGCCCCGTTCGAGGCGTCCCCATCATGGCAACTTGAATTCAGTCGCAAGCCGGGACGCCGTTGGTTACTTGGCTCCCTTGAGCAACGACGCGACCGGCTTGTCCTTCAGGCCCGCCTTCTCAGCGATGTCCAGCAGGCGGCTGATCGCGCCCTTGGATTCGCCGTCCTCGGCGGCGGCCATCAACTGGCCGAGCGCCGCGGAGATCGACAGGTTCTTCAGGTCGTCCGACGACAGGCCAAACTTGTCCACGAAGGCCTTCACCTGATCCTGAAAGTATTCACCATCGCCGTTGAAGAAGGTCTCCTTCACATCGACGAGGTTGTCGCTGGCGCCGATCAGGCGATCGACCTGCTTGCCGGCCGTGATGGAGTTGACGATCTTGTCGAAGAACACCTGGTCGCCTCCGACGATGTCGATGTTCGAGGACTTGAGGGCCTCGCCCAGCACCTTGGCCTGCTCGGCCGCGATGTCCTTCTGGATGTTGATCTGGGCCAGTTCGACCTCGAGATCCTTGTTGAGGCGCAACTTGAACTCCTCGTGTTCGCGGCCCACGCCGTCGAACAGCTTCATGGCCTCAGCCTTCTCGGTGATGCCCTTGGCCTCGGCGGCGAATTTCTTCTCCGCGCCCGCAGCCTCGGCGGCAAGCTGTTGCTCCGTTCCGGTTGCCTCGGCGGTCATCTTCAATTCGGTGACCTTGGCCTCGGCCGTGCCCTGCTTCTCAATGGCGCCCGCCTTGGCGGTGATGACCTGGGCCTCGCCCAATCCGGGCGCGGCGGTCTCGGCCGTGGTGGCCTCGGCCAACTGCTTCTTGGCGTTGGCTTCGCGCTCAGCGGCCTCCTGCTGGGCGTCCGCCTTGATGACAATCTGCTCGGCTTCCCGTTCGGCGGCGGTCTTGGCGGCCTCCGCCTTCTTGACCACCGTGTAGGCGTCCTGGTCGGCGGCCAGTTCCGCAGCGCGCTTGGCGGCCTCCGCCGCCTTGGTCTCCTTGATCAACTGATCCTGCGCCTCCATCTCGGCGGCCGTGATCTTGACCTGCTTGGCGCGATCCGCGCCCGCGAAGGCCTCGGTGTCCTTGATCTTCTCCTTCTCGGCAACCACGGCCTTCTCGACCATCACCCGCTCGCGGATGACGTCCTGAATCTTCTTCTGCTCGACCTCGACCGCCTTGTCCTTCTCGATCTGCGCCAGGGTGACGATGCGCTCGCGCTCGGTGACCTCCAACTGACGGTCCTTCTCCACGCGCTCGGTCTCGACGGCGTCGGTGCGTTCCTTGTTCTTGCGGGCGACGATGATCTGCCGGTTCTTGTTCTCCTCGGCGATGTTGATCTCCTCTTCCGCCGCGATGCGGGCCTGTTCGGCCTTGAGGCGTTGCTCATGCTCGACCTTCTTGGCCTCAGCCTGCTCGCGGGACGTGACGGTCGCGACCTCGCGTTGCTGTTTCTGCTCGGCCTCGGCCTGCTGGCGCTCGAGTTCGAGAATCGCCTCGCGCGCCTCGACATCCTGCTGCTTGATGATCTTCTCCTTGTCGCGCTCAATCTGGTTGGTGAGCTTGGCCTGGTTGGCGGTGAGGTCGGTAATCTTCTTGATGCCCTCGGCGTCGAGAATGTTCTCCGGATTCAGTTCCTCGATCTTGGTCTGCTCCAGGTAATCGATCGCGGCGTCCTCGAGGACGTAGCCGTTCAGGTCCGTGCCGATGATTTTGATGATCTGGTCACGAAAGCTTTCGCGCGAGTCGTAGAGTTCCACAAAATCGAACTGACGACCGACCGTCTTCAAGGCTTCCGAGAACTTGGCGTCGAACAGGTCGCGGATGGCATTGATGTCCGACGCGCGTTCGCACCCGATTGTCGTGGCCACCTGAATCACGTCGTCCGGCGTCTTGTTCACCCGGATGAAGAAGTTCACCTGGATGTCGGCGCGCATGTTGTCCTTGCAGATCAGTCCGTCCTTGCCCATTCGGGACACTTCCAGGCGGTTCACGGAAATGTCCATGAACTCCACCTTGTGCAGAATGGGGAACACCATTTTACCGGTGAATGCGACAAGCGTGCCCCCCACGCCGTTCCGCACCAACGCCTGTCCCTGTTCCACCTTCCGGTAAAACCGGGAGACCATGAAAAGAAAGCCTATGCCGCAAACGACGATAAATCCAATGGCGGCGGCCCCGAGTTCTCCAGCTAGCGCTATCATCATGTCTTATTCCTCCGTTTCAGTTTGTTCGTATTTGACTACCTTGAATATGCGAGTCTTCTCGTCTTCTTCAACGACCAAGGCCTTGTCGCCCTTTTTCAAAGGTTCCAGCCCTGAAATCCTTGCGTTCAATGTGATTGGAGCCCCTTTTGCCCCAACCACGACCTGCCCAAAATCCTGCGACACTTCACCGGAAACAACTGTGCCGATGGAGCCAACCAGCGGCTCGTGCAGATCGTAGTCCTTCTCCAGCATTCGATAAATCTTCTTGAATGGAAGCGCGAGAAAATGAGTGACGACGACTCCCGCTACAAACACGGGAACTAGCAACATCAACGCCTTGCCAACAATGCCCGCCGCGTTGAAGTAGTAGTTTGCAGCAATTGATCCCACCCACATCGCCAGGCTCAAGATGCTCGCCACGATCATGAAAGGAACTTCCCCGACATGAAGAAAATGCATCAGGGATCCGAATGCGCCCGAACTGTGAGCTTCACCGATATCGTGCCCGTGCCCATCCGCATCGACATGACAGTGGACATCCGCGTCAATGTCGCCGTGGTGACCGTCGTCCAAGCCGAGAAAACCGAAGATTACCAACAACCAATACAGTCCGAAGGCTCCGAGAACGATCGTAAACGGAAGATTGATCGGGGAGATCGCGTGTTGCCAGAGTTCGAGCATGGTTCGGTCGTTTGAGTTATTGACTCAGTCACGGTCCCTAAATCCTCATCGAGCGGCAGCCTCCAGAGAGTCCGATGCCGCGTTCAGACATGAATCCGGGTTTCACAACTGGGCTGCATCGAACCACCACTGGCGCCGATGCGCATTTATAATTGGGAAATCCGATTGTAAGGCAAGAAGGAAAGGGAAATCGGGAGCCCCGGACGGTTCCGGAACACAGCGCCAGAGGGCGTGGAGCGACGGTTAAGGAAATGCAGTCAAAAGAATACCGTGCCTCCAATCCTTTGCCTCCAATCCTTTGCCTCCAATCCTTTGCCTCCAATCCTTTGCCTCCATTCCTTTGCCCATCAAACCCAAGAAGACCCAGGATTCCTCAAGGCTTGCGTAACCTTGGCTCACGGCGGAACGTCAGTTGAATTCAGCCCCGCCATGAATCGCACCGAAATCAAGCCGCCACACTCACGCCGCGCGATCACGATCGTTACAGCGCTGCTTCTTGTCGCGTCCATTCTCTCCGCGTCCGCTGACGACATCCCCCGCAAGGGCGCCCACGTCGGCGACACTTCCCTGACGCTCAAGGATGTTTCCGGCAAGGAACGCAAACCATTCGACCTCGGCGCCGACCGGGCCTCCGTCCTGATCTTCGTCCTGCACGACTGCCCCATAGCAAACGCCTACGCGCCGGAGATTTCGCGCATCGCCGCGGCCTACAAGACCCAGCCGGTTCGTCTCGCCCTGGTCTACGTGGATCCGGATCTGACGCTCAAGGAGATCAACCGACATCGGAAGGAATACGGCCACGAAGGCTACACCGCATTCTTCGACCGGAAGCATCAACTCGTGAAGGCGACCGTCGCCGAGGTCACACCCGAGGCGGCGGTGATCGATTCCTCCGGCCGCATCGCCTACCGCGGCCGCATCAGCAACCTCTACGCCGACTATGGCAAACGCCGCCGCGAGGCCACCCGGCACGACCTGCGCGCCGCGATTGACGCCGTGTTGGCGGGCAGGCCTGTCGCAACGCCCCGCACCGAGGCATTGGGGTGTTTCATTCCGAAACTGGATTGAAACATCCACCAATCGCCATGTCCCCTTCCGCAACTCCAAGATTCAAACCGCAACCGGAGCGCCGAGCATTGCTCGGCAGTTGCGCACGACCATTGCCCGGCCGAGCGATGCTCGGCGCTCCGAAAGCCTGCGCTCTGACCACGGCGAGCGTCATCTTCCTCTCCTGGCTCCGTCCGCCAATTTGCAGCCCCTTATCATGAAGACATACCCCTTCTGTTTCTCCCTCATCCTTGGCGCGTCCATTGCCACAGCCATCGCAAATCCCGCATCCCCCGCCAATCCCAACTTCACCGAGCACGTGGCGCCGATCATCTTCAATCACTGCGCGTCCTGCCATCGCCCGGGCGAGGCGGCTCCGTTCTCATTCCTGAATTACAACGACGTGAAGAAGCGGAGCCGACTCATCGCCCGCGTCACGGAGAAGCGCTACATGCCTCCCTGGCACGCCGAATCCACGGATTACGGCTTCGCCGACGAACGACGCCTGACCGACGCGCAGGTTGAGACCATCCAGACCTGGGTGAAGGGCGGTTCGCCAGAGGGCGATCCGGCCAAATTGCCTGCGCTTCCCGAATTCACCGACGGCTGGCAATTGGGAACGCCCGACCTGGTGGTGAAAATGACCGAGGGCTACACCGTCCCTGCTGACGGCACCGACATCTACCGCAACTTCGTGGTCCCGCTGAACATCAAGGAGGACAAGTGGGTGCAGGCCGTGGAATTCCGGCCCGGCGCAAGATCCGTGGTGCATCACTCCCTGTTCTTCCTCGACGTCACTGGCGAGGCGCGCCAACTCGACGCCGACGATCCGGTTCCCGGCTTCAAGCGCATGGGACTGGCGCTCCAACGCGGCGGAACGCTCGGCGGCTGGGCCGTGGGCGGAACGCCGAACAAGCTGCCCGAGGGCCTCGCCTACAAACTGCCCAAGGGCTCGGATCTCATTCTCTCCACACATTTCCATCCTTCCGGCAAGGAAGAGACGGAGGTTTCCACGCTGGGCATCTACTTCGCCGACAAGCCGCCGGCCCATGGCTTCACCGCAATCCAACTGCCGCCGGTATTCGGCGCTCTCGCCGGCATCGACATCCCCGCCGGCGAAGCGGACTACACGAAAACCGATTCCTTTACGCTGCCTGTCGATGTCCGAGCATTCGCTGTCAGCGCCCACGCGCACTACCTCGGCAAGGAGATCAAGATGACCGCCACCCTGCCCGATGGCAAAACCCGGGAACTGCTCTGGATTCGCAAGTGGGACTTCGCCTGGCAGGAACAATACAACTACACCGACTGGGTCGATCTTCCGGCCGGGACGCGCATCGACGCCAAGGTCGTCTGGGACAATTCCGCGGACAATGTCTTCAACCCCTTCGATCCGCCGCAACGAGTGCGATGGGGCAAGGAATCGACCGATGAGATGGGCAGCGTCACCCTGCAGGTGATTGCGAAGGATTCCGCTTCCTTGCGCAGCCTGAACAGCGCCATCAACAAGCATCGTCGGGAAGCCGGCGAACAGGCCATCCGCAATCGTTTCGCGGTCCGCGGCAAGAACGGCCGCAGCGGCTCCCTGCTCCAGAGGCTGGTGGAACGCTTCGACAAGGATGGCGACGGGAAGCTCAGCGCCGAAGAAAGACGTGCGGCAATCGCGTCCGTCCCGGCGGAAGAGCGGCGCCGCCTGTTCCGCAGGAGGTAGGCCGCCCTATCGTTCCAAGTCCCCCGGTTCGCACTCGCCGTCCTTGAGCGCGACGCTGTCCTTCTCCATGAACCTGAAGAGAATCCAGGAGAAACAGCCGACCCCGCACAAGACGATCACGGCAAAAAAGGCTCCCACCACGATCTGCCTGAGTTCACCGCTCTCGATATTCCGAAGGGAAACAACCACGGAAGCCAGCATTCCTACCACCGACGCCGCGCTGAATCCGATCAACCACCGCCGGCGCGCCAATTGCTTGGCAGGATCCAGGCGCTCAGCCTCTGCCGCCGTGGGAAGCATGATCCGGCAGAAGAACCAGGTCGCAGCGCCGGACAGGAGGAAACCAACAAGGGACACCAGATCCACGCGGATTTCCAGGTTGGGATTCACCTGCTTCACCGAACCTAGAAAGCCACCCAGAACCGCCATGGCGAACGCCGACGAACCGGTCACAATCAGATTGAAGGAGGCGCGCACACGCGCATCCTCGGGCTTGATGCCGGTCAAAGTTGGTTTCTCGTTTTCAGCCATGACAATGCAGGACCTGCGAATAGCATCCGGGGATTTCCGAAGCACGACGAAAATGCGGTTTTGACACCGCGCTTCGGTTGGCTCAATTTTTACGCAACGTGAAACAGGCCCTCCAATTCGCGACAATCTTCGCCCTGCTGTCCTTCATCGCGGTCGAATCCGCCCATGCCCAACGCGGGAGCTACCAACGCGCAAAGTCGTCGACGCGCCTCGAGGCCCGTCGCGCGCCGGCAGCAGGACCTCCGGCGCGGGCGGACCTGAAGGCGAAACCCAACACCACCGGCTCCTTCGTCAAGCTCTCCAACGCCGACACCCTCTTCGAACTCTTCAATCCCCTCGCCGAAGAACAGGAAGGCGAAACGGAGGAGAACACCCCGGAAACGCCGATCGACCGCAAGCGCCCGGGTTTCCGCGGACTGATCTTCCTGAAGTTCTCGTGGTAACCTTGCGCGGAATCCAATCCGCGCCTCAGAGCTGGTCTGAAGATTCCGATCAGTCGCCCTTCGATCGCCCCTTCCGAAACCTTCCCGTCGCCAATCCGACCAGTTCCTTCGCAGCCGTGACCTTCAACATCAGGGTCGCCGCCAGGTAAACCGCGCCGCCGGCAAACAACGGAACGAAGACCGTCGCAAGGCGTTCGATCAGGGAGGCATTCCCGATCCCCACTTCGCACAAGGCCCAGACCTTCCAGGCGACCGCCGCGCCGATCAACGTGCAGATTCCGACGACAACCCGGCCCCGCTGGTCGCCGCACACGCGAACTTCCGGACACCTGTTCTTCAAGGCGGCGAACAGGAGGAAGGCGTTCAGCGTCGAGGTGATCGAATTGGCCAGGGCCATGCCCGCCTGCTGAAACGGCCGGATCAACGCCAACACCAGCATCAGATTCAGGATCAGGCAACCGACGCTGATGCGCATGGGAGTACGCGTGTCCCCCAAGGCAAAGAAGGCGCGGGCAACGATGTTTACCGCTGAAAACGCCACCAACCCCGGCGCTAGGCACATCAGCGCCAACGCCGCGCGACGGGTGGCTTCGGCGCCGAATTCACCGCGTTCAAACAACAGGCGCACAATCGGCTCCGCAAGGACCAGCAACAACGCGCCGACAAACAGATTGAGGAAAAACAGGTAGTCGATGGCCTGCCCGAGCGAGCGGGCGAATTCCTTCATTTTCTTCTCCGCCGCAAGCCCGGCCAACGCCGGCAGGAGGAAAGTGGCAAGTGAAACTCCGAACACGCCCTGCGGCAATTCCATCAACCGCACGGCATAGTTGAACGAAGCGACAATGGAGCCATCCACCGCCAGGGCAATGCTGTTGGTCAACAGCAGGTTGATCTGGATCGCCGCCACGCCGATTGTGCCTGGGATCATCCGCTTCACCATCACCTGCACCGTCTCGTGTTTCCAGGGCGACACCCACCGATACCGGAAGCCTTCCTTCCAGAGCGTCGGCAGTTGAAAGGCCGCTTGGGCAACGCCGGCGACCAGCACGGCAAAGGCCAGCGCGAAGATCTGCATCTCCAGGGTCTCGCCCCACCCAGGCGCGACCCACAGCACGGCGACAATCATCACCACGTTCAACATCGTGGCGCCCATCGCTGGAATGAAGAAATGCCCCCGCGCATTCAGCATTCCGATGAACACCGCCGCCACGCACACCAGCAGCATGTATGGAAACATAATCCGCAGCAACTCCAGCATCAACCGTCGCTCCGGCGTCAGGTCCATGAAACCCAGCGTCAATGAGATCGCCAACAACACGACGCCGACCACCGCGCAGGCCACAATCACCAGCCAGGAGATCACGGCATTGGCCGACTCCCACATCTCCTTTTCGCCCGCGGTCTTTTCCTTCTCCTTGAAAATCGGAATGAACGCCGCCGACAACGCGCCCTCCCCCAGCAACCGCCGGAACAGATTGGGAATCATGAAGGCGAACAGGAAAACGCCGGCGACCAGTGTGTCCCCCATGAACCGCGCATAGCACATCTCCCGCACCATCCCCAATACCCGACTGCACAGGGTGGCAATCCCCATCGCGCCGCTGGATTTGAGCATTTGTGACATGGGTTCTCGGTTCTCGGCTTGTCGCGACGAAGTTCCGGCTTTGCGGAACGAAGGCGGATTCGCGGTTCG
>JAYPGD010000094.1:0-4977 GCA_038126655.1 Verrucomicrobiales bacterium
CGACGATGATGGGCATGGGCCGCGGCGCCGGCAACTGCTGCATGGAGCTGCTGCTTGGCTTCCTTCGCAACCCGAAGTTCAAACTGCGCCCCGTTTACAAGTTGCTGGAGGAATACATGCAGCCGCTGCAGAAGAAGGAAGGCCTGGAATGGGGCGCCCTGGTTCCCTACAACATCACCGGTCACCTCAATCAACACCCCCGCGCCGGAATGCGCGTGCTCGACAGCCCGGAACGCGACGAATGGTTGAAGTTCTACGACGCCTGCGTCGCCGATATCTGAGGTTCAACCGCGGATTTCGCGGATGGCTCGGATAGAGTCGGCCGGCCGACGGAGGGAACACAATTCAATTCCACGCAACAGCGGCCCCAATGTGGGCCGCTGTTCTTTTTATGACGCTTCCGATCCGAGGTGGCGAACAGCGTCTCCGCTGCCGCGCGCCCAAGTCCCCCCCCTGCCGTCCCAGGCTTTCAGACTCATTACGACGCGGTTGAGTCGACGGATTGATCGGGGCGCTATTCTTACCTGCTTGGGGAAAGGGTGAATTCAACAACGACGCTCACTCGAATGATCGTCTCGCCAAAGGACAGATCGGAAACCAGCGAAAAGGGAGTGGCTGGTCCGGCGAATGACGGCGACACGGAACTCATGTCGAAACCGCCCGCCCGATTCCTGACTGACTTGGAGAGAAATCCATCGGAGGAGTGAGGAGTGACAAGCGTCCCGAGAATCGTTTCGTTGGCGCCCCCGATCCCATTTCCGCCCGAAATCGTCGCCGGCTCCAACTTCACCCCGAATGCCTTTTCCAATGTCGCGCGCTTGGCGTTCACCTTCTTGCCGGCATCCTCAATCGCTTCCAATCGGGAGTCTGTCAGGTCGCCAAATTCCGGTTCGAACGCCACCAGCGTAATCTCCTCCCGGTCATCGATGGCCTTGGCGACCGCCAGATGCTGCGCCTCATCGGCAATGGTGACGCTCAACGAGTTGGCCACCTTGTAGTTCTTCACTTTTCCCGAGAACGCCCCTTGTTCGGGAATAGATGAAAACTGCGGGAACTTAACCGCGTTGTCGGGAAGACCTGCCCGGCGTAATTCTTCAACCAATCGGGAACGGATGGATTGATTCTCCTTCAGGGCGCGCTCCAACGAACGATCCTCGGTCCTCACCTCCAACCGAATGATCGCCCTCTCTGCCACGACCTTCGCTTCCCCCTCGGCGGCAACCCGCACCAGTCGCCGCTTGGCGTCCAACCCGGTCAGATGATCCAACAGTTCCGAAGGCGTTCCCGAGATCTGGGGTTCCGCGCCGCCGACAAGAGCGACGCCCGACAACAACAATACGACGATGGTCTTCTTCATGGTGATCCTTGTGTGATTCCTTCCCTGGAAAGTGCCCCAATTCCAAAGAGAATCAAACCTTCATGACTCTCCTCTCACACGCCCATCCGCTCATTCACCCAATTCGCCTTGCTGCCGGCCGCCCTTGAACCTACCGTCCCCGCATGTCGTTTGTAGACGCGTTCAATGAGCTGCCGCTGAAGCGGTTGCTGGGGCTTTCGCGTGGCTCGACCCGCGACGAAGTCCGCGCGAGCCTGGCCTGTCCGCAGCGCAACCTGGAGGATTTTGCGCGCTTGATCTCGCCCGCGGGCGCGCAACTGCTGGAGCCATTGTCACAGGCTTCCCAAGCCCTGACGCAACAGCGCTTCGGGAAGGTGATCCGTTTCTTCGCCCCGCTGTATCTTTCCAACGAGTGCGTCAACAACTGCAGCTACTGCGGCTTTTCGCGGGATAATCCGATCCTGCGCGTGACGCTGTCCCTGGACGAGGTCGTGAAGGAGGCGCGCGAGCTGAAGGCGCAGGGCTTTCGGAACATTCTTCTCGTTTCGGGGGAACATCCCAAGTTCGCCTCCAACAGTTACATGGCCGACTGTGTCCGCGCGGTGGCTGAAGTGGTTCCCGCAGTGTCGCTGGAAGTCGGCCCCATGGAGACCGGGGATTACGCCGCCGCCGTCGAGGCGGGCGCGGAGGGACTCGTGGTGTATCAGGAAACCTACGATCGCGCGGTCTACAAGGACATGCACACCTCGGGGCCGAAGCGCAATTTCGACTGGCGGCTGGAGACGCCCGAGCGGGCCTATGAGGCCGGTTTTCGTCGGTTGGGAATCGGCGCGTTGTTCGGGTTGAGCGACTGGCGCGAGGAGGCTCTGGGCGTCGCCGCCCACGCCGCCCATCTCCTGCGTCACTGTTGGAAGGCGCAGATCACGATTTCCATGCCGCGCCTGCGTCCCAACGCCGGGGACTTCGAGCCCCTGACCCCGTTCACGGATCGCGACCTGGTTCAACTTGTTTGCGCCTTTCGCCTGATGTTCCCGGACGTTGGCCTCGTGCTTTCCACCCGCGAGTCGCCGCAGCTCCGCGACGGGTTGATCCCCCTGGGCATCACCCTGATCAGCGCCGGCAGCCACACGGAACCGGGCGGCTACACCGGCGCCGGAAAGGAGAATCTCCACCTCACCACCCGCGGGCGCATCGAGGACCTCTCGCCTGAGATGAAGGCGACGGCCTGTTCTGGCGCCACCGGGCAGTTTGACATCGCCGACGTGCGTTCGGCGGCGGCCGTCGCCGAAACTATCACCCGCCTGGGCTACGAACCGGTCTGGAAGGACTGGGACGGGGCGCTGGGCGGCTGACGATAGCGCCCGGACAACTGCGCTTTGCTTATGAAACGAATTCTCTCAATCGGCGCCATAGTTTTCGCGTTGGCCTGGTCCGTTGAAGCCGCCGTCCGACCGAACATCGTCTGGATCGTCGTCGATGACATGTCCTGTCACTTTGCCTATCAGGGCGAGGGGTTGGTGAAGACGCCGCATGTCGACCGGTTGGCTCGGGAAGGGGTGGTGTTTTCCAACGCCTACGTGACTGCGCCGGTGTGTTCGACATTTCGTTCGGCGGTGATCACGGGGATGTATCAGACGACGATCGGAGCGCATCATCATCGGAGCGGACGGGGCGAAACGAAGATCCGCCTGCCTGAAGGCCTGCGGACCATTCCCGAGTTGTTTCGCGAGGCGGGGTATTACACCTCCAATTCCGACGCTGCGGGCAGGCGGCCCGGCAAGGAGGACTACAACTTCGTCTACAAGCGCGCGGATCTGTACCAGGGCGTCGATTGGTCGAAACGCGGAAAGGGCCAGCCGTTCTTTGCGCAATTTCAGTTGCGGGGCGGCAAGTTGCGCAACATTCCCGCCTCGTATGAGGAAGTCCTGGCTCATTTTGAAAAGGGGCGCTTGGTGAAGCCGGATCAAGTGACGCTGCCGCCGTATTATCCGGACCATCCGGTCATCCGGAAAGACTGGGCCGAGTATCTGAATTCCGTGCAATACACCGATGCGGAAGTCGGGCGGATCCTGGCGCGTCTGAAGCAGGACGGCGTTCTGGACGACACCTTTGTATTCTTCCTGACCGACCATGGGATCAGCCACGCGCGCGGCAAGCAGTTCCTCTACGAGGAAGGGCTGAAGATTCCCTTTGTCGTCTGGGCGCCCGGACGGTTGAAGCCCGTCGTGCGCAAGGAACTGATCGCCCACATCGACCTTTCGGCGACCTCGCTGCATCTGGCGGGAATCGACATCCCGGATCACATGCAGGGGCGGACGTTGTTTGGGCCACGGGCGAAGCCGAGGGAGTTTGTGGTCTCCGCGCGCGATCGCTGTGATGAAACGGTCGATCACATCCGCAGCGTGCGGGCCGGGAATTTCAAGTACATCCGCAACTACCTTCCGAACCGGCCCTATCTGCAGCCCTGCCGTTACAAGGATGGCAAACCCTTCATGCCGGTGTTGCGGGAGTTGTACGCCGCGGGGAAGCTCAACGCGGCCCAATCGCTGCACCTCGCGGAAACCCGTCCCGAGGAGGAGCTTTACGACCTGTCGAACGATCCCTGGGAGATCCACAATCTCGCGGGCGATCCGGCGAGCAAGGCCCGGCTCGACAAGCTGCGCGCCATACTCGCGCGTTGGGAATTGGACTCGGACGATCGCGGTCGCTTTCCGGAGCCGCTGTCCATGTACGACAGCGACATGCAGGCCTACCGAGGCAAGGGGCGGAAGAGGGATCCGGAGAAGTTGGCCGTTTTGGAATCGAATATTGCGCTGATGAAAAAGTGGCGGGCCGAAGGGAAATGAGCGGTTGGCGCCGGGGGCGTTCTGTTCCGCATCATTGCCGGCGGCTTGGTTGCTTGGTCGACGCGTTGCCTGTAGTCCGGTGAATCGGGCGGTGGCAATTCGATGGCGATCGTGGCACAGTCTAAGCATGAACGAATTGGAGACGGACGCAATCAGGGCCAGGATCGAGCAATGGGAGCGCGCCTCCGAAGTCTTGGAGCGCCTTCGCGATGAATCGATTCGGTCGGCCGAAACCCCGTCCGCCATGCGCATCTATGAGGGGGCAGCGTCCTGGGCTGCAAAGCATCGGCCCGCCGAACCTTGGTCTGGGTTGGTGGAACAGCAGCGGCTGTTTCAAAAGCTCCGTCGGTCATGAACGAACTCACAAGGCTTGCGCTTGAGCTTCAGAGATTCTGTGACGAGGAGCGTGGAGGTCGAGGAGGGCGTTTTACTTCGTTTGTGTTCGCCGGAATCGCTGATTGTGATGAAAGCGTTCGCGGATCGGCCACAGGATTGGATGGATATCCGGGGGGTGAACGTCCCCTGTTGTGTCGTGGTTCACGAAAGCGTTGCAGCGCCGCCTGGATACGGTAATTTCATGGGATGCTTCATCGGTTGAAACCGGCTGTCCGCGTCGTTTGTCTTCTTGTCCTGACTGCCACGGGCTCTCAGGCGGATGCCGCGTCGTCGCTGACCTTCGAGAAGGACATCCGTCCGATTCTCCGGGAGCATTGTCTCGACTGTCATGGAGCGGAGGAAGAGTTGAAGGGCGGACTCGACCTGCGCCTGCGACGGTTCCTGATCAAGGGAGGGAAG
>JAYPGD010000094.1:4987-14615 GCA_038126655.1 Verrucomicrobiales bacterium
CTTGAACGCCGCAATCTAAATAATACACCGAATGTTACTGATCAAGGGAGGGAAGAGCGGGGCGGCCATTGTCGCGGGGCGACCGGAGGAAAGCCTGCTGCTTCAAAAAGTCCGCGAAAGCGAGATGCCGCCGAGCGGCGGGCCGATTCCTTCGGAGCAGATCGAGCTTTTGGAACGATGGATCCGCGCCGGCGCGCCCACCTTGCGGCCCGAGCCGGAAAGCATCGGGCCCGGCTTGGGCATCACCGAGGAGGAGCGCGCGTTCTGGTCGTTTCAACCGGTCCGGCGCCCGGCCGTTCCGGAGGTCGCGAACCGGGGGCGGGTTGGCGCTCCGATCGACGCCTTCATCCTGCGGAAGCTCGAAGCGAAGGGGACATCGTTGTCGCCGGCGGCCGACCGTGAGGCGCAGCTGCGACGCGCGTATTTCGATCTGCTTGGCCTGCCTCCGACGGTCGCCGAGGTCCGGGCGTTTCTCGCGGATGAGTCGGAAGGCGCGTATGAGCGTTTGATCGACAAGCTGTTGAACTCACCGCACTACGGCGAACGCTGGGGGCGGCATTGGCTGGACACCGCCGGTTACGCGGATTCCGAAGGGCATACCGAGCGCGACGATGTCAGGCCCTATGCCTGGCGTTATCGCGACTACGTCATTCGCGCGTTCAACGATGACAAGCCCTTCGACCGCTTCATTCTAGAGCAACTCGCCGGGGATGAACTCGTGCCCCAACCGCATCGCAACCTCACGCCCGGGCAAATTGAATTGCTCACCGCGACCGGCTTTCTTCGCATGGCCGCCGACGGCACGGGCAGCGGCGCCAACGACGCCATGGGGCAGAATCAGGTCATCGCCGACACGTTGAAGATTGTCTCGACCTCGCTGCTCGGCTTGTCCGTCGGCTGCGCGCAGTGTCACGACCACCGTTATGATCCCATTTCCCAGCGGGACTACTACCAGTTGCGCGCCATCTTCGAGCCGGCGTTCAACGGCGCCGGTTGGAAGACGCCGAATTCGCGTCGGGTCTCGCTTTACACGGATGAGGACCGGGGCAACGCGGCCAGGATCGAAGCCGAGGCCCGCGAGGCGCAGGCCAAGGTGAAGAAGAAGGAGGCGGAGTACGTGGCGGCTGCATTGGAGGTCGAGTTGAAGCGGCACGAGGAGCCGCTGCGGAGTCAATTGCGCGACGCCTACAAGACGCCGTCCGCCAAACGCACGGCGGAACACAAGGCCCTGCTGAAGAAGTATCCGGCCACCAACATCAGTCCGGGCACCTTGTATCAGTACAACCAGAAGGCGGCTGACGAGATCAAGAAGGACTACGCCGCGGTGGTCGGCATTCGCGCTCGCAAGAAGAAGGAGGAGTTTCTGCGGGTGATGTTCGAAACGCCGGGCAAGGCGCCGCTCGCGAAGGTGTTTCATCGCGGGGATCCGAGGCAGCCGAAGGAAGAGGTTCAACCCGCCGCCCTGAGCATCGCCGCGCTGCCTGGGAAACGACCGACCTTCGCGGCCGATGACAAGTCCGTGCCAACCAGCGGCCGGCGGTTGGCCTACGCGCGCTGGTTGGCCAGCCCGGATCACCCGCTGACCGCGCGGGTCATCGTCAATCGCGTCTGGCAGCATCATTTCGGCCGCGGCCTGGTCCGCACACCGGATGATTTTGGAGCCTTGGGCGAACGGCCCAGCCATCCGGAACTGCTCGATTGGCTGGCGGATGAATTCATGGCCAATGGCTGGAGCCTCAAGCGACTCCACAAGCTGATCATGATGTCGTCGGTTTATCGGCAGTCGTCGCGCGGCGGCGATTCGCAACGCAGGGCCGATCCGGTGAACCTGCTTTATTCCCGGAAGCCCATCATCCGGTTGGACGCCGAAATCGTCCGCGACCGCATGCTGGTCGCCAGCGGCGCGATCAAGCCGGACTTGTTCGGGCCGGCCGTTGCGGTCAAGGCGGACGCCGAGGGGCAGGTGATCGAAGCGGCGGAGCCCTCCAGGCGCAGCGTCTACCTGCAGAATCGGCGCAGCCAGCCCTTGTCATTGCTCACCGCCTTTGACGCGCCGGTGATGGAGGTCAATTGCGCCAAGCGGCCTTCGTCCACCGTGACGCCGCAATCCTTGATGATGATGAACAGCGGGTTTGTGTTGCGGCAGGCGGAGAAGATGGCGGATCGGGCCATGCGGGAGAGTTCGCAGAGCGCCGAGGTGGAGGCGGACTTTGACCTCGCCGCGCTGGTCGGCGAGTTGAAGCCCCGCTGGGAGTTTGGCTATGGCGGTTACGACGAGAAGACGAAGCGCACGGCCTCCTTCACTCGCCTGCCGCATTGGACCGGTTCCTCGTGGCGCGGCGGCCCCAAGCTGCCGGCCCCGGTCACCGGGCACGCCTACCTTTCGGCGGTGGGCGGGCACCCGGACCGCAATCCCGGCTTCGCGACGATCCGCCGCTGGATCGCGCCCAAGTCGGGACGCGCGACGATCTCCGGCGACCTGCATCATCCGTCGCCCAATGCCGACGGCGTGCGGGGAAGGATCGTGTCCAGTCGCGTCGGATTACTCGGCGAATGGTCGGTGAAGACCGGCACAGTGGCGACGCCGGTGGATTCCTTTGAGGTCCGGACCGGCGACGCCATCGACTTCATCACCGATTGTCGCTCGAATTACACCTCGGATTCGTTTCAATGGAAGACAGCGATTTCGCTGAGCTCGGAGAAGGGCGGCGACGCCGAAGTCTGGAAATCCGAGGCGGGCTTCCGCGGTCCGTTCGCGGCGACGACTTCCTCGCTGGCGCGACTGCCCGGGCAGATCGCCCGAGCCTGGGAACTGGCCTACAACCGCGCGCCATCAAGCGAGGAGATGAAGGGGGCGTTGGAATTTGCCGCCGGGCAGATGCAACACCTGGTCGATCATCCGACCGCCGTCGCGCAGCGGAAACCGGCGGCGCTGATCATGGCCAATCTTTGCCAGGCGCTGCTGAATTCGAATGAGTTCCTATACGTGGATTGACGCGGCAATAGGATTTCACAGGTCCCAATGATCAGGCTTTATAAAGGCGGTTCCCCCACGGATGGCAAAGCCGACCCACGGATGAAGGAATCCTATCCGTGGGTCGGCTTTGCCATCCGTGGGAGTTTCTTCCCGGGGCCTTGTCAGCGACGAGGGGCGCCGTTCGGGCCGTAGAATGTTCTCAACATGGAAAACACATATCAAACCCGCCGTGAGTTCCTGAACCGCAATGCCATGGGCGTGGGCGGCGTGGCGTTGGCGTCCTTGTTGGCGCGGGACAACCTGCTGGCCAAGACCTCGGACAAACCAAAGCCCGCGCATTCCTTCAACACTCATGCCCGTGAGCCCCGGGTCTTGCCGCGCGCCAATGCGATGATCTCGCTGTTCATGCATGGCGGCCCTTCGCACATGGATCTCACCGATCCCAAGCCCGAACTGACCAGGCGCAGCGGGACGCAATACACGGGTGATGTGAAATACAGCTTTGTCAACCGCGCCAGCAAGGCGTTGCTCGGCAGTCCGTGGAAGTTCAAGCAGCACGGGCAGTGCGGCACGGAGATTTCGGAACTGCTCCCGAACATTGCCGGCATCGTGGACGACATCACGCTGATCCGCTCGATGCATACCGGCTACAACGGACACGAGGTGTCGATCCGCTATTGGCACTCCGGGATTCCGTCCGTTCTAGGCCGTCCGACCTTGGGTTCCTGGCTGACCTACGCTTTGGGTTCGGAGACCGACAACCTGCCCGCCTACATGGTCCTGAAGGACCCGGGTGGCAATCCTGTGGATGGCGCGAACAACTGGACCAACGGCTGGATGCCGCCGCTTTTCCGCGGCACGGCGCTGCGGGCCAAGGAGCCGCGCATCTTAAACCTCACGCCGCCCGCGCACCTGAAGGGGGAGCTGCAACGTCAGAATCTCGCTTTCCTGCGTTCCCTCAACGAACGCCATCTCGCCGATCGTCCCGGCGAGGAGGATCTGGAGGCGCGGATCGAAAGCTATGAAATGGCCGCCCGCATGCAATCGGCCGCGACCGAGGCCTTGGACATTTCAGGCGAAAGCGAAGCGACGAAGAAGCTCTATGGCATCGATGAGAAAACCACGCAGGAATACGGGACGCGTTGCCTGATTGCGCGGCGGTTGGTTGAGCGCGGCGTGCGCTTCGTGCAGATCTTCCTGGGCGGTCAGCCTTGGGACAACCACAACAGCATCCGCACGTCGCTTCCCGCGGTCTGCGCGCGCACGGACAAGCCGGCCGCGGCCCTGGTCAAGGATCTCAAACAGCGCGGCTTGCTGGACACAACCATCGTTCATTGGGGCGGCGAAATCGGACGGTTGCCAGTGACGGAGAACCACGGCGCCGCCGCGAAGGCGGGACGCGATCACAACGGGCAGGGATTCAGCAGTTGGCTGGCTGGCGGCGGCTTCAAGGCCGGGATCACCCATGGCGAAACGGATGAGTTCGGGCACAAGGCCGTGGTCGATCGCGTCACGCCCAATGACTACCAGGCGACGATCCTGAATCAGTTCGGCCTCGACCACTCGCAGTTGGAGTTCCAATACAACGGCCAGAAGAAATCCCTGACCGACAACCGGCCCAGCCGTGTCGTGAAGGAGATCCTGGAGGGTTGAGTTGCCGGCGAAACCGGCATGACGGCGCGCGGCGCCCGAGGGGACAAACCTTGCGGCCGTTGTTTCTACTCCGCGGGCGTCAACATCCCGATCCGCCAATTGAAGTCCCCGTAGCCTTTGCGGCGCTTGTCCTTCTCGAGCATGCCCTGAAAAATGAAGCGCAGGTTGTCGGGGTCGATGGTCAGGGTCTGGTCGACGCCGTCGCGGATCAGTTCGCCGTGGCTGACATTATCCGTCCAGCGCGGCACGCCCTTGGCCGGGCGGATGTTGCGCGCGCTGGCAAAGGGTTTCTCAAAGGTGTCCGCAATGGGGCGCCAGACGCCATCGAGTCGGTCGGCAAGGTAGGCCTTGAAGTGGCGTTGTCCGTTGGCCTCGATGAGGGTCAACCATTGTCTGCGTCCCTTGATGCGGTAGGTGTGGCTGGCTTCGAAGATCTTGGCCTGCAGCGCGAGTTCGCAGTGGTCGAAGCCCATGGGGAAATCCTCGAGGGGCGTCCAGAGTCGCCACATTTTTCCATTGAGGCTGGTCAGGAAGAGATAGGCGCGTTTGTCGTCGCAGACGATCCAGTAGTCGAGTCCGCCCTGTTTGCGCGGGTCGCCGGGGCCGCCATTGAGCATGGGCCTGGCCCGGGTCCAGGAATGGGGGGCGGCGATGGTCTTGGTGGTGGAGTAGGCGACCCACATCATCTTCGCGCCGGGGACGCCCATCTGGTAGACGAGATACCATTTCTTGTGCGGTTCGAACCAGAAGACCTGCGGCGCGCAGTAGTAGTCGCTGTCGCTGACGCCAAGGACTGTGCGCGCGGCGGAGTGGGCGTTCTCCCAACGCGCAAAGGAGCAGTGTTCGATCGCGGACCTGCCCGGCAGTTTGACGGTCATGAAGACGTGCCAACGCCCGTCGTGGAACACCACGGTCGAATCTTTCTGCGCGCGGCTGCGATCGGTCGTTCGATCCTCCGGGGCGATGAGAGGCGCGGAGTATTCCCAGGAGCGGGGCGTGGTGAACGCCTCCTGCGCTGGCAACGACTCGGAGCCGGGCGTGATCAAGAGCCAGGCCAGAAGAAGCGCCGGCGTCGAGCGTCGCGCTCCAAGCAGGGGGGAGTGGCGGGTGTTCACGGCGGACAAGGAGGAGGGCGCTGATTGGAAATGGCAATCCTCGAATGTGAGGATAGCGCGATTTATGACGTTGGATTCCGAATTCCGCGTTGCATAATCCCGGCATGGCAGAACCGAACGAAGTCACTCGCGCACCCGCGGCGCCCCCAAGGCGCGCGGTGGCGCATTTTGGCGGGCGGTTGGAATTCGAGACGGATTGTTGGGATGTCCACGAAGCGATGAGTTCAGGCGCGCCCGGGTTCGTTTTACTCGACGTGCGATCCGCGGAGGCTTACGCGGAGGGGCATGTCCCGGGAGCGGTGAATCTGCCGCATCGGGAGATCACCGAAGAGAGGTTGGCGGCCTATCCGGCTGGCGTGTTGTTTGTGGTCTATTGCGCGGGTCCGCACTGCAACGGCGCGAACAAGGGCGCGTTGCGGTTGGCTGAATTGGGGCGTCCAGTGAAGGAAATGATCGGCGGGGTCGAGGGCTGGCGTGACGAAGGGTTTGAGTTCGAGGCGTGCTGATTGGAACTTGAGGATGAGCGTCAGAAGGAACATTGCGGTTGTGGCGCTGCTGTTGACTGCGTTCTCCGGCGCGGTTGCGGACGGGGCGCGCGGCGTCTCCTTCCGCAACCAGGTGATGCCGGCCTTGTCCAAGGCGGGGTGTAATCTGGGCGCCTGCCATGGCGCGGCCTCGGGGAAGGGGAGGCTGGCTCTTTCCCTGCGGGGCGAAGATCCGTTGAAGGACCACGCCGTGCTGACCAGGACGTTCCTGCGCCCCGGCGAGCCGCGGCGCAGCGCGATGCTGCGCAGGGCCACGACCGATCTGCCGCATGAGGGCGGAAAACGTTTTGCCGAAGATTCGGATTCCTATCGTGTGCTCGCGCGGTGGATCAATGAAGGGGCTCCGTTTGAGGTGGAGGGCGAGCCGAAGCTGGTCCGCCTGGAGGTTTCACCGAAGGAGCGCGTAGTGTTCGCGCCGGAATCGTCGGCGCAAGTGTCGGCTGTCGCGCACTTTTCCGATGGTTCGCGTCGCGATGTGACCCGTTGGGCGGTCTATGAGCCGTCGACGCTCAATGTCGAGGCGGGAGCGGATGGAAGGGTCGCGAGTCTGCGGCCGGGGGAGACCACCGTGGCGGTGCGATTTCTCCATCTCCAGGCGCCGGTTCGATTGGCCTTTGTTCCGCGTCGACCGTCGTTTGTCTGGAACGATCCCGTGGCGAACAATTTCATCGACGTTGCGCTGCAGAGAAAATGGCGTCGATTGCGGTTGGTTCCCTCGGACCTGTGCGACGACGCCACCTTTGCCCGTCGCGCCTGGCTGGATCTGACCGGCGTCATTCCGCCGGCGGACGAGGCGAGGGCCTTTGTCGCGGATTCCGATCCCGCCAAGCGGCTACGGCTCATCGACCGCCTGCTGGAGTCTCCGGGGTTTGCCGATTACTGGGCGCTGAAATGGGCGGACCTGCTGCGGGTTGAGGAAAAGGTCCTGGATCGCAAGGGCGTCGCGGCCTTCCATGGTTGGATTCGTCAGTCGATCGCGGAGAACAAACCCGTCGATCAGTTTGCGCGCGAGATCCTGACCGCCTTGGGCAGCACCTATGCGGTCGCGCCGGCCAATTACTACCGCGCATTGCGGGCGCCGGATCGCCGCGCCGAGGCCGTCGCCCAGATCTTCCTCGGCACGCGGCTGAGTTGCGCGAAGTGCCACAATCACCCCTTCGAGCGCTGGACCATGGACGATTATTATGGCTTTGCCGCGGTGTTCGATGGGATGGACTACGAGATCAAGGAGAACAAGCGCTTTGACAAGAACGACAAGAACAACTTCGTGGGCGAGCAGATCGTGAAGCTGGTCGCGAAGCGGAATCTCAAGCATCCGAAGTCGAAGAAGGAGCCGGTGCCGCAGTTGCTGGGCGTCAGCGCGAAGATTGGCAATGTCGACAAGCGTCTGGATGAGCTCGCCGCATGGTTGACGGCCGGGGACAACCCGCTCTTTGCGCGGGTGCAGATCAATCGCATCTGGTCGCACCTGATGGGGCGGGGGATCGTGGAGCCGATCGATGACTTTCGCGCGACGAATCCGCCCACCAATCCGGAACTGCTTGAGGCCCTGACCGCGGATTTCGTTCGCAGCGGATTCGATCTTCGGCATGCCCTTCGCACGATCTGCGCGTCGCGGGCCTACCAGTTGGATTCGCGGCCCAATGCGACCAACGGCGACGATGAGATCAATTTTGCGCGCGCCCTGCCGCGGCGACTGGGCGCTGAGCAGTTGTTGGACTCCGTGCATGGCGCGCTGGGATCGTTGCCGAGGTTTGAGGGGTATGATCGACCCATGCGCGCGGCGCAGGTGCCCGGCATTCGCGCGGTTTATCGGCCCAAGCGTCCGACGCCCGGCGACCGGTTTCTGCATCTGTTCGGCAAACCGCCGCGGTTGACGGACTCCGACACGGAGCGGGTGAACGACACGTCCCTCGCGCAGGTGTTCGAGTTGACGAGCGGCGCGACGCTGAACGCCTTGTTGGCGGATGAGGAGAATGCGCTGACGGACCTGGAGCGGGGCTGCCGCGTCGATGACAAGCTGGTCCGCGAGCTGTATTGGAAGATGCTGACGCGCGGGCCTTCGGACGAGGAGCTTCGCGCGGCGACCGGCCATCTGAAGCGGGTAAAAGATCGCCGCGTCGCGGTTGAGGATCTGGCCTGGGCGTTGTTGAATGCCAAAGAGTTTGTCCTGAGAAAATGAACCGCCCTGTCAACGCCAGACAAGCAGCCCGCACGGTCGAATTGTCGCGCCGCCAGTTGTTGAAGGTTGGCGGCATGGGGGCATTGGGGCTGACGATGCCCAAGATCCTGCAAGGCAGCGAGTATCCGGGCGGTCGTCCGCCGGCGCGGGCGAAGTCGGTGATCTTCCTGTTCCAATGGGGCGGCCCTTCGCACGTCGACATGTTCGACATGAAGCCCGACGCGCCGAAGGAATATCGCTCGCCGCACAAGCCGATCCGCACGTCGAACCCCGACCTGTTGACCAACGAGCATCTGCCGCGCGTGGCGAAGATCATGGATCGCTTCACCGTGATCCGTTCCGTTCATCACAAGATGAACAACCACAACTCGGCGGGGTACTACGCCTTGTCCGGGCATGCGCCGGCGACGGACGACCAGCGACTGCGCGACTCCATCGATCTTTATCCGGCCTACGGATCGGTGGTCGATCATCTGGCGCCCAATGAGGCGGGCGGTCTGCCGACCTTTGTGAGCTACCCGCATGTGGTGGCCGACGGTTCCCGGACGCCGGGGCAGGCGGCGAGTTTTCTGGGCAAGAAGCACGATCCGCTGTTTGTGCCGCGCGACCCGAATGAACCGGACTTCCAGCTCCCGGAGCTGAGCTTGCCGAACAACCTGAGCATGGATCGGCTGCAGGCGCGTCGGGGACTGCAGGAGTTGATCGACCGGCAGTCGCGGTTGCTGGACTACTCCGCCGAGGCCCGGGGACTGGACGCCTATTACCAGAAGGCGATCGGGATGCTGAACAGCGAGCGATTGCGGAAGGCCTTCGACCTGTCGGGCGAGCCGACGATGCTGCGCGACGCCTATGGCCGCACGACCTACGGGCAGGGCTGCCTGCTGGCGCGCCGGTTGGTGGAAAGCGGCGTGAAGTTCGTGACCTGTTATTTTTCGCGGAGCATCGGGGGGCAGAGCGTCACCACGGGCGGCTGGGACACCCATGGCTTCAACGACACCCGCATGTATCCCATCGTCGAGAAACGGCACTTCCCGATCACGGACATTACGTTGCCGACCCTGATCCATGATCTCGAACAACGCGGGATGCTGGATGAGACGCTGGTGGTCTGGATGGGCGAATTCGGCCGGACGCCGAAGATCAACAAGAACGCCAG
>JAYPGD010000095.1:0-7853 GCA_038126655.1 Verrucomicrobiales bacterium
CCAAGCGCCGCACTTTTCGCCCGCCCGGCACCGCACTTTTGGACCGGCGTTCACAGCCCACGTCCCCGTCGTCCGCCACCGTCAGCAACCGGCTCGCCGCGCTGTTGGCGATCTCGAAGGCGACGGTGGTCCGGGCGCCGATGAAACCCCGAGTGAAGCCGTTGTCGCTGAACTGGATCTTGTAGGTGTTGCCGTTCGAGGAGTCGATGACCGTGGGGACTCCCGGAGCCTTGACGTGCAGAGCTGTGGTGGGATTGCCCATCCCGATGCCGACATTGCCGCCGCTGATCGTGAGAGCCGCCGCCCCCGTCGCCAGTCCGGACTGCAGGTGCAGATCGCCGACCTCGGCGCGCAGCACGACATCGTTGTCCGCGGCGCTGGCGCTGTGCTGGTTATCGGCCCCGGCAAAGGCCAGCACAGCCCGTTCCCCACCGGTGCTGGAACGAAGTCGAAGTCCGGCGCCCACCGTTGGCGAATTCGCGTCAAAGATGTTCAACGCTCCAGAGCGGGAGTGAAGCGGAGCGTCAGGGGACGCCGACCCGATGCCGATATTGCCGCCTGACACAATCATGTCGTGACCGGTCTCAGTCAGATTGACGAGAAAGCCATCGGCTGTGAACTGCAGTTCGCCGCGCTCCGCCTCGGCATTATAGAAGATCAATCCGGCTTCGCCTCCGGGCTTCGCGATCTCGACCCACTCGACCGCCGCGTTCACGGCGTTCAACTGGAACAAGGCGCTGCCGACAACATGCAGCGCTTGACTGGGAGACGTGGTGCCAACGCCCACCCTGCCGGTCGCCCGATGCACATTGCCGCCGTTCACGCCCCACAAGCCCACCGAGGTCGCGTCGATGTCCGCGGCGCTGATGGCTCCATTCTCGATTTCATCGCTGCCGATGCCCCCCGCAATCACGGTGTCGGCGCTGGTCGCGTGAATGGCATAGGGCGCCCGGGTGATCGGCTGACGCGGCGTGATCGTCGCGTAAGGATCGGCGGAACCGTTGTCCCTCACGCCCACCTCCAGCCAGCGTCCGGCTCCTGGGAAAGCGTTCTGACCAAAGTCCAGGGTCACTGTGAACACCCCGTTCACAACGGAGACAGGCGCAAGGGTGGCGGGAGATCCGATCTGGCTTCCCGCGCTGGCGGCGTTATGCAACGTGAATCGCAGGTCGTATTGGCCCGTGGCGGGCGCGCCATTGTCATTCAGACGCCCCTGATAGGTAAAGGCGGTCTGGGCCGCGGCAGACGACGGCAGCGCCGCGGCTAAAAGCAGGGCGAGAAGCCCCCATTGTTCTCTGGCTTTCATAAAGGATTCTCCAGTCATGGAACGAGTGTTCTGAGGTGATTACGAACGAGATTCAGAAACTTGCAGAAAAAAATCGGAATGCCGGCCGTTGCTGCGACGGATTCCGGGAAGAAGGAGGAAATACATGGCGCGCGCCGGGTTGAGTCATGATCCCACGTCCATGCACGGGGCTTCTCGTAACCGAATCCGCCCCAATTTCCAACAAACAACTGGCCAAAACTCAGAGGTCGCGCGCCCGGACAGCGGCGCCCCAAACAGCATCCGGCCGCCTCGTCACATTTGAAAAACATGCGGTTCAGGCCGCTTTCTGTTTGAGCTTCGGCCCGATGACGAAAAAGATGACCGGCCATGAACACCCAGCCCCGTCAAACACGACGTCACTTCCTCCAAGCTTCTGCGACTGCGGGACTCACACTCTCGCTGGGAATCGCCGCCACCGCGGCGCCTTCCCGGATCAAGATCGGCCAGATCGGGACCAAGCACGCCCACGCCCATGGCAAAATGGACGCCATCCGGAAGTATCCCGACGTTTTTGAAGTGGTCGGCGTCGTGGAATCGGACGCCAAACAGCGCGCCGCCGTCGCCAAGCGCGGGACCTACCAAGGCCTGAAGTGGATGACCGAGAAGGAAATGCTCGCCGTTCCAGGCCTTCAGGCCGTCGCCGTGGAAACCCACGTAAGCCATCTCGAGCCGACAGGCCTGCGTTGCCTCCAGGCCGGCAAGCACATCCACCTCGACAAGCCCGCCGGCGACTCCATGAGCGCCTGTCGCGCATTGCACGCCGAGGCAAAGAAACGCGGGCTCACCATTCAGATGGGCTACATGCTCCGCTACAACCCCGCCTTTCAGTTCCTGTTCGAAGTTCTCCAAAAGGGCTGGCTCGGCGAGATCACCGAAGTCACCGGCATGATGGGCAAGAAGATGAACGACGCCGGCCGCAAACAACTTGCCGAATTCGACGGCGGCGGAATGTTCGAACTCGCCTGTCACATCATCGACGCCCTGGTCTTCGTCCTCGGCAAACCGGAATCGGTCACCGCCTTCACCCACCGGACGCAACCCGACAAGGACACATTCGCCGACAACCAGATGGCGGTGTTCGACTACCGGAACGCCATCGGCACGATCCGCTGCAACCACATCGACCCGCTGGGCTTTGCGCGCCGGCAATTCAATGTCACCGGAACACAGGGCACGTTGCAGATCCAACCGCTGGAGCCGCCCAAGGTCCGACTGGGACTGGATCGCAACCAAGGCGAATTCAAGAAGGGCTTCCAGGATGTCCCCATGCCCAAATCGCCCGGCCGCTACGACCACGAATTCCTGGATCTGGCGAAGATCATCCGCGGCGAAAAGAAACTCGCCTGGTCGCACGAACACGACCTCGCCGTGCAGGAAGCCGTGCTGCGCGCGAGCGGGATGAAGGTGGATTGAGCAAGCGGCGTCAACGCGCTCTCACCAATTCGATCGAATGCACATCGATCGCCTGGCTGCCGACGATCTTCGGAGCCGTGAGACGCAACAGGCCGCGCCCTTTCGCCAAGTTGAGCGTCCCCAGCTTGAGCGGCTTGAAGTCCTTCACAAAGTAGTGTGATTTCTCAACCCGCTCCTTGGACTTGTCGTAAAGCGGCGGATCGAAGGCCTTGACGACCTTCGCCTCCGCGGCGCTCACGGCCCCGTCCATCGCCAGTCGGATCGTCGCGCCGACGTCCCCCTTCGCGCAGGTGTAATAGACCGTGGCCTGGTAGACGCCCGCCTCGCCCACCTCGACGCTCCAGGTGATCGAGTCATCCTCGCTGGTCCAGTTCTTGAAGAAGGAGTTGTTCGGCGCCTTGGCGCTGCGCTGAATCGTTCCATGCGCAATGCCGTCCCGGGCCGGCAGCGTGGTCGATCTGGCGAAACCCACCGTAAAGGGTCGATCCTTGTAACGCGCCTTGTCCCTGTCCATGGCGGCCTTGTGTTCGGCCAAGGCCTTTTGCAGTCGCGCGGCCTCCTGGGGATGTTTGGCGGCGACATCGGTGTGTTGTCCGCGGTCCTTCGCGATGTCGAAGAGTTTTCCGGCCTGATCCAGGCGAAAACGATCCGTGCGGACAGAAGCCTTCTTCGCCCAGACGCTGAACAAGTCGCGCGGCTGCCATGATTTCGAATCGCCCCTCAGCAGCGAAACAAAACTCCGGCCGTCCATCGGCTTGGCGGTCTTTGCGTTCACGCCCGCCAACCCGGCAACCGAGGGCAGCAGATCGATCGCGCCTGTCACCTGCGGCACGCGCGTTCCGGCCTTGATCCCCTTCGGCCAACGAACAAACAGCGGCGAGCGCAGGCCGCCCTCGTCAACCGATCCCTTGCGCCCTTTCATCCCGCCGTTCCAACGATACGAGTTGGGGCCGTTGTCGCAGAAATACATCACGATGGTGTCGTCGCGGAGTTTCAACCGGTCCAACTGCTTGAGCACGCGCCCGACGTTCCAGTCGATGTTTTCGCACATGGCCAACGCGGCGCGGGTCATCATCACGTCCTCGCGCTCCGGATCGCGATGCCGCATGGCGGGATCAACGTCTCTCAATCGGTCGTAGAACCGGTCGTCGATCATCATCGGCGAGTGCGGCGTGTTGTAGGGAATGTAGCAGAAAAACGGCTTATCCTTGTTCGCCCGGATGAACTTCAGGGCATGGTCCGTGAAATCATCCACGACATAGCCCTTGCCTCGGACCTTCTTGCCATTGTGATCCAACGGCGGACTGAAGTAGTGCCCCCAATGCCCGGAGGTGAAACCATAGTATTCATCGAAGCCGCGGTCGTTGGGATGATACGGGGTCTGCGTCCCGTTGTGCCACTTGCCGAAGGCTCCTGTCGCGTAGCCGGCGGACTTGAACAAGTCCGCGATGGTCGTCTCGTCCGGATTCAACCGCCCCTCCCCGCGACTGACGCCACTGACGCCCGTGCGTGGATGATAGCGGCCGGTCAGGAACTCCGCGCGGGTCGGCGCGCACACGGCGCAGACGTAGAAGTTCTCAAACGTCGCGCCATCGCGGGCCAGCGAATCGACATTCGGCGTCGAGAGGTTCTTGTTGCCGTGAGCGCTCAGGTCGCCCCAGCCTTGGTCGTCGGTCAGGAAGATGACGACATTGGGCTGGCGGGCGGCGAAACTGGGCGCCGCCACAATCAAGCCGATAAGAACGACGAGTAATTTGGTTTTGATTCGCATGATCAAATTCTCTTCCGAGTTCAGGCCTTACTGTTTCGTGCGTCGCCGACGCTGCTTTGCAAACGGGAGCCCTGACTCGCGATAGCGTCTTGGACTGCGGCGAACTCGAAAACGCCCCCACTTACTACGCTGAGCTTCACAACACGAGAACCGCAACACGCCTCACTTCGCCTTCACGTCGTAGCAAAGCAGGAGGTCCTGATCGCGCAGGTAAAGCTTGCCATTGGCGACCACGGGATGGGGCCAGGCGCGATCATTGCTGCGGTCGGGCTGCTTGAACCGGCCGGCCTCCTTCAGGCCTTCGGGAGTGGCGACGATCAAGGCAACGGGGCCTGACTCAGCGCGCAGGTAGAATCGACCATCGGCAAACACCGTGGCGCCCTTGCCCACGCTGCGCTCGCTGAACCCGCCTTCGCCCGACTCAATGTCAACGCAGGCAAAGCTCGGACCGCTGGAACCGAAGACATGATCGCCCAGGCGAATGACACCGCCATGGTGGTTCGCGATCGCCTTGTTGGCGTAGAGCAGCTTGGTCGTCCATTTGTTCCCCTGCTTGCCGATCCGAAAGGCGCTGCAACCCACTCCATAGGCCGAGGTGACGAACACGACGTCGTCCTTCACGACCGGCGTCGAAACCACGGCCGTCTTGCCCGGGCGATCCGCCTGCCAAAGAATCTTACCGGAATCAGGATCGATGCCCGCGACGCTCTTGCCGGTCAACTGGAGGTACTGGCGGACGCCGTGAAGGGTTTTGATCACGACCGAGGAATATCCCGCGGTGTCGGTCCAATCCGAGGTCTGCCACAGCTTCTTGCCGTTCTTGCGGTTGAGCGCAACCACCGTGCCCTGCGAGCCGCCCGGCGTGGCGACCACCTTGTCGCCATCGACGAGCGGAGATTCGCTGTACTTCCAGCCGGACATCATCTTGCCGCCGAAATCCTCGATCAGGTTCACTTTCCAAACCAGCTTGCCGGTCTTGGCGTCGAGGCAGGCGAGATCAGAGAACTGGTTGAGCGCGAAGACCTGGCCGCCATCGACGGTCGGCGTGCTGCGCGTGCCCGGGTATTTTCGGTGTCCGCCTTCGCCGCCGATCCGCGTCTTCCAGAGGATCCTGCCATTGGACTCGTTCGCGGCAATTACATGGCTGCCGCCATCCACATCGCCCAAAGTAAAGATGCGGCCGTCGGCAATCGAAACGCTCGAGTAGCCAACGCCGAATCCATGCGCCTTCCAAGCCAGGTTGGGACCGCCTTCCGGCCATTCCTTGAGCAGTCCGGTTTCCTTGGACAAACCGTCGCGGTTGGGACCGCGCCACTGGGGCCAGTCTTCGGCTTGGATTGAAATGGCGGAGGTGAGCAGGAGCGCGACGGCGAGGCTACCGGGAAGTTTCTTGGAGATCATGATTCCAGTGAATTGTTCGGATTTAATGGGAGCGTCGAATTAAACCGCCCGCCGCCGTTCCGGCAATCAGAATCACAGCGCCCGCGCGTGTCTCATCGGACCGGAGCCGCCCGGTTCGGATTCAACCTTCCTGCGGCTCTTTCGGTTTCGGCTCGCGAAAGAACAAGGCGAAGACGATCAACACGCCGACCGAGAGCAAGGCGGGCACGGGCCAGATCTTGGCCCAGTCGTGAACCGTGGCTCCCGCGGCGTTCGTTATTTCATGCATCGCCAGGACCTTGCCCGCCAGCATGGTCCCCACGAACGCGCCCACGCCCCAAAGGATGAAGGCGATGAACCCCTGACAGGCCGCGCGGATGCGGGGATTGGCCTCGTCATCGACATACAACTGCCCGGCAATGAACAGAAAATCATAACAGACCCCGTGCAGCAGAATCGCCGCAAAGATCAGGGGAGCCGCCATGCCCGCCATGCTGACGCTCTTGGCCAGAAAGAAGTAGCGCAGGCACCAGGCCAGAATCCCGAGAAAGATCGTCTTCTTGTAGCCCAGACGCTTCAGCATGATCGGCAGCATGAACATGAAGATGACATCCGAAACCTGCGCCAGGGTCATCTTGCCCGCAATGCCCGTCCACTCGAGTTCGGTTAGATAGATTCCCATCATCACGAAATAGAAATACAACGGCACGCAGATGAGGAACATGCAGACGATGAATATCGCGAAGGACGGCCTCCTGAGGAGCGACAAGGCGTCCAGCCCCAACAACTCGCCCAGGCTCACGTCCTTGCCGGTCTTTTGAGGCGGCGTATGCGGCAGTGCCAATGAGAAGACTCCCAGCACGACCGACGCGCCGCCCGCGAGATAAAACTGAACGGCCGATTGCTCCCCCTTCAAGACGAAGCTCAGGGTGACGCCGCCGCCGATCCAGCCGACGGCCGACCAGAGCTTCACCCGGGGAAACGAGGTGGTGGCGTCCTCCAGGTGGTGTAATGCGAGCGAGTTGCCCAACGCCAAGGTAGGCGTATAAAGGGCGCAATACAGAATCAAGGTGACGTAGAAAGGCAGGAATTCCGTAAACAGCGGCAACGCGCAAAGGGCGACGCCCCCCGCCAACGCCAGCGTCGCCAACATCTTCTCCGAGGCAAAATATCGGTCGGCGATCAACCCGACGAAGAAAGGAGAGATCATCGAGCCGATGGCGAAGGCGCCGTATGCCGCGCCGATCTGCTGTCCGCCAAAACCCAGTGTCTTCTCCAGATAAATCCCCATGCTGACATACCAACTGCCCCAGATGAAGTATTGCAGGAAGTTGAAGAAGGAGAGTTTGACCTTGAGCTGGGTTTGCATGCGGGAGCGCTTTCTTTGGAATTGAAGCGGAATGTAGGGATGCCGCCGACTGGCGCAATGCTAATCGAACCGGTCAGCCGCCGACGGGCGATTGAAAACAGACGGCCAAATCTTCTGCCGGAATGACGAAACACCCAACCGCCCAAATCCGAAAGAAGCCCGAATGACAGAATCCGGAGTCCCGACATGAAGCCCAGGAATCGGGATCCCGCATTGGGCCTTCAGGTTTCGTCATTCCTTCCGCCTTCGCCCGGCTGCGGCGTGACCAGCGGGTATTTCAGTCCCAGGGTGATTCGTCACTGGCGAGCATCCCACCCATGACGGCTCTCAATCGCCACCCGTTCTCAATCGCGCGCATCGGCCGCTTCACGCTTCATCTCCGCGGCCAGGACCTTCGCCGCGGCTTCCCACGAATCCGAGGCGGCGCTACCGAATCCGGTGACCATGCGCCAGGTCCCCTTGAAGCCGGCGGAAACAGTCTGGTTCTGAAAGCAGGTCAGGTAGAACTTCCGATACGTTCCCGGGACGTTCCAGATCTTGGAGATGTTTCCCGCTTCCGCCGGGGCCTCCAATAAACGCGACACGGCAAACTG
>JAYPGD010000095.1:7863-14570 GCA_038126655.1 Verrucomicrobiales bacterium
TTCGGGTTCGTAGACCGCCATCCAGTCGACATTCGTGTTGATGTAGAACTTGCGCGCGACCGCCTTGTCATCGGTCAACGGGCCGGAGGCCGTCGCCTCGGAGGACGCGTCTCTCCCCGCGAGAAACGCGGACACGCTCGGCGTCCAGGCATGCATGAAATGGTACACCAGGTTCAATGGCGCGGCTTCCGAGGCGGTCACGGTCGTTGTCTCCCAAAGCCGGGTGTCCTTCAATTCGACCACACATTTCATTCCAAAACTCCGCGCCTTGGATTCGCGTTCGAATCGAAACGATTCACCCGACAAGGATTCGCCCGGCTCCTTCAACGCCTTGCCATCCAATACGAATTTCAACGCCGTCAGATTCTCCGGTTCGTTCTCCAGATGAGCCGTTCCGATGAAGCCGACGCCGGGGAACGAAAACACGGTCCCATACGCGCTGCGCTCCGTTGTCATGGGTTTGCCCCGGAAATCGATCCGCCCCGGAGTCCATTGGGATTGCTGACGAAGCAACAGCGTCACCTCGCCGCAGGTGATGGTGATCCGTTCAGGCTTCGGCCCCAGGTTGGGACGAAAACCCTGCGCCGACGCCGACGCCAGACCGCACCCAAGCAGAAGCGCCGTCATCAACCTGCGGGGATGGAAATGTTTCATGAACTGGAAGCGACAAGTTCGGCAATGGCTTCACCGGCGATCCGCCCGGTTGTCCAGGCCGACTGAAAATTGAATCCGCCGGTAACGCCGTCAATATCGAGCAGTTCACCGGCGAAGAACAAGCCCGGCGTGACGCGGCTTTCCATGGTCTTGAAATTCACCTCACCCAGGGTCACCCCGCCGCAGGTGACAAACTCCTCCTTGTTCATGCTCTTGCCGGTCACGCGAAAACGGCAGTCCGCGATCTGTCCGGCAAGGCCCCGCCCCGCATCCCGGGACAGGTGCGGCCAGCGAAGCCCGGCGATCTCATCCGCGGACTTGCCGCCTTCGCCAAGTCCGGCCTGGACCAAACGCCGCCACAATCTTGAAGGGATGTCGAACTGAGGATCGTTCACGATTGCGCGCTTCGGCGAGTCGCTTCGCAGACGATCGAACGCGCCAACAACAGGCTCAACCCGCCCGTCTCCCCCACTCCAATCGAGAGCGACGTCAAAACGATAATCCAACTTCTGCAACACCCGCGCCCCCCATGCGGAGACGCGCAGAATCCCCGGACCGCTCAATCCCCAATGAGTGATGAGAACCGGGCCCGAAGCCTCCAGGTCCGCGGCGTTGTTCGGCGGCGCGACCTTGACGCTGGCATTCGGAACGGAAAGCCCCTGCAGCCCGCCAAGACGCGGATCATCGATCTTGAAGGTGAACAACGAAGGCGCGGCCGACTCGAGGCGATGCCCAAAATTGGCTGCGATCCTTGCGCCAACCGCGTCGCGCGAACCGCCGGTCGTCATCGCGAGGCAGCGCGTTGTCATTCGATCGTCATCGCCGATCTCCACTTCGAACGCGCCGACATCAGATTTCTTCGCGCCGACAACTGCGCAACCGGTCCGAACGACCACCCCGGATTGCCTCGCGCATCGGGTCAGGCAATCGATCACGCTTTGCGAGTCATCAGATTCGGGAAACACGCGATTGTCGGATTCAACCTTGAGCGGCACATCCCGCGACTCGAACCAGTCCATCGTCTCGGCCGGCCCCCAACGATGGAAAGGGCCCATCAACTGTTTGGAACCGCGCGGATAGAAGGAGGTCAATTCGCGGGGATCGAAACAGGCGTGCGTGACATTGCAACGCCCGCCGCCAGAGATCTTCACCTTGCCCAAGACCTTGGGACTCTTCTCCAGGATCAGGATGCGCGCCTCGGGAGCAAACTCCGCGCAGGTGATGGCCGCAAAGAAGCCGGCCGCGCCGCCGCCAACCACAATGAGATCGAACTCGGAGGAATCAGACATGCCTGCCGCTTCGGAAACCATTGCCGGACCGCAAAAAGGCACAGGAGGCGCAAAGAGGAATTCGTTTCATTTCTTTGAGCCTCTTGAGCCTCTTTGCGGCCACAAGAAACCTCCGCGTCGCCTCGCAGCCCTACTCGGTGGACACGGGATCCTGATCCCCGTCAACGGCGGCCACGATGGCATGCCAGGGAAGGATGGCGCATTTGACTCGGGCCGGGAATTTGTGCACGCCGGCGAAGGCGGCGAGCTTCTTGATGCCGGTGTCGACCTTCTCGCCAGTGGTCACCATCTGGCGGACCTTTTCAAAGACGTCCTTGATCTCGTCGCGCTTCTTGCCCTTCAAGGATTCGGTGAGCAGCGACGCGGAGGCCTTGGAGATCGCGCAGCCCGAGCCTTGGAAACTGACGTCCGTCACGGTGTCGCCGTCCATCTTCACGAAGAGGCGGTAGTTGTCGCCGCACATGGGGTTTGTCCCCTGCGCTTCGTGATCAGCGTCCTCCATGACATGGAAGTTCCGCGGATTCTTGCTGTGGTCAAGAATCAGCTGCTGATAGAGATCGGTCAGTTCGTCGAACATGGGGCGCTGCGCTTCCGTTCGCTGTTCTCAGTTCGCGGTCGAAACCGCGTCTCAATCTTCCGCATCCGTCAGGCGCAGGTCGGTTTCGAGACGATCCCAGACGATGGCGTCAAGTTCCTCCCGGACGGGCTCGCAGACGATGCGGTCAATGATCTCGCCGGCAAAGGCGTGCATCAGCATCTGACGGGCCTTGGCCTCGCCGATGCCGCGGGCGCGAAGGTAGAAAATGGATTCGTCGTTCAACTGCCCGATGGTCGCGCCGTGCGTGCACTTGACGTCGTCGGCGTAGATTTCCAATTGCGGCTTGGTGTCGACCGTGGCGTCGTCCGACAGGAGCAGGTTCTTGTTCGTCTGCTTGGCGTCGGTCTTCTGGGCGACCTGATGCACGTGAATGCGGCCGTGAAAGACGCCCTTCGACTTGTCGGCCAGGATGCCGTTGAAATACTCGTGGCTCTCGCAATTCGGTTGCGCGTGATCGACGACCATGTGGTGGTCGGCCAACTGCTCGCCGGCGGTGAGATAAAGTCCGTTCAAGGTGGCGACCAGTCCTTCGCCCGCCAGGTTCGTGCGGAGGTTGTTCCGCGAGATACGCGCGCCCACATCGATGGAATGGGAGGTGAAATTGGACGTCCGCTCCAACTTCGCGTGCAACGCGCCAATGTGAAACGCCTCCCTGCTCTCGTCCTGGAATTTCACGTGCTCCACGCGCGCATTGTCCCCGATGGAGAACTCATTCACGACATTGGTGAAATAGGCGCCGTCTCGCAGCGCCACATGACTCTCGACCAGGGTGAATTGGCTGTTTGTTCCGGCGACCGCCAGATTGCGGACATTGGAGGTCGCGCCTTCTTCAGCCGCCGTGGAAACAAACAACGCCTGCACGGGCCTCTCGACGATGACGCCGTCCGGGACCCGCACGAAGACGCCGTCGGTGAACAACGCCGTATTCATCGCCGCGAAGGGCGCGGATTCGTCGTCCGCGTACCGCGTCAGATGCTTCTCGATCAGCTCGGAATTTTCGTTCAACGCGGTCGCCAGATTGGCCACCACGACGCCATCGGGCAGCTCCTCGATCCGGGACAATTCATTCGAAAACACGCCGTCGATGAAAACGAGACGACTCCCCTCCAGCTTCGAGAACGCGAAGCCCGCCAGATCGGCCGCGGCCACTTCGCCGCCGCCGGCCGGCAGGTAGGGAAGCTTCGCGATCGGCGCGACGTTGGTGAACCGCCAGTCTTCCTGCTTGGTGGTGGGGAAACCAAGTTCGGCGAAACGGGCCATCCCGGCCTTCCGAAGCGGCAATACCCAGGCCGGTTCGCGGCCGGCGCTGGCCTTTTCCAACGCATCGAAGGCCGTCAGGTGCCGGTCGATCGTGCTGGCTGGTTTGTCGGCGACTTCTGTCATGCTGGCGCTCATTCCGGTGTGCGTCGTTTCCAGGTCAGGCGGTTTGCAGTTCGCCCTTGATGATCCAGTCGTAGCCCTTCTCCTCCAATTCCAGCGCCAGCTCCTTGCCGCCGGACTTCACGATGCGGCCATTGAAGAGAACGTGCACAAAATCCGGCACGATGTAATCGAGCAGGCGCTGGTAGTGGGTGATGACGAGTTGGGCGTTGTCCCCGCTCTTCAGCTTGTTCACGCCGTTGGCGACGGTCTTCAAGGCGTCGATGTCGAGGCCGGAATCCGTCTCATCCAGAATGGCCAGCTTCGGCTCCAACACGGCCATCTGGAATATCTCGTTCCGTTTCTTCTCACCGCCGGAGAAGCCGTCGTTGACCGGTCGCTTCATGAAATTCTCCGGAAGTTCCAACAACTCCATCTTCTCCTTCACGAAGTCCAGGAAGTCAACGGCGTCGAGTTCGCTCTCGCCGCGATGCTTGCGGACCTCGTTGAGCGCGGACTTGAGAAAGTAGGTGCTGTTCACTCCGGGGATCTCGACCGGGTATTGAAACGCGAGAAAGACGCCTTCGCGGGCGCGCTCCTCCGGTGCCATGTCGAGCAGGTCCTTGCCGTCGTAAACGACCTCGCCCTCGGTGGCCTCGTAGCCGTCGCGACCGGCCAGAACGGAGGCAAGTGTGCTCTTGCCGCTGCCGTTCGGCCCCATGATCGCGTGGACTTCGCCCGCCTTGATGGAGAGATCCAGGCCCTTGAGGATGCTGATGCCCTCAACGCCCGCGTGGAGATTCTTGATTTCTAACATTTTCTTCCGTGGTGCGTGTTTCGTGTTCGCGCTTCTGAATACTGATGACTGATAACTGCCCGCCGCCCTTACCCAACGCTGCCTTCAAGACTCACACCGAGGAGCTTCTGCGCTTCGACGGCGAACTCCATGGGAAGTTCCTTGAACACTTCCTTGCAGAAGCCGTTCACGATCATGTTGACCGCGTCCTGCGTCTCCAGGCCGCGTTGATTGCAGTAAAAGATCTGATCCTCTCCGATCTTCGAGGTCGTCGCCTCGTGCTCAACGCTGGCCGTGGTGTTCTTGACCTCGATGTAGGGAAAGGTGTGCGCGCCGCATTGATCGCCGATGAGCAACGAATCGCATTGGGAAAAATTCCGCGCGTTCTCCGCGTTCTTCTGGATTTGCACCAGACCTCGGTAGCTGTTCTGTCCGCGCCCGGCGGAAATGCCCTTCGAGATGATCGTGCTGCGTGTGTTCTTGCCCAAGTGGATCATTTTGGTGCCGGTGTCGGCCTGCTGCCTGAGGTTGGTCAGCGCGACCGAGTAGAATTCGCCGACGCTGTTGTCGCCCTTGAGGATGCAGCTCGGATACTTCCAGGTGATGGCCGACCCCGTCTCGACCTGTGTCCAGGAAATCTTTGAATTCACGCCCGCGCAGGTTCCGCGCTTCGTGACAAAGTTGTAGATGCCGCCGACGCCGTTCTCGTCGCCGGGATACCAGTTCTGCACCGTGGAATACTTGATCTCGGCATTGTCGTGGGCAACCAGTTCGACGACCGCGGCGTGCAGCTGATTCTCATCGCGCATCGGCGCCGTGCAGCCTTCCAGATAACTGACGTAGGAACTCTCGTCGGCGACGATCAAGGTGCGTTCGAATTGTCCCGTGTTCGCCGCGTTGATCCGGAAGTAGGTGGACAACTCCATCGGACAGCGCACGCCCTTGGGGATGTAGCAGAAGGAGCCGTCGCTGAAGACCGCAGAGTTCAAGGCCGCGTAAAAATTGTCCGTGTAGGGCACGACGCTGCCGAGGTATTTGCGCACCAGTTCCGGATGTTCCTGCACGGCCTCTGAAAACGAACAGAAGATGATCCCCTTCTCCGCCAGGGTTTCCTTGAAGGTTGTGCCGACCGAAACGGAATCAAAATCCGCGTCCACCGCAACGCCGGCCAGTCGCTCGCGCTCGTGCAACGGGATGCCCAGCTTCTCGTAGGTCTCCAACAGCTTCGGATCGACCTCGTCCAGACTCTTCGGCCCGTCGCCCTGCTTCTTCGGCGCGGCGTAATAGCTGATCGCCTGAAAATCGACCGGCGGGTACTCGACGTGCGGCCATTCCGGCTCGGCCATTTCCTGCCATCGCGCGAACGCCTTCAACCGCCATTCAGTCAGCCACTCCGGCTCGTTCTTTTTTGCCGAGATGAAGCGGATGATGTCTTCGTTCAATCCGGGCGGCGCGGACTCCTGTTCGATATCCGTGACGAAGCCGTACTTGTACTCGCTCTTGACGAAGCCTTCAATTGTCTCAGTCGCTGAACTCATTTCAAATTCCCTGTCTCAACCACGAATGAACACGAATTCACACGAATACGTGGATGCCGCGGGTCCGTTGCGGGCGAAGTCTGGCATTCGTGTTCATTCGTGGTTCGATCTACTTGTTTCCGTGCCGGCTGCATTCCGGGTCGGGGCAACGCCCACGCATGGAAACATCGATCTCTTCCGGTTTGAAACTGGAAGGCAATTCCGCCTCCGGAACGCGCGGCCGGGCCTTCAAATCGATGTCGAACACCCGGTTGCAGTCCGTGCAGTAGTAATGGCAATGCTCATTCATGTTCGAGCAATACCGGTTGGCCGCGCGATCATGGCTCACCTGCTTGACCAACCCGCATTTCACCAACGCATCGAGGCAGTTGTAGACCGTCGCCATGGAAATGTCCGGCATCTCTGCCTTAGCGCGAATAAAGACCTCCTCCGCTGTCGGATGGTCCCGTTTATTGACCAACACGTTGTAGACA
>JAYPGD010000096.1:0-7906 GCA_038126655.1 Verrucomicrobiales bacterium
ACGCGAGCAAGGGGCCCGGCGGCTGCGGGACGGGCAAGGCCTGTCGGAGTTGCGGCGCGGCCATCGCGGCGATGGCCGCGCTGAAAGGCTCGGCCTCGTCGGAGAAGACCTGCTGCCTACGCGCGCGAACGGATGAGGGGCTGAAGGATCTGGTGTTCCGGGTGAAGGCTCAACCCATCGAACTGGACGGCGGCCGCTACCTTCTGTTCTTCATGCAGGACATCACGGAGGAACATCAGCGCGTCGCCCTGGAGCGGACCTTTTATCATGACGTCAACAACATGCTGGCGGGATTGTTGGGCGCCAGTGAGGTCCTGGCGGATGAGCGGGCGGATGACGAGATGCCGGAGATGATCCATCAATTGGCGTTGAGGCTGAAGCAGGAGGTGGCGCTGCAGCGGGGCCTTTCCGGGGCGGGCTTCGAATCGTTCAAACCCGATCTGCGGGATTGGCGGCCGGGCGCCGTGCTGCGCGAACTGAGGCGGTTCTTCGAATCGCACCCGCTTGCCCGGCGCCGGCGAATCGATTTCGCCGATGTCGGATCCGAAAAGCCGGTCCGGACCGATCTCTCGCTGCTGCTACGAATCCTATGCAACATGGTCGCCAATGCGTTGGAGGCGACGGATGAGGGCGGCGTGGTCAAAGTCTGGCATGCCGAGGAGGCCGGTGATCATTCGTTCTGCGTCTGGAACGAACGTGAGATCCCCGAGGATCTGAAGGTGAGGATCTTTCAACGCAACTTCAGCACGAAAGGAAAAGCCCGCGGCTGCGCCGGCCTCGGTGGCGGCGTGATGGAAGGGCATCGCCCGGCCGCGTAACGGGGTTTGGCCGTAGGCGTTTTTGAAACTCACTTTTTAGGTCTGCGATAGCCGACGGTGTAGCGCATGGAGCCTTTGGGGGCGCGGAAGGAGTCAGGAAACTCCTTGCCGGAGAGGTCGTAGCAGGCGCGGAAGGCGTCTTGGCTCTTCATTTCGAAGATGGCCTTGATGGTGTGGCCAGCGTTGGGGCCCTCGGTTCCCTTGATGGTCATGCGATGCGGCGTGTAGCTGGTATCGATGGAGAAGGTTCCCTTGTCGGTCTTGGTTTCGCCCACGACGGTGACGAGGTATTGGTCGCCGGTGATTTTGAGGGTGATCTTGTCGAGTTCCTGACGCGGCAGGAAGGTTCCGCCGAGAATGGCGGAGATGGGTTTCCAGCTGCCCTGCTGGGTTTTGGCGGCCTGTTCGGGCATCTTGACGCCCTTGGGGAGGAACTCGACCTTGCGATCGTTTTCGACCTTTTTGCCATGGGTGCAGCGACCTTCGGCGACCTGTTTTTCCAGCAGGAGGATCAGGGCCTTGACCTTCTCGGGTTTGGCCTTGGCGAGGTTCCTGGTTTCGCCGGGGTCCGACTTCAGGTTGAAAAGCTGCAAGGGCGGGAGGCCTTGCTTCCTGGCGTCCGGTTCGCGGGGGGCGCTCCAGCCGCCGCTGCCTGCGGAGAGGCAGAGCTTCCAATCGCCTTCGCGGATGGCGAAAGAGCCGCCGATGGAGTGACTGATCAAGTTTCCGCGGCCGGATGATTTCTTTCCTTCGAACACGGGGAGGAGGTTGTAGCCGTCCTCGCCGCCGAGCGGTTGGCGCTCCTGGCCGGTGATGGCCTCCAGGGTGGAATAGACATCGGTCAGGCAGGCGAGGGCCCTGGTCTTGCCGCCGGGTTTGATCCTGCCGGGCCAGCGCGCGATGAAGGGGACGCGGTGGCCGCCCTCGTAGATGTCGGACTTGTGGCCGCGGTAGATCGCGCTGGGGTCGTGGCCGAATTCCTTGAGCAGCGGGAAGTTGCCTTCGGGCGAGCAGCCGTTGTCGCTGGTGAACATGACAAGGGTGTTGTCATCGAGTCCGGCCTTCTTCACGGCGTCGAGGAGTTGGCCCATGTGGTGGTCGCATTGCATAACGAAGTCGGCGTAGGGGTTCATGCCGCTGGCGTCCTTGAAGGGCGGGACGGGCACGATGGGCGTGTGGGGCGCGGGCAGGGCGAGGTAGATGAAGAAGGGCTTGCCGTCCCTGGCGGCGCCGGCCTTGGCGTTGACGGTTTCGATGGTCTTGTCGAAGAGGTGGGGCAGGACCTTCTCAATGTGGAAGTCGGCGCCGATGGGGCCCTTGCGATACCAGCCGTAGCGATCCTCCTTCTTGGTGACGCCCTCCTCGCGATCGGGTTGGGCGGTGACCTTGCCGGTGTCGACCCAGACATAGGGCGGCATGTCGAGGGAGCCGCAATGGGCGTAGTAACGGTCGAAGCCGTTGATGTCGGGGCCGTTCTTCACAGGCTTGGTGAAATCGATGTTCTTGCCGTCGGGCTTGGCCCAGTCCCAGCCGAGGTGCCACTTGCCGATCATGGAGGTGTGGTAGCCGGCGTTGCGCATGAGATGGCCCAGGGTGGGGCGTTCGGCGGGGATGAGGTGCTCGCTGCGGCCGCTGAGCACGCCGCGGGCGAGGCGGGAGCGCCAGTTGTAGCGGCCGGTCAGCAGGCCGTAGCGCGTGGGCGTGCAGACCGAACTGGGCGTATGGGCGTCGAGAAAGGTGAGTCCTTCGTCGGCCATCCGCTGCAGGCGGGGGGTCTTGATCTTGCAGTCGGGGTTGGTGGGGGAGACATCGCCGATGCCGAGGTCGTCGGCCATGACGAGGATGACATTGGGACGGGACGCGGCGGCACTGACGTCAGGAGCGACGAGGCCGATGACTGCAGTCAGGGCGAGGACCAGGGCGGGAATGCGATTTGGCTTCATGGATTGATCTGGAGTTGCGCGGACACTTGATAGCAGATTGGACGCGTAGGGCAATGGTTCTCAGAAGAAACCGCCGGGCCCGGCTTTGGAGACAAGGGGCGGGCGATCCCCTCAGGCCCGGCGTCAGGATCTTGGATGGAATTTTCGGTGCACGTCGCGCAGTCGGCTTCCGGCGACGTGGGTGTAGATTTCGGTGGTGGCGATGGATGCGTGGCCGAGCAGTTCCTGGATGATCCGCAGGTCGGCGCCGTGTTCGAGGAGGTGGGTGGCGAAGCTGTGACGCAGCATGTGGGGGGTGATGTTGCGTTCGATGCCGGCGAGCGCCGCCCGTTTCTTGATCCGGAGCCACATGGTGGGGGCGGCAAAGGCTGTTCCACGCTGAGTGAGAAAGACATTGCCCGGAGTGCGACGGTTCACGAGGCGCGGGCGGCCGCCGTCGAGATAACGCTGTATGGCGTCGAGAGCCTTGCTGCCGACGGGCACGACGCGCTCCTTGGAGCCCTTGCCGATCACGGTGACGAAGCCGGCTTCGAGGTGGAGTTGTTCCAGTCGCAAAGCGCGCAATTCGGAAAGTCGAAGTCCGGAGGCGTAGGCCAATTCGAGGATGGCCTGATCGCACATCGATGAGGGCGTGGAGGGCGTCGGTTCCTTGAGCAGGGCGTCGATTTCCGACGACGTCAAGGCCTTGGGGAGCTTTTTCCAGCGGCGCGGAAGGGAGAGGTTTTCCGCGGCGTTGACCGGGAGGATCTTCTCGCTTTCGGCGAACTTGTAGAACGCCTTCAGCGCCGCGATTTCCAGGTAGACGGTCGAGGCGCTCAGTTTGGCGGTGGAATCCTCGGGGGCGTCCTTCGGGGCGCGGGTGCGCTCGTGTTGGAGAAACTCCATCAAGGTCTGCAGTGTCACGTCCTCCCAGTCGTCGATGGCGTTGGATTCCGCCCAGTCTATGAACAGACCCAACAGATCGGAGTAGGTCTGCTGGGTGCGTTCGGATTGTCCGCGTTCGTGGCGGAGATACTGGAGGAAATCTTCTACCAGGTGACGCATGACCGATTGACTCAGGGCGTATGTTTCAGGTAGGCGATGAGGTCCGCCATGGCCTGCGGCGGGATGGCGGTTTCCAGGCCGTCAGGCATGAGCGAGAGCGTGGAGGCGCGGATCTCGCGGATGTCGCCGCGTTGGATTGATTCCTTCACGCCTTGGGCCTGGAGCAGGGTCAGGGAGGCCACCGATTCCGATGCGATCAGGCCGGTCAGGCTGCGGTCGTCGTCGGTTTCCACCATGTAGTTCACGAAGCGCGGTTCGATGATGGCGTTGGGATCGAGGATCGCTTCGAGCAGGTCGGCGACGCCCTTGTTGCGATAGACGGACAGGTCGGGGCCGACTTCGAAACCCTGTCCGTTGAGCCGATGGCACGGGGCGCAGTTGGTCTTGAAGACTGCGGCGCCGGTTGATCGGTCGCCGGACAGGTTGGCGACGCCTTGGTATTGTTGGATGACCGCCTTTCGATCGGGGGAGTTGCGCAGCGGGAGCAGTTTGTCCACGCGTTTGACCACGGCGGGGTTGCTGTTGCGGGAGAGGCGCAGGCGCGTGACGGGATCGATGTCGGCCGGGGAAACGCGTCCGGATTCGACGGCGTCCAGCAGGGCGGCGATCCAGCCGGACCGGGTCATGAGTTTAGCGATGATGGATGTGCGGAGGGCTGGCGAATGTTTGGCCCAACGGCCGAGGAGAACCTTCGGGACGCGGTCGGAGGATCGACGAGCAATCCCGTCCAGGGCAATCTGCTTCAACGAAGCGGGCGACGCGCCGTTGAGGATGGCGGCGAGCGCGGGGAGATCCGCTTCGTAAGAATTGAACCCCCGGCCGAGCATTCGGATGGCGGAGGAGCGGAGGTCCGCCGGATTGGCTGAATCGGTTGCGATGGGGGCCGCGGTCAGGTAGATCAACCCGAGTTGGGTCGCTGTGTCCTTGATTGCGGAGTTGGATGAATTGGCAAGGTCCGTGATCTTGATGCGCTTCCGGTCGAAGACATCCTGCGCTGCGACTAAGGACTGCCAGCTCCAGGCTTCCTTTGCCTTGAGCGGCTGGATCAGCGCCGGGAGCAGTGATTCAAGGGAGTCCTTGGGGCCGGCGGTCGCGGTTGCGATCAGTTGCCCCAGGGCCAGGCCTCGCCCCGCGCTGTTCTTGTTGTCGGCTTTCGAGGCGACCTGGAAGATTTCGGCGGGCTGCGTTGACGCAGAACTGAGGACGGCCGCCCGGATCCAGGGATCGTCCATGTCCCTGGCGAGGATGGCTCCCAGAGCGGCGCCGGCCCGCGAATCCCGCCAGTTGCCCAGTGTCAGCGCCAGTTGGCAACGCACGGTCGGATCGGGATCCGCGGTCAACTTGAGCGCTGCTTTGGCCAGAGCCGGGTTTTCGGCCAACCTTGATTCACAAAGACGGACGGCGTGACGCCGAACGCCGGCAGATTTGTCGGAAAGCGCCGCGAGAAGTTGGGAGTCTTTCAACTGGCCGATGCCCTCCAGGGCGCAAAGGGCTTGCAGGCGCGCTTGAGGGATCTTGGCGGCCTTGGAGATGGACTGAAGAGGCGCGACCGCTGACTTGTCCCTCCGTCGGACCAGTTCCTGATGGATGGCGTCACGCAGGATGCCGTTGCCCGAGTTCAGCTTTCGGGCGAGATCCGGCGTCTTCAGATTGGAGAGGTCGGAATGGTTGGTCAGGCGGCGACCACGGGGGAAGATACGGTAAATCCGGCCCCTGTCCGAACCGGCGCGGACGTCGAGTTTCGCCAACCGCTCTTGAGGAATCCAACGCGGGTGTTCGATGACAAAGCGATACATGTCCACGACCCAGAGGGCGCCATCGGGGCCGGTGGTCGCCTGGACGGGGCGGAACCAGTTGTCCGAAGAGGCGAGGAACTCCGAGCGTGGTTCGTCGGGCGCGCGGCGGCCGGTCAGGACCGGGCCGTCCGGGGTCAGCTTCAGGCGGCGGACCAGGTTGTGGACGGGCGCGCAGATGAAGGCGTCGCCGGAGTATTCACTCCCCAGGACGTGGTCGCGTTAGATGGCGGCGCCACAGCCGCCGGTGATGCGGTTGGCGTGTTCAGGGCGGTTGTAGCGCTGAAGCAGTTCGCTGGTCGGGTAGATGCGTTCGGGATTCTCACCGGTCGGGACGTAGTGTCGATCCGCGGGAAGGATCGCGTGTGGATTTCGGTTCCGGTAATGCTCGGGCAGGGGATATTGAAACAGGGAGCTGCTGTTGTTGCCGCCGAACCAATCACCCCAGTCGTTGCGGATCCGCCCCTGCTGGGTGTAGCCGGAGGCGATCTCGAACAGCCCCAGGTCCGGCTTCAGCCGGAAGTCCTTGCTGCGGATGTTCACCTCCTTGCCGGTGGATTTCGACTTGATCAAGCCGCCGCGCAGTCCGTTGGCGCCATAGACCCAGTTGTCGAGTCCCCAGGAGAGCCCGTTGACGCGGGCCTGGTAATTGTCGGTGATGAAGCCGGTGAAAAGTTTCTCGACCTTGTCGGCGCGGCCGTCTCCGTCGGTGTCTTCGGCATAAAGGATATCGGGCGCCGAGCAAATCAGCGCGCCCTTGTTCCAGGCCATGACATCGGTGGGAAAGGGAAGTTCGTCGAGAAACAGGGTCGCTTTGTCGTAATGCCCGTCGCCGTCGAGGTCGTTGAGGAACTTTACCCGGCCGCCGGGTTTCCAATTGCCGTCGAGGCCGCTGGGGTAGTCGTGCATCTCGACGACCCAGAGCCTGCCATCCAGGCCGAAATCGATGGCGACGGGGTCGACGATGAGCGGTTCGCTGGCGACGAGTTCGATGTGGAACCCCGGCTTGGTCTGCATGAGCGCGACGGAATCGCGCGCGGGCGTAGGGCGGGTCATCTCGCCGACCTGTCGCGGCTTGCGAAAGGCCTTGGGAATGGTCTCGTGGGCGGCCTCGATGATCTTGCGTTCGAGGCCTGGTTTGAACTTGTTCGGCCGGTCGTAATAGACCATGGAGGATTCGCCCTCGTAACCGCCTTCCCGGAGGACGCGTTCAGAGGGGATGTAGCAGGGGACATCGTTGGCGTAGGCGTTGACCCAGAGGCGTGAGCGGTCGAACTCGCGTTTGAGGCGCAGGGCGTAGTCGACCACGACCTCGCCGGGCAGGAAGACCATCGCCAGTTCGTCGCCGAAGCTCCAGGTCTGGACGCTGTAGTCGAGTCGGGACTGGAGCTCTTCGCCGGCGTTGAGGCGATAAAGATTCTTCAGGGCGTGATAGGAGATGTTGGCGCGCTTGTTGGCGGCGCGTTCGACCCATTCGGCGCGGGTGCGGGGTTCGAATTCAATGGAGGTCTTTGCCGCGGCGCAGTCGAGCTTCGCTGGCAGCGGTTTCATCTTGTCCGATTGGATGAGCCTGGTTGTCTGCGTCGCGATTTCGCGGCCGTGTTGGATGGCGTAGTCGTAGCCGTTGTTGGGGGAATGGCGGAGAACCGGGTTTTGATCCGCGCCGCAGCCGATTGCGACGAGCAGGAGCGCGTCCGGGTGTTTCATTTCGAATTCGTTCTGCGCGAATCCGGCCCAGTCGCCGCAGATGCGGTTGTAGTTTCCGCCCATGGTCGTGCAGTGGCAGGCGTAGTTGACGAGCACGGCGCGAAGCCCGCCATCCGTGTCGCGGACGCGAAGGGCGGGCAGATCGTGGTCCACGGGGCCGCCGCGGGTGCGGCGGTTGTTTCCAAAACCCGCGCTGCCGACGCCCCAATCGAGCCGGGCGGGGCGGCGGTCCTTCACTGCGGCCAGGGCGACCTTGACGAGCTTGTCGGTGAGTTCGGCGGTGTAGCGTTGGATGCCTGCCTTGTGTTTCCGGGGAATGTCCATGCTGAACAGGTTCGGCAGGACGCCTTCGATCATGGGGGCCGAATGCGTGTGGCTCGAGGCGATGGCGAAGCGTTCGTTCGGCAGGCGGAGCGTCTTCTGCAATCGCTGGAGCGCCTGCAACCGCATGGTGAATGGCACGCCGCAATTGTCCACCGTCAGCAGGATGGCGAGATCGGCGTCGGAGCCGATGGCCAGGGCCTTGGCCTTGATGAGTTGATCGACGCCCTCGTGCGTTGTCCGACGACTGCCGTAACCGCTGAGTCGGACAGGGTAGTCC
>JAYPGD010000096.1:7916-11149 GCA_038126655.1 Verrucomicrobiales bacterium
GGAGCCTCCCTTGTCCACCCTGAAGTTGAGTACCGGTGTGATGTCGATGGCGGCGACGCCGACGGGGAGCTCTTCCGCCGGAGCGGCCGACGACTGTTCGGATGGGAGAATGAGCGCGAGGAGAACCGACAGGAGTCCGACGTGATGGCGCCATCGCCGTGAGACGCGGGGGCGGGCGGACGGAATGGACTCGGTTCCAAGGTGGCGGCTGTTCGGCGTGGGGTTCATTTCTTCCTTCCTGGGACGGGCGGCAATTGAGCTGGCTTACGTTTTTTCCTGGAGACCTTGTAGACGGTGAGGGAGCCGTAGGCGGCGCGTCCGGTGTGCCCCATCTGGCGCAGGCCGATCAGGCCCTCTTTCAACACGGGGCCGTGAGTCTCGCCCCGGTCCATCCAGACCGCGGCGAGTCTGCCGGCGGTTTCGAGAAGGATGCGGCCATCGTACTTCAAGAGTCGGACGATGTGCGGGCCCTTGCCTGCCTCGGCGATATTGTCCGTTCCGCAACTGACCAGCTGAAAGCCATGATTCTTGCGGATGTTGGCCGTGCGTCGGGGCGTTCCGCCGTGGTCCTTGTCGCAGGCCCAGTAGGAGATGTGATAGGCGTCAATGTCTCCCGAGTGATAATTGCGGAAGACTCCCGCCCGCCGGGGTTGTTTCAGGTCGAAGATGTCTCCGCCTCCGCGGCCTTGGGCGGCGAAGAAGATGATGTTGAGGCCCTTGGTCGGATTGGCCGGCGTCACATCGAATTCGATCAGACAATTTTCCGGAAATTTCCGGGTGTTCCAGAGGACGACGTGACCGTCCTTGTCGGGCTTCAGGCTTTCCAGATGAAGGGCTCCCTGTTCTGTCCGGGCGCGACCGGGGCCTTCGAGAACCCATTCGTGTTGTTCCGGTCGGCGCGCGCGTTGGCCGTCCTCGAACAGTTGATCCTCGTGAACCACATTCAACGGCGAGCTGAAGTCGGCGGTGTAGAGAAGCTCAAGGTCGTAGGTGTGGAAGTTCAGTTTGCCGAGGTATTCCGTGCGTCCTTCCCCGGCGAGGCCGATGCGGGCGTATTTCCCGATCGCCCCGCGAAGCGAGGTCTGGTCGAGGGCCTGGTCATGCAGGGTGACGTTGTCGATCGCGGCCGTGACAGGAGCTGTGTCGGGGCCGCCGGATCCGCCGAGGGTGATCCCGCCCCGGGCGGGACGGGGCAGTTCCCAGGAGTTCAGCCACGGTTTGAACCGGACGCGTTCCTGGAGACAGCCATTGAGAAAGCAGTCGAACTGCCCGGCCGCGGAATTCCAGGAAAAGGCGAGGTGATACCACTGCCCGCCCTTGAGGCGGGACCAGTTGATCCGGGCGGAGTATTTCTTATCCTTCGCGTCGGTGAGTCGCAGGTCGAGCGCGAGGCCGGAGACGCGCTCAGACAATGCGGCGCTGAAGAACGGTGTTTCGATCAGTTGTATCCGAACCTTGGAATTTCGCGCTTTCGGGCCGGAGGAAAGCGTCCGGTTGAGGCGCATTGAGAAACCGATTGAGCCTTGCTCCGTCCAGAGGCTGTCTGGCGCCGCAATGCGGAGGGCGGGGTGGCCAACCCGGGGTTCCACGGCCTGGCCGGCGACCGCGGGGACGAAGGTTGCGCCCGGGCCAAGTTCGGCGGTGATCGCCTCGCTGGCGGGGAGGGTACGCAGATCCCCATCCAATGACAGATGGAATACCTGCTCGCCGCGACTCGTTCCGCCCCAAGGAAGCAGGGCGGCGGCGATTCCCGACAGAACGGCGCGACGGACAGTGTCGACTCGGGCGCGTGTGTGACGTTGGCGCATGGGGTTTGTGATCAGAATGGACGCCGGCGTCCGATTGTTTGATTCAATAAAGCAGCGAGGGCCTCGCGATTCACCGTGGCGGGGAATAGCGACGCGGGTCTTTCAGGAAATCCGGGTTGATGATGATGGCGTGACTGGAGAGATTGCAGGTCGGCGGCTTGAGGGCGTTGCCCAAGGTGTAAACTCTGTGGTCCGGACAGACAGGAAACGGGTTTTTCGGGAACAGGTCCGTGGGGATGGGGATCGCGGTTGGGGGCGTCTGATGATCGAGTTGCCAGGACAACGTCGCCTGGTCGATCAGTTTCAGGCTGGCGATGCAGGTCCTACGGCGGGCCATCTTGCGCGCTTGGATCATGGCAGGAACGACGTGCCCCAACGCCAGAAAGGCGATGACTCCCGCGGCCAGGGCAATCCATCGACGACGTTGGCGGAGGAGTTGCTCGGCGTCATCCATCCCGGCGCGGGTTCAATCGGCGTTTGGAAAGGCCGCGACCACGGACTCCGCCGTCGTTCTCGCCCATGTATCCGCCTCGAGAATCTGCTCGAGCGTCGGATGCCCAACGAGCGCGTGTTTCGCCATGGTTGCGGCGACGGTCTCGGTGATTTGGAGGAAGCCGATCCGACGGTTGCAGAAGGCGTCGACCGCGACTTCATTGGCGGCGTTCATCACGGCCGGCATGGTTCCGCCAACCGTGCCTGCGTGGCGGGCGTGTTCCAGGGCGGGGAAGCGTTCGAGGTCCGGTTCCTCAAAGGTCAGGCTCCCATATTTCGGCAGGCTGGTCTGGACGCGGTCGCTGGCGGCGCGTTCGGGGTAGGTGAGCGCGTATTGGATCGGCAGGCACATGTCCGGGGTCGAGAGCTGGGCAATGATCGATCCGTCGACGAACTCCACCATGGAGTGAACGACGCTCTGTGGATGCACGACGACCTGCACGCGGTCCATCTCGATGTCGAACAGCCAGCGCGCCTCGATCATCTCGAGGCCCTTGTTGAACATGGTCGCCGAATCGATGGTGATCTTGGCGCCCATGTCCCAGGTCGGGTGCTTGAGCGCGCGTTCGAGGGTGATGTCCTTGAACTCCTCCGCCGGGGTGGCGCGGAAGGGGCCGCCCGAGGCGGTGAGCGTGAGGTTGCGGACGGAATCGCCAGGTTTGCCGTCAAGGCATTGGAAGATGGCGGAGTGCTCGCTGTCGACGGCGAGAATCCTGACGCCGTGTTTGCGGGCCTCGTTCATCACCGTTTCCCCGGCCATCACGAGAATCTCCTTGGAGGCGACAGCGATGTCCTTGCCGGCGCGGATCGCGGCGAGCGCGGGTTGCAGTCCGGCTGTCCCGACGATTGCGATGAGCACGATGTCGGCCTCCTCCATGGTGGCGAGCTTGATAAGGCCTTCGCCGCCGGAGTGGACTTCGATATCCTTGAAGG
>JAYPGD010000096.1:11159-13865 GCA_038126655.1 Verrucomicrobiales bacterium
GCCTTGGACTCGTCGGTTATGGAGATGGCCGAGGGTTTGAACTGCCGGGTCTGCTCGGCGAGCGGCGCGTCATTGCGACCGGCGGCGAGGCCGATGAGGCGGATGCGCTCGGGCAGGTCTTCGGCGACCTTGCATGTGCTGGTCCCGATCGATCCGGTGCTGCCAAGGAGGACGACGTTCTTCATTTTCTTAACCACGAATGGACACGAATGAACACGAATGATCTCGCTCCTTGAGCGGCGGTTGTCCAACGTTGTCTGGGGCGACAAAGCCGTTTCTGGGAATGAGGGGCTCCACGCGGGGCAGATATTCGTGTGAATTGGTGTTCATTCGTGGTTGTTGAGCCGTTCAGTCCGTCAGGATGTGGCGGAGGTAGAGGTACATCAGCGGGGCGTTGAAGAGGAGGCTGTCGAGGAGGTCGAGGATGCCGCCGATGCCGGGGAAGTAGGACCCGGAGTCCTTCACCCCTGAGCCGCGCTTGAAGACGGATTCGATCAGATCTCCGACGATCGCGGCCAGTCCCAGGATCGCGCCGAGAATGACGGCGTGAATGGTTTCCATTCCGTGCATCCGGTCGCCGAGGAAATGCGCGAAGGCGACGCTGGCTCCCATCGAGATCAGGACGGCGCCGGTGAAGCCCTCCCAGGTCTTGCCGGGGCTGATGTTCGGGCAGGCCTTGTGGCGGCCGAACAGCGAGCCCGCGCAGTAGCCGCCCACATCGCTGAACTTGGTCACCAGGATGAAATAGAGCACGTAGAACGGGCCGCTCTTCGCCGCCGCGCCGTCGGGAAAGGGGAAGTAGTTGATCTTCTGGATGAAGTTCAGCAGCCAGGCCACGTAGATCAGCCCGAAGAAGGTCGTGCACAGCGCGGTAAAGGCGTCCTTGTCATTGAAGTGTTTGACCTGCAGCAGGCACAGACCGAGCGCCCAGATGACGATGATGCTGGTCTCAAAGTCGCCCGCCTTGGCCGGAGCCACGCGCACGTCCTCGCCGAGTCCCATCGACAGGTAAAAGAACGTCGAACCGATCAGGACCAGTCCCCCGAAGATGCCCCATTGTCGGAAGACGCGCAGGCCGCGTTTCTCAGTCATGTCGTAGAACTCCATGAGGCCCGTCCAGGTGAGGGCCAGCATGATGGCGACGAACACCCAGTCCGAGACCGTCTTGCTGCCCGAAAACATGGCCGCGATGACGATCGCCCACAAGACGACCGTGCTGATCAGTCGCTGCAGGAAAACGGCGCCCTTGGACTTCTTCACGGGCGCGGTTGTCGGGTTCGCGTCGGACATGAGCGGTGAGTGATAGCAGAGGGGCTGGAAAGCTCCAAGTTCCAAGCTCGATCTGGGAAACTCGAAATCCGAAGCAAATCCGAATCCCGAGTGAATCAATTCGGAGAGGCGGAGCCCGGGCCGACGGATCTGTGTTGGTTGGAATTGGATGCGATCATTTCAACACAGAGGGCGCGGAGAACACAGAGAACCACGGAGTAGACGATGTCTTTCTCCGTGGTTCTCCTTCCCTCTGTGCGCTCCGTGTTGAACTGAATCCCCGCGTCAGGCATTCGCGCGCAGGAGGTCGGTTGTTGCGTTCGTTGTTCGGGAACGCCCTGTTGTTGGGGACAAGTTGATGCTGATGCCATCCGACTTTCTGAGGGTTCTGAAGCGTGTCGGAGGTTTCGAATCCGTCCAGTGACACCACAATTCGGATGGGCGGGTTTGCCTGTTTTGATTCCTTTGAAACCGGAGCGTGGAATCTGTAACAGCCGTTCGTGTCCGTCAGTAGTGACTCGAAGGGAATGGTCTGATCGCTCTCGTAGATCTCAACCGAAGCGTTCTTCAGCGGATTGCCGCGCAGGTCCATGACGAGGCCGCCGCGGCGCTCATCAATGGGACCGTGCAAGCTCGCCATGAGGACAGCGCAGAGCAGATAGAACAGCCCGAGGATCTTCCAGCCCCGACCGATCTTGATCCTGCGATAGAATGGCTGGCGATCGCTCATGATGTGGGTGGTATCAAACCCCTCCGAATCTCCGGTGCCTTTGAGTGTATGCTTCGAGGGCCTCGTAGAACTGGGGTTTGCGGAAGTCAGGCCAGAGGGTGTCGGTGACGACGAACTCGGCGTAGGAGATCTGCCAGAGGAGGAAGTTGCTGACGCGCATTTCGCCGCTGGTGCGGATGACGAGATCCGGGTCGGGCATGTTGGCTGTGTAGAGGTGTTGTGAGATGAGGTGCTCGTTGACCTCTTCCGGGACGAGTTTCCCGTCCTGGACCTTCTTGGCGATTTCGCGGACGCCCTCGATGATTTCGGTGCGGCCGCCATAGCTGAGGGAAAGGGTGAGGGTCAGGCCGTTGTTTTTGGCGAGCGCGGCCTTGGTCTTCTCCAGTTGCTTCTGCGCCGCTTCCGGCAGTCGCCAGATCTGGCCGATCGCGTTGAGTTGGACGTTGTTCCTGTTCAGTTCGCCGATCTCGGTCTTCAGGAACCTCGCGAGATACTTCATCAGGGTGTCGACCTCGTCCTTGGGGCGGTTCCAGTTCTCGACCGAGAAGGCGTAGAGGGTGAGATACTTGATGCCGAGTTCGCCGGCGGCGCGGACGATGGCGCGGACGGACTCCACGCCGCGTCGATGGCCTTCCACCCGCGGCAGATGCCGCTCCTTCGCCCAGCGGCCGTTGCCGTCCATGATGACGGCTACATGCGTCGGCAGG
>JAYPGD010000096.1:13875-14562 GCA_038126655.1 Verrucomicrobiales bacterium
ACCTCCTTCGCGCGGGCGCTGAGTTGGGGGGAGGCGCTCATGGGGTGGAGAATGGGGTGTAACCGAGCAGGGTTTCGGGGTGTTTGACCGCGCGCGCAGGGAAGACGTTCAGTCCTGGTGATATCTGGCCTTGGTGACGCCTTCTGTATGGGCTGCGTGAATCATCTCAGAGCCATTCAGCATGCCCGTTAATCAGCGGGCGCTCCGGGGGAAGCTCAGACCACCATGGTCTGGTCCCTGGCCGGGCCGACGGAGACGATGGAGATCTTTGTTTCGATCAATTCCGAGAGGGCCTTGAGATACTTCCGCGCGTTGAGCGGGAGGTCCTTGTAGCGGGTGATCTTTTCGGTGGAGGTCTGCCAACCGGGGAAGGCGCGGTAGACGGGTTCGCAATTGGCGAAGGAATCGATGTCGCTGGGCACGTGGTTCACGCGTTTGCCGTCGACCTTGTAGGCGACGCAGACCTTGATCTTGGCGAGTCCGTCGAGTCCGTCGAGGTTGGTGACGGCCATGTGGTCGATGCCGTTGACCATGACGGCGTGGCGGACGGCGACGGCGTCGAACCAGCCGCAGCGGCGCGGGCGTCCGGTGGTGGCGCCGAATTCGCGTCCCATGTTGTGCAGCATGTCGGAGATGTCGTCGCTGGAGCTGGGCAGGGGGCCGCCGCCGACGCGGGTGGTGTAGGCC
>JAYPGD010000097.1:0-14458 GCA_038126655.1 Verrucomicrobiales bacterium
CCGCTGCGCAGCGAGGGTTCCACGTCCGCCAACTCGGGAAGTTGTGAAAGGATCTCCGTCGCCCGGTCCGCCGTGGCTTTCAAGCGGTCGAGCTCGTCGCCGTGGATCTCCACGACGATCGGCCGATGCGAGCTGAACAGCACCGGCCGCACAACGCGCACATCTAGATCCGGCACGGGCGCGAAGTACTCGCGCAGTCGGCTCATGACCCGTTTCTCCACCGCGACCGGGTCTCCGCCATCATCGAGCAGGATTTTGAAGCGGGCGGAATGCTCGCCTTCATCGGAGCGCTGCATGTTCGCGACGTCATAGCCGAAGGTCGCCAGCACGGCCTTGATGTCCTGTTTGTCCGCCAGAATCGCCTTCTCCACCGCGCCCAGCGTCGCCTCGGTTTCCTCCAACGGCGTGCCGACCGGCAGGTCCACTTCGAAGGTGAACTCCCCCTGATGAACCTCGGGCAATAGCTCGGAATCCAGCTGCCTGGCCGTGTTCCACGTGGCGACAAAGCAAAGCGCCCCCACGAGCAGCACGGGCAGCGGATGCTTCAGGGACCACTCGATCGAAAGTGGATACGCCCAGCGCATCGCTCCGAGAAGGCCGTTCATCAGTTTCACCGGCAGCCAGACGACGACCTTGCCGATGGCGACCGCCAACGGAGCCAGGATGCGCGCCGCCAGGAAGACCAATCCCGTAAAGAGCAGCAGCCACAGCTTGCCGACCAGTTCGAGGGCGAACCCGATCACGAATCTCGCCACGGCATAAACCGCCAGGACATGACGCCGCCATCTGGGGCCGCTCGTGAAATGCTCCTTCAACTCACGCCAGGAACGGAAGGCCAGAAACGCGCCCCAGGCCTCGTCCGGACTGCGGAATTCAATCTTTCGCCGACTGGCCAACATGGGGATGAAGAACAACGCCGCCACCAGCGAGGCCAGCAATGAGATCACCACCGCCAAGCCCAGATCGCCGAACGCCTGACCGGCGATGCCCTCCACGAAGACCATCGGAAAGAACACCGCGATCGAGGTCAGCGTCGACGCAAACACCGCGCCGCGCACCTCGGCCGTGCCGCGGATCGACGCCGCCTTGATCTCGTCGCCCTCCTCCCGGCAACGGAAGATCGATTCCAGAACCACGATGGACGAGTCCACCAGCATGCCGATGCCGAGGGCCAACCCGCCAAGCGACATGATGTTCAGCGACACATCCAGCATGTTCAGCGGGGCGAAGGTCATCAGCAGCGACATCGGAATGCTGACGCCGACGATGACGGTCGGCTTGACGCTGCGCAGGAAGAGGAACAGCACGACGATCGCCAGGCAGCCGCCGATCACGGCAGTGTTGCGGACCTCGTTGATGCTGTTCTCAATGAAGATGGAGCGGTCGGCCACGACCCTCAGAGCCGCGCCTTCCTCGCGCTTGATCCGGGCGATGATGCCTTCGCCCCTTCGCTGGCGCTGCTGCTCCTTCTGAACCTCTTTCGGCGGTCCGCCCCAGAGCTGTTTGCGCTTCTTCTCCGGAATGCCCTCCAGCTTGCGGATCACGGTCTTGGCGACGGTGACCATGTTGGCGTCGGCTTCCTTGTAGATGTCGATCTGCACGCTCTCGGCCCCGTCGGTGCGGGTGACGATCTCGCGTTCCTTGTGCGCGCGCACGACCCGCGCGACGTCCTTCAGTCGCACCTCCCTGCCCTCGACGCGCCGGATGACCGTCTCGGCGATTTGCTCCAGGTTCTGGTATTCATTCAAGGTGCGCACCATGTATTCGGCGCGGCCTTCCAGGATCTGCCCGCCGGCGACATTGATGTTTTCCTGTCCGAGCCGGCTCATGATCTGCTGCGCCGAGATTCCGGTGCGAAGGAGATCCGCCTCATCGACCAGAATGTGAATCTCCTCCTCCAGTCCGCCGCGAATGCGGACAGCGGCCACGCCTTCGACCGGCTCCAGGATCCGCTTGATCTGCAGGTCGGCAATGCGACGCAGACGACGCAGACCCTGCTCGCCTTTGAAACGATCCCCCGCGCCGGAAAAGCTCAACTCCATGATGGGATCCAGCGAGGGATCGAAGCGCAGGATCAACGGCCGCTCCGCCTCGCGCGGCAGGAACACGAGGTCCATCTTCTCCAGCGTGTTCTGCGTGGCCTCGGCCATGTCGACGCCCCAGTTGAATTCCAGGACCACATCGCTGACGCCCGCGCGGCTGATGCTGCTGATCCGGTTCAGGCCGCTGACGACCCCCAGAGCCTCCTCGACACGACGACTGATGTCGTTTTCCACCTCTTCGGGCGCGGCTCCCGGATACTCGGTGCGGACGGTCAACGTGGGGTAGTTCAACTCCGGCATCAACGTGACCGGAAGCCGCTTGAAGGAGAACCAACCAAAGACCACCGCCGCCGTGAAGACCATCAAGACCGCCACCGGACGATCCGTCACGAAACTCGAACTGGGGAGCTTCGGCTGCATCAGCGGGGGCGCGAAGTTGAACTCCGATTGTTGATTGTTGATTGCTGAGTATTGAAGGAGAGCCTCTTCCTGAACCGGACCGCCGGAGCGCGACTGTGTCCCGTCTTCGGGACCAGCCGCAGCGGCCTCCGATCCGCATGCGCTCGAAAACCGGCCTGGCATTGGTTGTCGCCAACCTTGCTGCGGCTGGTCTCCGACACAGTCGCGCTCCGAATGAAACCACGGCTGCGCGCCATTTGGAGTTCCGCCTTCAGGCGGCTTGGGCCCAGGGCGTCGACGGACGCAGAAACCGCGTAAACGCGGAACTCCAAACGGTCCTCGCCCATCCCGTTGTCCACGCGATTCTCCATTATCGCCTAATCTGATGCCTCGGCTTCCGTCTCTTCGAATTCCCTGTCCGCATCCTTCTCATCCTCCTCAACCTCCTCGCCGGGGAGCGTGACCAGGGCGTTGTCCTTGAGGCCGGTCTGGCCGGCGATCACGATCCGGTCGCCGACAGCAAATCCTCCGGCCGGCTCGATGTGTTCCTTGTCGGCCAGGACAGGCTCCACCAGGACGCGGGTCACCCGGTTGCTTTCGCCGAGCCGGAAGACGAACATCTGGTCGTTGTCGTAGACAATCGCGCGCTTGGTGATCAGCAGGGCCTCGGGGCGACGGGCCACGATGATTTCGGCATCCACGAACATGCCCGGGAGCAGGACGCCCCCGGTCTTCACGCCCAGGGTCACCTTGACCGTGCCGGACTTCGAATCGACCACGGGCGCAATCCGTTTGATCGAGCCTTCGAACACCCGGTCGCCCAGGGATTGCGCCGTGATCCGGGCTTCCTTGCCGACCTCGAGATTGGGCAGGCGCTTCTCGGGCACGTAAACCCGGGCGACAATGGAATCGAAGTCGATGATGTCGAACAGGTGCTGTCCGGGCGACACCTGGTCGCCCAGCTTCACCAGGCGATTGACGATGGTCCCGGAGATCGGCGCCTTGATCCCGGTGAAGTCGAGTTGGCGTTGCGCCTCGTCCAGCGCCAGCTGCAATTGTTCGACGCGGTATTTCACGTCATCAAATTCCCGTTGGCTGACAAGGTCGTCCTTGAACAGGCCCTCCTGCCGCTCAAAATCGGCCTTGGCCTGGTTCAACTGGCTGAGCGCCTTGTTGTAGGTCGTGGTCTGATCATCGTCCTGCAGCCGCAACAGCAATTGATCCTTCTTCACCTCGTCGCCCTCCTCAACGAGCAGTTCGACCGCACGGTTCGACGCGCGCGAAAGGACCCGGACCTCCTGCTCGGCCTCGAGATGGTTCGACGCCCGGATCACATCCTCAATCGGTCCGCGAAAGACCTCGGCCAGATCGACCGGCACGCCCTTTTCCTTCTTCTTGTCCTTATCCTTTTTCTCCTCCTCCTGCTTCTTTTTCTCGGCGGCCCTCTTGGCCATGAATCCGCAGCCGGTGGACAACGGCAAGGAGGCGAGCAGCAGCGCACACAGAATGGCGTTGGCAAAGGAACGGAATTGGATGGGCGGCTGACGTCGTTTCATGGGCGGGTGCGATCGCAACGAATGAGGCGGAAGAAGGTCAGGAAGCGACCCTCGCGCTGGATGAGGAAAACAGATGGCGGGCGGATTTTCTCATTTCGTCTCGAATTGAGACGATTCATACGAAAGATCGTTACGTTGACGATGACAAAAAAGCGGCCGGATTGTCGACGCCTTCAACAACCCGGGAGAGTGCGAAGAGGGAAAAGGCTTCAAAGAATCACAGCCGAGCGCGGAACTGCCTTCGGATCCATTAACGCGCCAAGTCCCCTCCGGGGGGGATATTCGTCCCGACCGCGCAGCGTGGAGGAGCGAATCGGGGTGCGTTCGCGCAGACTTGCCTGTGGCGATGGCGAGGAGCCTCGCCCTGCGGCGCCGCTCACTTTCCGCCGGCCAGAACCGCCTTGGCGTATTCGCGGTTCATGCGGGCGATGTGATTGATGCTGATCTCCTTGGGGCAGACGGCCTCGCAGGCGCCGGTCACGGAACACGCGCCAAAGCCTTCCTTGTCCATCTGCTCAACCATGTTGATCACGCGCTCGCGGCGTTCCACCTTGCCCTGCGGCAACATGGCCAGCTGCGAAACCTTGGCCGAGACAAACAGACTGGCCGAGGCGTTCTTGCAGGCGGCGACGCAGGCCCCGCAGCCGATGCAGGCGGCCGCGTCCATCGACTCGTCGGCGTCGGTCTTGGAAATGGGCAGGGCGTTGGCGTCCGGCGCGCCGCCGGTGTTGATCGAGACATAGCCGCCAGCCCGGATGACGCGGTCCAACGCGCCGCGATCCACCACGAGGTCGCGCAGGACGGGAAAGGGTTTCGCGCGCCAAGGCTCGAGGGTGATGATGTCGCCGTCCTCGAAGTGGCGCATGTGCAGCTGGCAGGCCGTCGTGCCCTTGTGGCCGCCGTGGGCCACGCTGTTGATGACCATCGAGCAGGTTCCGCAGATGCCCTCGCGGCAGTCCGAGTCGAAGGCAATCGGCGCCTCGCCCTTTTCGATCAGGCCCTCGTTGACCACGTCGAGCATTTCGAGGAAGGACATGTCGGCGTCGACGTCGCGCGCTTCGTAGGTTTCGAAGCGTCCCTCGGCATCGGCGTTGTCCTGCCGCCAGACTTTGAGCGTCAGATTCATTTTCGTGATTGGTGATTCGTGATTGGTGATTCGATGGGCCGCTCGGCGTCCTTTGGCCGGACACCAATCACGAACAACCAATCACCAGTCACCAAGAAACTCATTTGTAACTCCGGGTGGACATCTTCACTCCTTCGTAGGCCAGCTTCTCTTTGTGGAGTTTGGGCTTCTTGTCGACGCCCTTGAACTCCCAGGCGGCGACGTGCGCGAACTTGTCGTCGCGGCGTTTGGCCTCGCCCTCGTTGGTGTAGCCGCTCTTCACCTCGGCGTCGTCCTTGGTGAACTGGTACTCCTCGCGGAAGTGGCCGCCGCAGGATTCCTCGCGGGTCAGGGCGTCGTGGCAGAGCACTTCGGCGAATTCCAGGAAGTCCGCGGTGCGGCCGGCGTATTCGAGGTTCTGGTTCAACTCGCCGTTGGTCCCGGTGACATTGACGTTCTCCCAGAATTCGGCGCGCAGTTCGGGGATCTTCTTCAACGCCTCCTTCAGCCCCTTCTCATTGCGGGCCATGCCGCACTTGTCCCAGACGAGCTTGCCCAGCTCGCGATGGAAGCTGGTGACCGTGCGCTTGCCCTTGATCGAGAGCAGCTTGTTCGTGCGCTCGTTGACCTCTTCCTCAACCTGCCGGAATTCCGCGGCGTCGGAGGACAATTCAGCGGGTTTCTCAGAGGCGAAGTAGTTTCCGATGGTGTAGGGGGCGACGAAATAACCATCCGCCAGACCCTGCATGAGCGCGCTGGCGCCGAGACGGTTCGCGCCGTGGTCGGAGAAGTTCGCCTCGCCGAGGCAGAACAGCCCGGGAATCGTGGTCTGCAGGTGGTAATCCACCCACAGGCCGCCCATCGTGTAGTGAACGGCCGGGTAGATGCGCATCGGCGTCTGGTAGGCGTTGTCGCCCGTGATGCGCTCATACATGTCGAAGAGATTGCCGTAGCGGTCGCGCACGGCCTGCTCGCCGAGGCGCCCGATGGCGTCGCGAAAATCGAGATAGACGCCCAATCCACCGGGACCGACGCCGCGTCCGTCGTCGCAGGCCTCCTTGGCCGAGCGCGAGGAGATGTCGCGCGGCGCCAGGTTGCCGAAGCTCGGATACTTGCGTTCGAGATAGTAATCGCGCGCCGCGTCCGGAATGTCCGCCGGCGTCTTGCCGCAGTCCGCCGCATCCTTGGGCACCCAGACGCGGCCGTCATTGCGGAGCGACTCGGACATCAGCGTCAGCTTGGACTGATATTCGCCGCTAACCGGGATGCAGGTGGGGTGGATCTGTGTGTAGCAGGGATTCGCAAAGGCCGCGCCCTTCTTGTAGGCGCGATAGGCGGCGGTGACATTGCAGCCCTTCGCGTTGGTCGAGAGGAAGAAGACATTGCCGTAGCCGCCGGTGGCCAGAACGACCGCGTGACCGGAATGGCTGGAGATCTTGCCGGTCACCATGTCGCGCACGACGATGCCGGCCGCGCGTCCGTCGGCGACGACGACATCCAGCATTTCCGTGCGCTCATACATCTGCACCTTGCCGAGACCGATCTGGCGGGAGAGGGCGGAATAGGCGCCCAGCAGTAGCTGCTGCCCTGTCTGCCCGCGGGCGTAGAAGGTGCGGGAGACCTGCGCTCCGCCGAAGGAGCGGTTGTCCAGGTGGCCGCCGTATTCGCGGGCGAAGGGAACGCCCTGCGCGACGCATTGGTCGATGATGTTCGCGCTGACCTCGGCCAGACGATGGACATTGGCCTCACGCGAGCGGAAGTCGCCGCCCTTGATGGTGTCGTAGAAAAGCCGGTGAACGCTGTCGCCGTCGTTCTGGTAGTTCTTGGCGGCGTTGATGCCGCCCTGTGCGGCGATGCTGTGGGCGCGACGGGCACTGTCCTGGTAGCAGAAGCATTTGACGTTGTAGCCCAGCTCGGCAAGCGTGGCCGACGCGGAGGCTCCGGCGAGCCCGGAACCGACGACGATGACGTCGAACTTCCGCTTGTTCGCCGGGTTGACCAGCTTCATGTCGAACTTGTGCCGTTCCCACTTTTCAGCGAGCGGACCGGAGGGGATTTTTGCGTCAAGTTTCATGGCTTTCCGGTCATTTCACAAATCCAACCGCGATGGCCGCCGGCACGAGGCTGAATCCGATGAACAGCCCGATCGAGGCGACCCGGGCCAGCAGGTCAATGAGTTCCTCGTGGCGCTTCGTCTTGAGGCCCAGGGATTGGAACATGGCGCTGATGCCGTGACTGAGGTGGTAGCAGAGCGCGCCGACGCCGAGGATGTAGAACAACACGACCTGCGGCTTGCTGAACGCGTCCGTCACCATGGCAAACACGTCATGACGCCCGTGTTCGTCGTGCAGTTCCGCGTAGCCGGTGTTCGGCCAATGCACGGTGAAGTGGAAGATGTGCACGATGATGAAGGCCGTCAGGACCGTGCCGCTGACGATCATCACGCGCGAGGCCGTGGAGGAGCCGAACCCGGAATTCGCCGAGGCCAGGTAGCCTTCGGGCCGTGCCGCCCGGTTCTCCATCCAAAGTTGCCAACCCGTGGCGAAGTGCACGGCCACCGCGGTCAGCAGGCCCAGTCGCGCCGCCCAAAGCAGTTCAGGGATCGATTTGAGCTTGGCCGCGTAGTCATTGAGCCATTCCGCCCCGGGGAAGATCAGCAGATTGCCGAGCATGTGAACAATCACAAACCCGAACATCGCGGCGCCGGACAACGCCATCAGATACTTCTTCCCCAGCGTGGAATTGAAGATGAGCCTGAGAAGGTTTTTCATGGCCGGTCGATTCAGAACGGACGAACGTCGGCGGGGTTTATACGCAATTCACCGCATCCTTGGCCACCCCCGAAACCGAAAAATTCGCGGTGACCAAGAATCTCAACCATTAACAAATCTGCTGCGTAGACCCGCATTTCGTTAGCGAATCTAATGAACCAACGCCCACTGTCAATGGGCAGGCGAAGGTATTAGGGCGGCTTTCGGAGTGGTAACGGGGGCTAATTCCGCCAGTTCACCCAAGATGCCGGCCTGCGTATTCGTCCATGACTTCCTCGAACTCGTCGGGAACGGCGAAGAAGATCTCTTCCAATTCGTCGAACGGCCCTTCTTCTTCGCCATCCGAGCCCTCGATGTTGAGCTCGCTCATGACCGCCTTGGGGGCCAATGAGAACGCCAGATCGTCGTCGGGTTCGCGGCCGGTCACTTCGGTGAGCTTCGTGACGCGTTCGTCCTGATCCGTGGGATAGGGATCGCCCAGTTTGGCCATGGCCGACCGCAACGCATCGGCCACTTCCTGGTTGCCGAGGCGTTCGAAGCCCAGAACGGCTTCCGGCGCCAAGACCGCGGTGGGATTGGCGAAGTACTGCTCCAATCCCCCGTTCATCACCTCGCTCATCGTCCAATGCACCGCCAACAGATCGATCTTCCAGTCGGGATGGTTCGCCGCGTCGCGCTCAAACGCCTCGCGACCGCTGTAGATATCAACCTTTTCAAATGCTTCCTCGATTTCGTCCCAATAGTCGGCCTTGCTCATTCAGTCTCCCTTTGTCGTTTTGTGTCGCGCTGCTTGATACCTGCTCCAGCCGCCGCCGGTCAATCCGTCCAGTAATAGTAGACGCGCCCTTTCCCGGCATCGACCCAGACATGCCCCAATCCCAGCGGGGGGGCGAATCCGCGGAATCCGGTGACAATCGTTTCCACGTCAAACCAATCGATGCCCCCCAGCCCTAGGCTGAAAGGAACTGAATATCGACCGGCGCCGGACTGTTGGTGAAATCGGTCCGCAACGGAATGGAAAGTGAATCACGCCGGGCCTTCGACATGCCGTTGGTCGCGATCAACCCATCGCCGAACGCAACGCAGTCGGGTATCGGCGCATCGAATCGATACAAATGAGCCCTTCCACCCAACCCGACGCTGGAAGCGGCCAGATGGATGGCCGACGCGGTCGGCGGCAAACCCGGTATTTGATCCGGATATTCATTGGTGAACGATTGGTATTCGAGGGGCTCCTCCGTAGCCGTGGTCTGCGGCTCGGTTTGATTCGGGTATGGGTTGGCGGGCGACTGGAATCCGAGGGAACTCTCCATGGCCGCGGCGGGCGGATCGACACGGGTCACCCTGGGCAAGACGACAGTCAGAACGGGAATGCCAATGAAGACGGCAATGAGGATCCTCCTGATCCAGCGATGACGTGGTTTCCGGGACATTACTGCTTCTGTTCCCAAGTTCTACTTTTCCGGCGTCACAGAATGTCCCAATCTCGATTTTCCGTCGAACCAGATCCGGCAACGCCAACCCGTGTCGTTCGCTGATTGTGGCGGCGGCAAAACACGCGCGCTGTTCGATTCGACAACAACGAGCATGGCATTTGTTCCGATGGCGCTGAAATGCAGGGAATCACGCAACCGCATCTTCCTGAACATCGCGCATCCATTCGTGTCCGTTGTCCGGGATTCCACCAGTCGATTCGGGTGATAAAAGGCGCCGATGGGATTGGTCATTTTCTGAATCCGGGTCACAGTCGCATATCGGTCGATGCGGATTTCGGGTGAAGGATTCCCAGATGGCCACTCCGTCATTGTCACCTTGGCAGTGGAAGAACAACCACCTGCCAAACCTGCCATAACAAGGGCAAGAGAGAGTCGCCAAACGCAGGTCAACCTTACCCGGCAACAGGACTCCGCCGCTTTTTGGCCATCGGATTTCACCGCTTCTTCATCAACTCGCGCCGCTTGGCCTGGTAGTCATCATGCGCCCGCTGGTAGTCGGAGGATTTGGACACGCCGCTGACCATTCCGTAGAACGCGATGCCGATAAAGAACAGGCCGAAGAGGGGGAAGATTCCGGGCGCGCCCATGCGCGAGGCCATGCCCATCCAGAAGACGCCGAAAATGATGGCGGCAACCCCGCCGATCACGCTGCCGGCGGAGCTGGGCACGCTGTATTCGCCGTCCTGGTTGCGGACCTTGTAGCGATCCATGCCCATCTGCCATTCGCGATCGAGTCGTTCGATCTCGTTCTGCGTCTTGATGGCTTCGAGGTCATCGGCCATCCGCTCGGTTCGTTGTTCGATCTTTTCCAGAACCTCGGAATAGACCGGGCCGCCGGACTGGCGGATCTCGAGTCGCGAGGAGCAGTAGCCGCAGTTGACGAAGGGGACCTTTTTGGGGACCTCCAAGGGGCCGCCGCAATTGTTGCAGGTGACGGAGAGGACTTTCATGGCTTTGCTATTCGATCAACATTCCAAATTCGGAATTGAACTCGCGGCCGCACTTGTCGCACTTGGCGACGGGGAGTTCCACGGCCGGGTTCCAGGAGAAGGTGGCCTCGCAATGTTCGCACTTCACGATGTAGCCGCGGCCGCTTTCCTTGTATTCGCGCCAGGCGGGTTCGGCGGGGGATTCGAGATCGGGAGCTTCCAGGATCGCCAGCGCTTCGGCGTCGTAGATGCCGGATTTGGAGAGGCGGTCGGCCTGTTCGTGCACGACCTTCTCGAAGGCGTTGCGGACCATGCGGCCGTTGCCGCTGTCGCGCTTGGCGTTGCGGGCCTGCCAGTGAAAATGATGCAGGGTCTTCTCCTTCAGGTCCGGCGTCAGCGCGAGGTCGTGCCTGCGGCACAGGGAGCCGAAGATCTGGCAGAGCTCCTGTTCCTCGAAATCCGGGAAATCAATGTAGCGGGTGAAGCGCGAACGGAGGCCGGGATTGGAATTGATGAATTCCTCCATCTCCCGCGGGTAGCCGGCGACGATGACGATCAAACGGTCGCGGTCATCCTGCATTCGCTTGAGCAGGGTGTCGATCGCCTCGCTGCCGTAGTCCTGCCCGCCCTTGGCCAGGCTGTAGGCCTCATCGATGAAGAGAATGCCGTCCATGGCCTCGTCGATGATCTTGTTGGTCTTGGGCGCGGTCTGGCCGACATATTGTCCGGTGAGCGCGGCGCGATCGCATTCGACGAGGTGGCCCTTCTTGAGGACGCCCAGGGCCTTGAAGATGCGGCCCATCAGGCGCGCCACGGTGGTCTTGCCCGTTCCGGGGTTGCCGGTGTAGACGGCGTGGTAGGTCGTGGGAATCGCCTTCATGCCGCGGGAGACCCTCGCCTGTTGCATGCGGGCGTAGTTGGCGGTCTCGCGCACCTTTTCCTTGGCCGCGCGGATTCCGGTCAATTCATCCAGTTCGGCGAGCACGGAATCAACGTCCTCCTCGCACAACCCGTGCAGGTGTCCGGAGTGCATCTCGTAGTGCTCCTCGCGGATGGTTTCCAACTGCTTGTAGAGGTAGCGGGCGAAGCGGTTCTCGCGCGGGGTGAGTTCATTGTCGAAATAGGCGAAGGCGTCGCAGACCTCGCGCACGAGGAAGTCGTAGAAATAGACGATCGCCGGCGAGAGCTTGAGCTTGGTGATCACCCGGGAGATCTCCAGAAAGGACTGGTCGAGCCCGCGCTTGTGGCTCTCCTTCACCGCATCATGGAGTTGGTTGAGCTTGTCCGGAACGGATTTCAGATAGGGGGTGAGCTCATCCTTGACCTAGACGGACTTGGATCCGGGATCCTCGTCCAGCGTGGCGAGGCGTTTCGTGTTGCCGGCGGTGTAGGGACCTTGGAACGCCTTGGCCATGCGCTCCGGCTCGTTTTCGTACAGGCAGGCGACCCAGAATTGCGAGGAGGCGTCGGCATTGCGGGAAACCTCGCCGCGGGGAAAAAACTCCGCCCAGGCTCCGCCGACGATGTCGCTGAAGGCCTCGCCCAGTTCCTCCAGCAGATCGACCGTGCCGTCCTCGGTCTTCTCGTAGGAGCGATCCGGCGGCGCGAGGATCTCGAGCAGTTCGCCGAGCAGCTTCGCGGCGAACAACGCCCGCGCCAGGCGGTGCACGGAGCCCTGCTGACTGCCGCTCGCCGCGCAGATGTCCGGCAGCTTCGAAAGCGCTGCCTGGTAGTTTGCGATGTAGGAGGCTTCGCTGCGTTGGATGGACTTGCAGACCGCGGCGTTGATGACGCCGTCGTTCGTGTAGACGGAAACGAGCTCCGGAAGCGAATGACGGTTGTAACCCAGCAGCGTGCGTGTATCGAGGGGCCGCTTCTTCCGCTCATCCTGCATCTCCAGCAGCGCCGCCAGCACGGCCCCGGGGATCAGAGGGTGAAGGGAGAAGTCTTTGACAAGTTCCTGCTTGGCTCCGTGGTTTATTGCTCGTCCGGATGACAGACAAGATCGATCACGACGGCGGTCGCAAGGATCACAATGTCATCCTCGCCGTCCACAATACTCACGCCGTACGAATCCGTGAAATTGAAAAACTTCTTGGAGACGCGCGCGACGATCGCTCCCTGCCGTTCGAAGTTGAACTCGCGATCGAGGAAACTGCCCTTGACCGTGTAGTCGTTGGGGCCGGGGACATCGATGGTGAACTTGTCCTTGAAGAAGGTCCATTCCTTCTGGACCTCGGCGAAGAGTTCGCCACTGCGATAGATCTCGTAGCGTTTCTTCAGACTGAGGAGTTTCTCGGAAATATAGGCCAGCTCGTTGCCCTGCAGATCCTGGAAGGACAGCTTGTCGCCGAGGCTGAGCGCCTTGCCGTCGACAAAGAAGACATCGTTGCCGTCGGCGTCCTGAATCTTGTAGTCGTCGCCGAATCCCCAGAGCCGTTCCTTCATCAAGTAGCGCATGGTTTTCCTTTCGTGAATTGCGCGTCGTTTCTAGCAGCGTGAACCGTGCGTGTCGGTTGTAAAATGGGGGGAGGATTGTCAGGGGACGCCGTTCCGCTAAAATGGCGGCATGGACATCGGCGACTTGCGTGAGAATTACACCCGGGCGGAACTGAACGAGGCGGGCCTCGCAAAGGATCCCTTTGCGCAGTTCGAGCTTTGGTTCAAGGAGGCCTGCGACGCAGAATTGTCGGAGCCGAACGCCATGTGCCTTTCCACCGTTTCGCCGGAGGGACAGCCCTCGTCCCGCACGGTCCTGCTCAAGTCATTCGACCGGGACGGCTTCGTCTTCTATACGAACTACGGCAGCCGCAAGGCGCGGGAGATCGACGCGAATCCCCGCGTGTCGTTGTTGTTTCCGTGGCTGGGCCTCGAGCGTCAGACGATTGTGAGCGGGCAGGCGGAGAGGGTGTCGACGGCGGAGTCCCTGAAGTATTTCCTGTCGCGGCCGAGGGGGAGCCAGATCGGGGCCTGGGTCTCGCGGCAGAGTTCGGCGGTGACGTCGCGCAGCCTGATCGAGGCGAAACTGGAGGAGATGAAGCGGAAATTTTCCGGCGGCGAGGTGCCCCTGCCCTCGTTCTGGGGAGGCTATCGGGTCCGGCCGACAACCGTGGAGTTCTGGCAGGGGCGCGCGGATCGGCTGCACGACCGGTTCCTCTACACACGGGGCGGCAATGAGGATTGGGCGGTCGAACGGCTGGCGCCGTAGGGGCGCGTTGTTTGGGCTTTATGAGCGCGGCGGCGCTTGGTAGGAAGACGTCGGACCGAGACGCGTCACATGGATCAACCCCACCTCCCATTTCAACTCGCCGAAGTCTACGGCGGTTTTGCCCGCATCGACGGGATCATGATCGTCGCGGAGAAGCACATCGAGTTTGAGTATCAGACCTCGGACAATGTGCTTGGCGCGGTGCGCGGAAAAACTCAGAAGCGCAAGTTGCGCTATGCGGACATCTCCGAGGTTCATTCGAAGGAGGGTTGGTTTTCCTGCTGGATCGAGTTTCAGGCCAGAACCCTGAAGGCCTTCGCCGATTTTCCGCAAAAGGATCGCAAGATCTTCAGGATCACGGTGGAAAAGAAGCGACGCCCGGCAATGCGGACGGCGTTGTCCGAAATCGAAGTGCGCCGGAGCTATCTCGATGCCGATCGGTTGTTGAAGAAACAGAGGCGTCGCAAGCCGGTGAAGAAGAGCCGTCTGCAGTGATCACAGGATTCTCCGCCTCGCCCCCTCTTTCCAAGATTGCCACGGCAACGACGAATGCCTAGATTGCGGCGATGCCGACGGTGTCCGAACAACTCCGGCAGGGTCGTGAAGCAAAGAACTTCACGATCCACCAGATTGCCGAGATCACAAAGATCAAGACCGAGCACGTTCGCGCCCTGGAAAACGGCAACTTCGAGGTCTTCACCGCGCCGATCTATATCCGGGGTTTCGTGCGCTCCTACGGCAACGCGGTCGGACTGGATTCGCAGACCCTGATCAAGGACCTGGAGGCGGAGCTCGCCCTGACGGAGAATCTCAGCGGTCCGCCCAGCCTCAGCGGCCCCAGGCGCGGACTGGTCGACAAGCTCATGTATTTCCTGTCGCAGCTCAACTGGCGGATCGTGCTGCCGCTGGGCGTGATCGCGATCATTACGCTGCTGGCCGTCTGGGGATATCG
>JAYPGD010000098.1:0-14404 GCA_038126655.1 Verrucomicrobiales bacterium
CGCAACCTTCTCAATCCAGACGCCGGATCCGCAGGTCCTTGAAGTAGAAGACGCTGTTGGGATCGTGCCCCTGCAACGCGATCGCGCCGCCCTTGGGATTCAGCAGGCGCCCCTCACGATTCTTCGGCCGCTCGGGCTTGTTCGGCTCTGTGTAATCGATGATCTGCTCGCCGTTGAGGTGGACCACAATCCGTTTGCCCTGCACCCGGATCCGCACCTTGAACCATTTGGTTTCATCCACGGGCGATTTTGCCAGGTCCTTGATCGCATAAAGACTGCCCGTCTTGCGCTTCTCCTTCTGCGAACTGTTCAACTGCACCTCGTAGCCATTGCGCAGATGATGCTTCGCGTCGCGGGGCGTCATGTCGGTGTGAAAGAAGATCCCGGAATTCGACCCCGGTTCGCTCCGCACGGTCGCCTCAAACTCGAAATCCTTGAAGCGAACCAATCCCTCCTCCTTCTCGCCGACATAGAACAAATGCGACTTCTGCTTCGCGTCCCGGCAATGCGCCTTGATCGCGCCGTCCACAACGGTGAACGCCCCGGGAATCTGGTTCACGCGCCAACCGGACAGGTCCTTGCCGTTGAACATGGAGATCCAATCGCCGGCTTGGGCAGCCCCGGCGATGCTCAGAAGAATGATCGAGAGAATGATTCGCATCGACTTCATGGCGGAATCTATAGGCCAGCCCCTCGACTCCAGCCAATGATTTCCGAATCGCTTGCAGGCCAGCGATCGAGGGAATGGATCCTCCCAAAGCCAACGGAAAAAGACACATTCCCCACTTGCAACCCCGCTAAACCAGCGCTACATACCAATTGGTATGTATGAGTATGACCTGTTGTGACATCGAGGAAATGCCCGGCACCAAGCGCGCGCTGTTGGAGGCCGTGGTTCAGTTGATGCTGGCGCACGGCTACACCGCGACGACCGTCGATCAGATCTGCGCCAAGGCCGGGGTGACCAAGGGCGGCTTCTTCCACTACTTCAGGAACAAGGAGGAAATCGCCCGCGCGGCCTTGGATTTCTTTTCCTGCCGCCAGACCGAGGCCTTCGCCTCCATCGGCTTTGACAAGATTGATGATCCGATCGACCGGCTGCGCTTGTTGTTCGACGGCATGGAGAAGATGTGCGGCAGTTCGGACACGCCCGACGCCTGCCTCGTCGGCATGATGGCGCAGGAACTCGCCGAATCGAACGACGCCGTCCGCGGCTGCTGCGAAGGCCATTTCGGCGACTTTGCCGACATGATTGCCACTCTCCTGAAAGCCGCAAAAAAGGCCGCTCCCAACGCCGCCAAATTTGATCCCAAGAGCGTCGCCTGGATGACCCTGAGCCTGATGCAGGGCTCCATGCTCGTCGGCAAGACCAAGCAGGACCGGAAGCTGATTCTCCAGAACCTCCGACATGCTCGCAGCTATATCGACTCCCTCCTCGGCCTTGGCGCCTCAAGCAACTGAATACGTCCCCGCCCATGGCCTACAACGAACAACTCGCCGCCCGCATCCGTGCCTTCTTCAACGAGAAGAACATCGCGACCGAGGAAAAGCGCATGATGGGCGGACTCGGTTTCATGGTGGAGGACAAGATGTGCGTCGGCGTGGAATCGGACCGACTTATGGCGCGCCTCGACCCTGAAGTCTACGAGGCTTCACTCAAGCGCAAGGGTTGCCAGCCCATGGATTTCACCGGCCGCCCCATGAAGGGTTTCGTGTTTGTGGCCCAGGATGGAATCAGATCCAAACGCGACCTCGCTCATTGGCTGAACCTCGCCTTGGAATTCAATCCCAAGGCGAAATCCTCCAAGAAAAAGAAGCCCCGGAAGACCGCCTCCTGAGCGGCTCCCCTCCCCCTTTTCACCCCATGGAATATCATCGCCATCCCTGCATCCCAGGAACATACCAACTAGTTTGTATGTATTAATTTCCCGTGTTCCGACTGGCCGGACGCGGGAGATGAATCGACGCCAGAAAAGAAACAAAGAACGAAAACACGAAAGGAAACCGACATGAGCCAAGAATGCGAAAACGGAAGCTGCAACACGGGTCAACATCAACTCTGCTGCGACACCAAGGGCGGCAAGCCCGAGGCGGACCAATGCCCGATCGAGCACGCGGCCAAGATGTGGGAAGGCGCGTTTCACCAGGCGCTGACCGCCGCCATGGCCGAGCAGTTGAAGTCCCGGATCGAGCAGCAATGGGGCGACCTCCTGGCCAGGGAGGCCGACGCCGCGATCAAGAGCATGGGCGCCTGCTGGGGCTCCCAGATCGCCAAGATCAACGCCCACCTCGCCCGCGAGGACTTCAAGAACACCATGCTCGAATGCTGGCAGGAAGCCGGCGCCAAGCAGGGCTGAAACCAACCCGCCGGCTCCGCCCCAAAGCGGAGCCGGCGGCCTTCCCCAAGCTGCTTGCAGATACCGCGCGCCAGTCGGTCCTTGATCTCACGATGACGTGGAACAGCCGTCCATGCGCCAAGTTTCACGACGCGGCGACGTCGAAAGGTTCCCGAACAGTGTCCGGCGACTCCTGCTATCGGGCCTTTTCACGGAGATAGTCCAACGAAAGCTGCAACGCATCGCGAAGGTTTTCCTTGGCCTCAGCCAAAGTCTCGCCCTGCGTCTGCACGCCCGGCATCTCCTCCAACCATGCGACGTAACCACCCTCCTCGGCGGGTTCGTAAACGGCGGTAAGCTTCATGTAGGGAAACTAATTCCACTCTGCACTCATCGCAAGCTTCACATCGCCGCTCCCCGACGAACGCCTAATACAACAACTCCGCCAAACCCGTCATCCACTCGGGATCGAACTTGATGATGGAGCGGTCGTAGGTCATCAGGCCGTTGACCTCGCCTTCGACATCCGTGGTCTGGGTATAGACCGCCGCGGCGAGTCCCTGCTTCTTCAGGGCGGGCAATTGCTCCATCAACTGCGCGTAATTCATCTTCAGTTCGTTTGAAGTTTCGTAGGTGCGGTAGCCCCAGTTGCGCTTGTTCCACCAGAGGTGGCCCTTGACCGGCAGGCCCAGGCCGCCGTATTCGCCGAGGACGGAGGCGCGGTTCGGCTCCACGTCGAACATCCCCGGGCCGGGATACTTGTGCATGTCGATCATGTCGCCGCTGCCGCGGTCGGTCCAACCGCTCGCGCCGTCGACGAGGCGCGTGGGATCGTAGTCGCGCGTCCAGTCCAGCACAGTCGTCGTTTCAAACTGCCCCCAGCCCTCGTTGAAGGGAACCCAGACCACGATGGAGGGGTGGTTGTGGAAAGCGTCGATCATCGCCTTCAATTCCGTGCGGAAGATCGCGCGCGCCTCGGCCGGCAGATCCAGGTCCTTCTCCGCGCCCTTCTTGAGGTGATTCGGTCCGCGCGCGTCGCCCTGGAAGCCGCTGGGCATGTCCTGCCAGACCAGCATGCCCAGCTTGTCGGCCCAGTAATACCAGCGCGCCGACTCCACCTTCACGTGCTTGCGGATCATGTTGAAGCCCAGCTTCCGCGTCATTTCGATGTCGAAGATCATCGCCTCCTCGGTCGGCGGCGTGTAGAGGCCGTCGGGCCACCAGCCCTGGTCGAGCGGGCCGAATTGAAACAAGGGCGAACCGTTGAGAAACAAGCGGTTGATGCCCTTGTCATCCTTCGCGAGCTTGATCTCCCGCATGCCGAAGTAGCTTTCGACCGAATCGATCTCCTTCCCATTGTCCAGCAGCGTCACCCTTAGATCGTACAAATGCGGCGAATCCGGCGACCAGAGCTTCGCGCGCCGGACGGGAACATGCAGCAACTGCCCGGCAAGCCCCAGCGTCTCGCCGACCTTGCGGTCGTTCTCAAACACCTCCGCCTTGATCGCAAACCCCTTGCCGCCCAGGCTGACATCGACCGTCAACTCAAGCTGGTTGGATTGAATGTCCGGCGCGAACTTCAACCCGCGGATGCTCGCGGCCGGAACCGGCTCCAACCACACGGTCTGCCAGATGCCCGTGACGCTGGTGTACCAGATCCCCCGCGGATCCTTTACCTGCTTGCCGCGCGGCTGCGGACCGTCGTTGCTCGGATCCCAGACCCGGACGACCAATTCGTTGTCGCCGTCCTCGTTCAAGGCGTCGGTGATGTCGAAGGAGAACGGATCGTAGCCCCCGCGATGCTCGCCGACCTTCTGCTTGTTCACGTAGACAACCGCCTCCCAATCCACCGCGCCGAAGTGCAGCAACAAACGCTCCCCCTCCTCCATCTCCACGTGACCGAAGGGCTTGCGATACCAGAGATACTTGTCCTCGCCGACCGTCTGCTTCACGCCGGACAAGGTGGATTCGATCGGGAACGGCACCGTGATGCGTCGCTTGATCGTCTTCGGCCGTCCCTTGTCCTTTGGCGCAATCGTGTAATGCCAAGGACCGTTCAGATTCGCCCAACGTTTCCGGGTCATCTGCGGACGCGGATACTCGGGCAGCGGCCGCAACGGATCCATGTCGCCCGCCCAACGCGTCACGCGCCCGCCGATCTGCGCCTCGCCCGCCGAAGCCTGCACGGCCACCTCCAGCGAATGAATCTTGCCGGCAAAGGGAAAATTGCCCTGGTAGTCGCCAACATTGCCCTTGTCGTCCAATCCGACCTCCAAGCCGTCCACCGGCTGCGAGGGAAAGGACGCCGGCGCCTTGGCGGTCGCGACGACCTTGCCATCCGCCTTCAAGGACATCCTGCCATCCATGGTGATCTCGGCCTCCAGGCTGACCTTGCCTTCCGGCAGATCCGACGCGGCGGCCGCGGTGAAGAGCTGATTGCGTATCCGCGCGTGGAACGCAGCCTTGCCCTTGGCGACGCTCAGCGCATACCCCACAGCCTGCCCGCCCTGCGCGACGATCACGCCGTTCTTGCCTTCGGTCGAAACCTCCGCCTTGACCCGCACCCTGGCTCCGCTGATCTGGGGCGCGGCCCCGCCCTTCAACTTCGATTCCCGCGTCAGCCTGTAGGTCTTCAATTCCCCCTCGACGACCTTCTCCGCGCCACCCGGCAACTTGGGCAGCGCCTTGCGCCAGGCCAGCAGGCGCTCCGATAGATCTTCCGCAATCTTTGGATGTTCGCCGACGACGTTGTGATACTCGCGGTCCCCGCGCGAAAGGTCGTAGAGCTCCATGCGCGTGCCGTCGTCGTTGATCAGCAGCTTCCAATCGCCGTCGCGAATCGCGAGGTTGGGGCTCTGGTGCAGCGGGTGCGCCGGCTTCAGGTAGGACTGGTCGCGCCCGTATTCCCAGAACAACGCCTGCTCGCGCTTCGTCGCCCGACCGAGATAGGCCGCGCTCATGTCCTCGCCGTCGAACTTCACGTCCGGCGTCTCGACGCCCGCCAACTTGCAAAAGGTCGGGAAGAAATCCACCGCCGCTGAGACCGTCGTTTCATCGACCACGCCCGCAGGAACCTTGCCCTTCCAACGCACGATCAACGGCATTCGGATTCCCCCTTCGTAGAGGCTCCATTTGCGCCCGCGCATGCCCGCCGTGGAACCGGGAGGAGCAAATCCGTCATTGGGATAACGCGGCCAGGCGGTGGGGCCATTGTCGCTGGTCACCACGAACAGCGTTTCCTCGGCCAGCCCCGATTCATCGACGGCATCGATCAAGCGCCCCAACTCGTCGTCCATGTGGTGCAGCACGGCATACATGCGCTGGAGATACGGATCGGCACTGAATTTTTCATACTTCTTCAAGTAATCCTCCCGCGGCTTGTGGGCGTCGTGAACGTCGTTCAACCACAGGTGCAGGTAGAAGTTCTTGGCCTTGTTCCGCTTGATGAAGTCGATGCAACGATCCACGTAGATGCCGGTTTGCTGATGCTTCTCCACGCGCCGGATCTTCCCCTGCCCCAGCTTCGCGCTCTGTTCCGAAAGCCCGCCCGGCACGAGCAGTCGATCGCCAAGGCCCTCGAACGAAACCAGTGATTCATCGAAGCCATAGGCCTGCGGCAGGGGCGCGTCATCCACGTCGCGTCCGCCGCCCATGTGCCACTTGCCGAAGTGCGCCGTGGCGTAACCCGCGCCCTTGAAGGCCCGCGCAATCGCCGGAGCCTTGGGGTTCAAGAAATCCGCCATGCCGCGCGCGCGATTCTTGGCCCGGCTGTTGAGGTAGGAATTGATCAGATGCCGCGCCGGAAACTGCCCCGTCGTGCAGGCGACGCGCGAAGGCGAGCAGATCGGAGAGTTCACGTAGAACTGCGTGAAGCGGATCCCCTCCTCGGCCAACCGGTCGATGTTCTTCGTCTCGACATCCGTGTTGCCCGTGCAACTCAGGTCGCCATAGCCCATGTCGTCGATGAAGATGAAGATGATGTTGGGCCGGGCCTGCGCGGCGGCCGATGCCAGCAGGGCCACGAAGGCGCAAAGACACAAAGAGAGGAGACGTTTCATGATGGGGAGAGCATGCCAAAGCCAACCAGGTTTGCAACTTCGCGCAAGCGATCCGAGTGAATCCAACACCGGCGGGGCGAGACTCCGACTTTACGATTCCAACGCCCCCTACCCCAACCGATCGGTCGCGACGTGGTAATGCGGGTCTTCGGAGACGTTGACTTCCACCAGATCATCAGCGCGCCCAAGCAGGCGGCGGCATTCTTCCGACAAATGGCGCAGGTGCAGCCGCTTGTCCATGGACCGGTAGCGTTCCGCCAGCCGCTTGATCGCCTCCAGGCCGGTCTGGTCATAGACGCGGGTGTAGTAAAAATCGATCACCACGTCGTCGGGATCGTCCTCCGCGTCGAACAGGGAATCGAAGCTGGTCGCGGACGCGAAGAACAAGGGGCCGTGCAGCTGGTAGATGCGCGATCCGAATTCGTTCGTCTGCTTGTCCGCGAAGAGGTGTGTCGCATGCTTCCAAGCGAACACGAGGGCCTGCACAACCACCCCGAGAAGGACAGTCATCGCCAGGTTGTGAAAGATCACGGTGTAGCCCGCGACCAGCAGCATGACGAAGACATCCGAGCGCGGGATCTTTTTCCACGTGTGCAGGGTGGACCATTCGAAGGTTCCGATCACGACCATGAACATCACCCCCACCAGCGCGGCGATGGGGATCATCATGATGAACGGTTGCAACAAGACGACGAACGCCAGCAACGACACCGCCGCCATGATGCCGGACAGCCGCCCCCGGCCGCCTGAATTCACATTGATCAGTGATTGCCCGATCATGGCGCAACCGCCCATCCCGCCAAACAGGCCGCAGACCATGTTGGCCGCGCCCTGACCGATGCATTCCCGGTTTCCACGCCCGCGCGTTCCGGTGATCTCGTCGATCAACGTCAGCGTCATCAGCGATTCGATCAAACCCACGCCCGCGAGAATGAGCGCAAAGGGGAAGATGATGGAAAACGTCTCCCAATTGAACGGCGGCAGGTCGAACGCGTCCTGAAAGAAGATCAAACCGGGCAGTCCCGCCTTGGGCGTTTCGGTGATCGCTGCGGCGGCTTCCGCAATCTCCTTCCGCGAAAGTTCCAACTCCGTCGCGTACGCAGCCCCGGAATTGACGAGGGTCATCCCAACGCCCTTTGCATGGTCGTAGGCCAGGGCGACGGCGTCGGACATCTTCTCGGCCCGGGCCAAGTCCACCTGCTGCTTCTTTAGGTTCGAGATCAACACATCGCCCACCGTCAGGGCCGCATTGCCCGTTCCCCCGACGCGCAGTTGATCGTTCGCGTACTGGTTGATTCCCCAGCTCAGTCCCGTGACCACCAGGATCGCGGCAAGCGAACTGGGGACCAACTTGGTCAAACGCGGCAGAAAGACGATGATCGCCATGGTCAGACCGATCAGGACAAGCATCAACGCCAGCGGGGCCCCGCCAATCGCCGAGAGATTTCCATCCGCGTCCAACGTTTTGAAACTGCCAAACTGCGAGGTGAAAATCACGATCGCCAGCCCGTTCACAAATCCAAGCATCACCGAATGCGGCACGAGGCGGATGAGTTTCCCCAATCGGCACAATCCGACCGCCACCTGGAACACGCCGCAAAGGATCACGGCCGGGAACAGGTAACCGATCCCGTGCATGGCCACCAATCCCACCACCACCACGGCCATGGCGCCGGTTGCGCCAGAGATCATCCCCGGGCGTCCGCCAAACACGGCCGTGATCAACCCCACAATGACAGCCGAGTAGAGGCCCACGTGCGGCAGGACGCCGGCGACAAAGGCAAAGGCGATCGCTTCCGGCACAAGGGCCAGCGCGACGGTGATTCCCGAAAGAATATCGTTTCTGTACGAAGCTGCGCGCTTCGCAAACAAATCAAGCATGGTCTGAATGTCGTAATCAGGGGTTCCTGACGGGCAGGAAGGAAAGACGCCCGCCATCCGGCCAACCGCATACCGCGGTACAGCCGCGAAGAGCGGCGGAACCTAGAGGTCGCCAACGACGCGGTCAAATGAATTCACAAAACGCCCAAAAAACCGGTGGGGAGAGACTCCCTCGAGTCCATTTCAAAGCCCTGAAAGAGCGCAAGATTCCAGCGTCCCTCTTGAGGCAGGGTGTAGCGTCGCCTGTGTCAGGCGATGGAGTCGCAATGGGCTCGCAGAGCCCACACTACAACAAAGTCCCTTCAGGACTTCGATTTGGGCTCGACGGAGTCTCTCCCCACCGGCCTTACACTTCCTTCGGACGTTCCGGCGGCGCTTCGAGATTCAACGCTGATTACTATTGGCGAATCCGCCCAATTCCAGGATAACTCCACGACCATGAAATCTCTTCGAACCCTGCTGACGTTCACGTTCGCGTTCGGCGTTGCCGCCGCCGTTCACGCCCAAACCGAAACCGCCCCCGACGCCGGCTTTGAACCCATCTTCGACGGCAAGACGCTCAAGGGCTGGCACAAGAATCCCGAGAAGATCGGCCACGGCACGGGCGGGCGTTGGTATGTCGAGAACGGCGCAATCGTGGGCGAACAGGATCCGCCCGGCAGCGGCAATGGCGGCATCCTCCTGACCGACGAGACCTTCGGCGACTTCGAGTTGACCATCGACATGAAGCCCGACTGGGGCGTCTGCAGCGGCCTGTTCCTCCGCTCCACCGAAATGGGCCAGTGCTTCCAGATGATGGTCGACTACCACGACAACGGAAACATCGGCCACATCTACGGCGAGGGTTCCGGAGCCTTCAACAACCGCCCCTTCGACATCGACGGCGTCTATGACGACGGCAAGAAGCTGACCGGCTTCACCACCAAGCCGCACAAGAACGCGCCCGCGGATCAGCAGGGCCACACCATCACCGGTGACGCCTGGATCAAGGCCTGGAAGCTCGGCGAATGGAACACCGCCAAGGTGCGGGTCGTCGGCGCCAATCCCAAGATCACGACCTGGCTCAACGGCGTGAAGGTGTCGGAGATCGACATGAACTCCTTCAAGCACGAGAAATACGACAAGAAGAAGGTGAGCCAACTGCTCGGCATCGAGGGCCGCATTGCGGTGCAGGTGCATGGCGGCACGGGCTGGCCCAAGGGCGCCAAGTGCCGTTGGAAGAACATCAAGGTCAAGCGACTTCCCACCATTCGGCGCGGCTACGCCAACACCCCGGAAGGCGCGAAGCAAGAGTTGGAGGACTTCCGCAAGGAGGCGTCCACCCTGGCGGCCTGGAAGGTCCGCAAGGCTCGCGTCCTCGCCGGCATCCTGAAGGGCGCGAAACTCACCGAACTCCCCGAGCGCACGCCGCTCAACCCGATCTACCGCAAGAAGCGCGTCTATGACGGCTATCAGATCGAGAACGTCGCGATTGAAAGTTCGCCGGGGTTGTATGTGACCGGCTCGCTGTATCGTCCGACCGATTTCAAGGGCGGGCTCGCCGGCGTCCTTTGCCCGCACGGCCACGGCGGACGTTTTCGCATGTCGCGCCAGCAACGTTGCGCCGTATTGGCGAAGATGGGCTGCCTGGTCTTCCAATACGACATGATGGGCTACGGCGATTCCAAGGAGGTCGGCTGGAAACATCACGACACCCCGGAAATCCTCCGCATGCAGACCTGGAACAGCATGCGCGCGCTCGACTTCCTCCTGTCCTTCAAGGAGGTCGACAAGAACCGCATCGGCATGACCGGTTGTTCCGGCGGCGGCACGCAGACCTTCCTGCTGGCGGCCTTGGACGAGCGCGTGAAGGTGACCGTTCCGGTCTGCCAGGTTTCCGCTCACTTCTTCGGCGGTTGCGAATGCGAGAGCGTGATGCCGATTCATTGGAGCGCGACGCACAAGAGCAACAATGCGGAAGTCGCCGCCCTCGCCGCGCCGCGGCCGCAGCTCATCATCTCCAACGGCAGCGACTGGACCCAGAACACGCCCAAGACCGAGATGCCCTACATCGCGCACATCTACTCGCTCTATGGCAAGCTGGGCAACCTGGGCGGCGCGCACTTCCCCGCCGAGAAGCACGACTACGGCGACTCCAAGCGCATGGCCATGTATCCTTTCCTGGCCAAGCACCTCAAACTCGACCTCGGCCTCGTGACCAACGAGGATGGCGCGATCGATGAGTCCTTCGTGAAGGAGGAAACGCAGGCCCAGATGATGGTCTTCAACGGCAAGTATCCCAAGAACGCCGTCAAGCCAAACACGCCGCTGCCGTGAGGGAAGTTGAGAGTTGGAGTGAGTTGAGGGTTGAGAGAATGCAACGACACGGATCGCGCCGAGATGAAATCGCATTGCCTTTCGGGCTGAAGGCCCGCCCGCGCAAAGCCCAGGCCTTCAGGCCTGGGTTGAACGGCAAAACAACTGCGGCCTGAAGGGCCGCGCGCGACCGACCTTCGCCCGGTCCCAGCCCCGCCTTTGCAAATGAGCCAAGGAATTTGATGAACGATATGTGTGGGATTGATACAACCGCGCGCGGCCCTTCAGGCCGCAGATATTTGGCGGACGCCCCCGGGGCTGAAACCCCGGGCTTTGTGCGGTCGGGCTTTCAGCCCCCAAGACAGATTCAGATAGTCGCCCACGCGACATTACTCTCCAATGCCTTCCACCCAACCAACGAGAAGGCGGCGTCAAGCCGCCGCAGTCCATGGCGCTGGCGCGCGGCGTTCGGGGCGATGCTTGGACTGGTTGGCGTGCTCACATCGCCGGTCGCCAACGCCGCCTCTTCCTACGAATCCACTGTCCGTCCCTTTCTCGCTGAATTCTGCATCGACTGCCACGGCGGGAAGAAGGTGAAGGGCAAGGTGGACTTCACGAAGATCAAGACGCAGGCCGATCTCGACGCGCATTTCGACACCTGGGAGGCCGCGATCGCACGATTGCGCGAGGGCGACATGCCCCCGGACGCCGCCAGGCAACCGCCCGCCGGCGAATTGCTCAAGATCTACGAGTGGTATCAGACGCGCTTCGTGGAAACCGTCGAGGCCCGGCCCGCGGTCTTCAAACCGCGTCGCTTGTCCGCGCACGAGTATCGCAACACTCTGCGTTCCTTGTTCGGTTTCGATCTCGAAGTCGCGATCATCGAGGCCGAGCAGACGCTGGTGGAGAAGTCCCTTGTGATGAAACTCCTGCCCGAGGATCCGCCCGGCAAAAGCGGATTCAAGAACGACACCGCCGGCAACCCGCTCACCACCGATATCTGGAATCAATACGCCTACCTCATCGACACGGCGTTGGAGGAATTGTTCTCGCCCAAGCGAAGGAAGGAACTCGAAGTCATGGCCGGTCCGATGGGCGGCGGCGAATTCACCCGCAAGAACGCGGAGGCTCTCATCCGCCATTTTGTGCCCCGGGCGCACCGTCGGTCTGTGCCGGAGGCTCTGCTCGCGGCGGGCGTTTCCCAACTGGGCGCCGGCAAGGATCTGATCCCTTCCCTGCGAGCGCAGATGAAGCGGACCCTCATGTCGCCCGCCTTCATTTATCGGGGACTTCTCATGGATTCAACCGATGCGGAGGTCGGCGCAGTGAGGCCGGTCGATGACTTCGAACTCGCCGAACGCCTCTCCTATTTCATCTGGGCCGACATGCCGGACGCCGAACTGATGCGTTTGGCCGCGGATGGGAAGCTTTCCGATCCGGACACGTTCGAAGCGCAGATCCATCGACTGCTCGATTCGCCCAAGTCCCGCAACCTTGCCGAAGACTTCGCCCTACAGTGGTTGGCCTTGACCGAGATCGACCAGTTCCGCAAGCGGCAGATCCCGCTGGCCGACGCGCTCAAGTCGCAGCCGATTGATTTCCTGCGCTACCTGTTCGCGGAAGACCGGCCCCTGATGGAACTGATCGATTCCAAGATCACTTTCATCAACCCGCACACCGCGAAGTTCTATCCCAAGGACCGCAATCAGTTGCCGAAATACCGGAAGCAAAGAGGCATCGAGCAGGAGAGCATGCCCAATCATCGCATCCAGATCCGGGAGACCAGGGGCCGCGGCGGCCTGCTGACCATGCCCGGCGTGGTGGCGATGAACAAAGGCCCGGTCCTGCGCGGAACCTGGATGCTGGAGCGAATCCTCGGCGAGCATCTGCCCGATCCGCCGGCCAATGTCGGCCAGGTCCAACCCAACAAACGCGGCGAGAAGCTCACCTTCCGCCAGCGCTTCGAACAGCACCGTTCCAATCCAACCTGCGCCTCCTGCCACGACAAGATCGATCCGCTGGGATTTGCCCTGCAGGCCTACGACGCCGAGGGCTCCTACATCTTCCGGGCTGGCTACACGCCCGGCAAGAAGCTCAAAAAACGGAAGAATGACAATGCGGAACACGCCGCCATCGACACCAGCGGCAGGCTCCCGTCCGGCGAGAAGTTTGCGAACTTCGATGAACTCAAACAGCTCCTCCAGACCAGCGAGAAGGAGCGCATCGTCCGCAACATCGTCAAACGCACGATGACCTACGCCCTCGCCCGCAAACTGGAGATCCACGATCAACCCGTCGTCGAGGAGATCGTGAGGAAGTTGCACGAGGACGACGGCACGTGGCGGGATCTGGTTCTCGAGATCGCGAACAGCCTGCCGTTTCGGAAGACGGTGGTGGGTGGGGAGTGACCTGCAGCCCGGTGGGGCGAAGCTCCCGCTGACTTGTCGCGGCGAAGCAATGCGAAGACGGAGCCGAGCGCAACCACTTGCCTGAGGCGCCCAGGATTTCAAGGTCCGGATCGGCGCGAATGTCGGCATTCTCTTTCAATACTTGCCGAACCGTTGACTCCGGGTTTGGGTGTGTGACGTGATGGTTTGCCAGGCGACCAGGGCGGATACCCCGAATACTCCATGTTCTTTCAGCGCATGAGTCAGAATCAGAAATCTCCCGGCAGCAGCGCCACTCCCGACTTCTCAGAGTCCCGCAAATTGGGTCGCGGCGGAAAACTCGCGCTTGTTGTGTCGGCCACCCTTCTGACGGTTGCTCTTTGCGAGATCCTTTGCCGCTTGATCGACGTCGGGGACGCTCCAGAAACCGCGGACTACATCGCCGACTGGGAACTGCAATGGGGTTCCGACTTCTACACACTCGATCCCCGATACCCGGCTCCCGGAGAATTCATCAACAGCGACGGCCTGCGGGACCGCCAATACACCGTTGCCAAGCCGGACGAAACCCTCCGCATCGCCTGCCTCGGCGATAGTGTCACCTACGGATTTCTGGCCCGTCAGGAAGACAGCTATCCCTCACAACTTGAGACCCTGCTGCGAGACGACGACGTGAACGCCGAAGTGTTCAACATCGCCCTCCCCGGCTGGACGATACGCCAGCAACGCATCGCCTACCAACAGATCGCGCGAAAGTACCGCCCCGATTGCGTTGTGCTCGGCATCTGTCTCAACGACATCTCCGAGATGCAGAACAACCTGCTCGAACCACCCGGGGCGCTGCCGGGATTTCTCCACCGACATTCCAACCTGTTCCGGGCGATCGTCCGGTCGCCGGAGCGGGAAATTGAAAGCGTCGAGGAGCTTTGCAAAGCCGCCGACTCGCCGCACGTGAATCTCGGTTGGGAGCGCTACTTCGCCGAACTCGAGAAGTTCAAGTCCGCGATCGCCGGGGACGATGTCGCGCTGATCGCGGTAGTTTTCCCCTTCCGATTTCAGATTCAGGGAGACACGGCTCCGGATCTTCCGCAACGACGCCTGCGATCGCACTTCGCGGAGGTCGGAACGATGTGCATCGATCTGCTTCCTGCTCTACGGCCGCACGGAAGCGAAGCCTTTCTGGATTACGATCACTTGTCGCCGCAGGGTTCCGGCGCCGTGGCGGCAGTCCTGAAAACGGCCCTGATCGAAGAAGGTGGAGTCGACTTCAAGAACGGGGAGAACAGAAACTGAAGGCGGCGCAGCAGTGAACAGCCGTCCTGTTCGGAAGGCGGTGGCGGGCGGGGATTGGCGCCCCACCGACTATTCACTCGTCCGAACATCACACTTTCCCCAGGGCATACGCATGAACAGCAATCGCAACAGCTTCACAGATGTAGCGTCGGCT
>JAYPGD010000099.1:0-14389 GCA_038126655.1 Verrucomicrobiales bacterium
CGAAGGCGTAGGGGAGCTCGTCCTTGTTGTCGCCCAGATACATGTGGTAGGCGTTGCCGATGTCCTTCAACTTGCCGAGGCAGGAGGTCTGCATCGCGTTTCTCTTGGCTTTGGCCAAGGCCGGCAGCAGCATGGCGGCGAGGATCGCGATGATCGCGATCACCACCAGCAGCTCGATGAGCGTGAAGGCGCGGAGCTTGCGCCAGCGCTTCACGTAGGTTTGCAGGGTGTTCTTCATACTTAGGGGGGCTGGTTAGGGGCTGGTTAGGGGCTGGTTTGAGGGGCTGGTTTGAAAGGAATTACTTCAACTCGACCGACATGGTCTCGGTGTTGAGGTGCCACTTCTTGCCGTCGGGGGCATCGGGCAGGCGGCGGATCACGCGGTATTTGACGAGATCTTCAATGGTCTTGAGTTCGGGCCAGCCCTTCTGGTTGGGCTCGATGACGGAGGCGTTGGCCATGCGGTCGTAGTTCTCCACGGCGTTCTGGAGGGCTTCCTGAATGCTCAGGGTCTTGGCGTTGCCTTCCTCGTCAGCGGCCTTGTCCATGCCGGCGAGATCGGCATTGGATCCATCGGCGGGTGCGGCAGGCGCTCCGGGGACCGGGGCGGCTGCCTCGGCGTCGACATTCGGGTTGACGGCGAGTTCTTCGGGCTTTGCCTCGTTGGCCTCTTTCTCGAGTTTGGCGTTTTGCTGGACTTGGTCGGGGGTTAGGTTCGCTTCGGGATCGTCGCCGCCGCCGCAGCCGACGAGCGCGACCGCCAAGGGAAGAATTGCAAGGGCCTTCAGTTTCATGATTGGAGCTTTCTTAGACGCGTTGTTGTTGGTTGGTTCAGTTGTGACTTTAGACGCGTCTCATGACACTTCTATATGAGCCGCGTTCGCGGTTTGCCTCAATAGCCATTTTGGGTGATACACACATCACCCAAAACGACTTAGGGTCTCAAGCCAAACCGTCAAACCGGTTGAATTGCAGAATTCCGGTTTCCTTGTCAACGTAGAATTCCCAAATTTTTGAAGATGAAGAAGTCGCTGGTGATAAGAATGGCGGTTGTCGGGGTCGCGATTGCGGCGGCGGCGGCCGGGTACTGGAAATGGTCGATGAATCGGGATCTGGGCGGGGGCGAACCGTCGGGGACTGAGGGCTGGATCGACGAGAAGCGCACCCGGGAGAAGGAGGAGATCGAGGCGAAGACGCGGGAATGGGAGGAAACCGTCTGGGCCGAGGAGGTCCTGGCGCAGGAGTATGAGGACACCTTTGTCGGGTTGTGGGACGCCCTGCGGGCCTCGGAGGACAAGTTTTCGGTCTTGGCGGGGTTTCCGACGGAGGCGTTGACGATCGGCGGACCGGGAGGGGAGGTTCCTCACTCGCACGGGATTGTTCGGGCGCCTTTGGATGCGGATCCGCGGACGCTGGACCCCGCCGGGCGGGCCGATTGGCTGGGGGGGATCCGCGAGGCGGGGTATCGGATCGTGCAGTCGGAGTGGCATCACCATAGGTTTGAGCGAAACCGGGAGGATGGTCGGGCGCGTTCCATTGTGAAGGCGACCGTGCATGTGACGGGTGATTCCGGTCGGGCGCGTTTCATTGTCAGCGGGCCGTTGAAGGTGGAATGGCGGGCGGAAAAGGACGCTGATGGGCGTTTTCTGCCGGAGCGGATTGACGCCACCGGAATGAAATTGACCCGCCGGGCGGGCGCGCCGGCGTTTGAGGAATGGACCGGGCGCGAGGACGGATTGCCGACGATCAAGATGGGGAACGATCCGGTGATCACCTTCGATCTCGATGGGGACGGGCTTTCGGAGTTGATCCTGCCGGAGCAGAACCTGGTCTACCGGAACCGCGGCGCCGGCCGTTTTGAGGCGGGGACGCTCTGCGAGCTGCCGGCGTTCGATCCGAAAGGGCCGGTGAAGCAGGTGGGGACCGCAGCGGTGGCGGATTTGACTGGGGACGGGCATGCGGACCTGGTTCTGGCGGGCAACGAAATCAACGTGGTCCTGTTCGAGGGAACGGCGGAGGGGACCTTCCCGGGCGTGGGGCGGGTGGTTTTTGAGCATGCCTACAAGATCAAGTTTCCCTCCGTCATTGCGGTGGGCGATGTGAACGGGGACCGTTTGTTGGACATGTGGCTGGCCCAGATCAAGCCGGCGTATGGCTTGGGCACGATGCCTTCGCCCTATTACGACGCCAACGACGGCTACGCCTCCTTTCTCCTGATGAACGAGGGCGGCGGCAGGTTTGTCGATCGCACGGACGAGTCGGGGTTGGCGGAGAAGCGCTATCGTCGCACCTTCAGCGCCTCGTTTGTCGATTTGGACGAGGATGACGACCTGGACCTGATGGTGGTGAGCGATTTTGCGGGTTTGGACCTGCATGAGAACCTTGGCGACGGGCAGTTCAAGGACGTGACCCGGACGTGGGTGGACGAGAAGTCCAATTTTGGCATGGGGCACACCCTGGGGGATTACGACCGCGACGGAAAGTTGGACTTCTATGTGACCGGCATGAGCTCCACCACGGCCCGGCGGTTGGAGGCGATGGAGGCCGGCATCGAGGACCAGCCGGAAATTCACGAGAACCGCATGCGCATGGGCTATGGCAGCCGGATGTACCTGGCGAGGGAGGGGAAAAAGTTTCTCCACCCCGATTTCAGGGACAGTGTGGCCCGGTCCGGCTGGTCCTGGGGGGCGACCTCCTTCGACCTGTCGAACAATGGTCTGACCGACATCTACGTGGCCAATGGAAATCTCAGCGGCACCTCCTGCAAGGATTACTGCACGAAGTTCTGGACGCGGGACATCTACCTGGGCACCTCCCGGCCCAATCCGGCGCTTCAGATCTTCTTCGACGAAGAGTCCGAGCGGACCAAGAACCAGTCCTGGAACGGGTATGAGAAGAACGCCTTCTTCCTTAACGAGGGCGACGATTTTCTGAGCGTCGGGTTCCTGATGGACATTGCGTTCGAGTATGATTCCCGGGCGCTGCTCAGCGACGATCTCGACGCCGATGGGCGGGTGGACCTCCTGGTTCTGCAGAAGATACCGGACGAGGGGATTGTGGCCAGCCTGGCGAGCAACGCCGGGGTTCGGGCCAAGGTCGGACGGCTGCACGCCTATCGGAACCAGTGGGAATCCGTCGGGAATTGGATCGGCGTGCGGCTGCGGGACGAGCCGGGGCGTCCGACGATCGGAGCCAAGGTGTTTGTTCGCACGGACGAAGGGGAGCGCGTCGCGCACTATTACAACGGCGACTCATTCAGTTCCCAGCATTCCAACAAGAAGCACTTCGGGCTGGGGGATCTGAAGAGCGTGAAGGAGATCGAAGTCCGTTGGCCGGATGGGACGACGCGTTCGCTCAGCAATCCGGCGATCAACCGCTACCACCCGGTTTCCGCCGACCGTTGAGGCGGAGGAGAATTGACTGGCGATCCGCCGCGTCAGATCGCAATGATGCCGCTCGTTTTGTCTGAGACCATGAAACCAAACCGTCTGGCCGCGCGCCTTTCCGCCATGATTCTGGCGGCGGCGCTTCCGTTCACGTCGAATCAGGTCGTCGCCGGCCACGCCGCCCGCGGGCTGGAAGTTTCCGCCGGGGGCAAGGCCGGGTTCTCATTGTTGCAGGCCGACGGGCTGGGAATCGCCTTCCCCGGGGCGGTCGAGCGGAAGGATTTCGAAACGACGCAATTCATCGACAATGCGGGCATTGCGGCGGGGGACATCGATGGCGACGGCTGGTGCGATCTGTTCTTCTGCGCCATGACCGGGGAACACAAGCTGTATCGCAATCTGGGCGGCTGGAAGTTTGCGGACGCCACCGAGGAGGCCGGACTGGCGGGGCTTGACCGGTATCTCAACGCCGCGGCGTTTGCTGATGTGGATGGGGACGGCGACATGGACCTCATCGCGGTTTCGTTCGTGGGGCGGAACGCCTTCTTCCTGAACGACGGCAAAGGGCGTTTCACGGAGTCCGACGGCATTCCGTGGGCGGTTTCCAAGGTGGGCGGCGAGACGTCCCTTGCCCTGGCGGACATCGATGGCGACGGCGACCTCGACCTCTATACGACGCTCTATCTGAACACGATCGTGCAGGACAAGTTCTCGGTCGCCGAATTCGATCAGATCGTCGAGCCGCAATTGGAGCGGATCCGCGGGGGCGGCCAGCCGACGGCCCGGTTTCTGGAGCGCTATACGCTTGTGACCAACACGGTGAACGGCCAGGCGACCATTGATTTGGAGGAGAACGGCGTGCCGGACGCGCTTTACATCAATGATGGCAAGGGACGATTCGCCTTGGCCGACAAGGAGAACCCGCGGTTTTTCGACAATGCGGGAAAGCCGGTGTCGCTGCCGCCCGACTGGGGCGTGGCGGCGACCTTCCGGGACATGGACTCTGACGGTGATCCCGATCTCTATGTCTGCAACGACTTCTGGACGCCTGACCGGATCTGGATCAACGACGGGAAGGGTGTTTTCCGCCCCATCGACAAACTGGCGGTGCGGCGGACGAGCGCCTTTTCCATGGGCGTTGATTTCGGGGACATCAATCGTGACGGTCATGTGGACTTCATGGTGACGGACATGCTCAGCCGGGATCATTCCCTGCGGAAGCGTCAGATGGGCGAGATGAAACCCACGCCGGTCGAAGTCGGGGTGTTCGACGATCGGCCGCAGATCATGCAAAACACCCTGTTCCTGAATCGCGGGGACAACACCTGGACGGAAATCGCGCAATTTGCCGGGGTCAAGGCGTCGGAATGGTCGTGGCAGCCGACGTTTCTGGATGTGGATCTGGACGGCTATGAGGACCTGCTGGTCGCGACCGGGATGATTCGCGATTACACGGATGCGGACGCGGTGCGCAAGGCCAAGGGCGACGGCACGCTGGATCCGGAGACCTTCCGAAAGAACCAGGCCCTGTATCCGCGGCTGGACATGCCGACCATCGCCTTTCGCAATCGCGGGGATCTGACCTTCGAGGAGACCGGGCCGCGCTGGGGATTCGAACACGCCTCCGTCTCCGGGGGGATGATCACGGCGGACCTGGACCGGGACGGCGACGCGGATCTCGTCGTCAACAACACCGGGGCCGGTCCGGAGATCTATCGGAACAATGCGCCGGGCGGACGGGTCAGCGTTCGATTGCGGGGCAAGGCTCCGAACACCCGGGGCGTGGGAGCCAAGGTCAGCCTGTTGGGCGGCGAGTTCGCGCAATCGCGCGAGATGATTGCCGGCGGCGTGTATGCGTCCGGCAGCGAGCCGGTCCTGACCTTTGCGGCCAAGGGCGACGGTCCCTTTTCAATCGAGGTGGTCTGGCGCGACGGAAGCCGTTCGTTGATCAAGGACGTCGCGGCCAATCACGAATACACGATCGAGGAATCCGGAGCCGGGCCGGCGCCGCGGGCGAAGGAAGCGCCATTGAAGACGGTGTTTGCCGATGTGAGCGAGCTGATCGACCACAGGCATCACGACACCCCGTTTGACGACTTCAAGCGGCAGCCGCTGTTGCCCAACCGCCTGAGCCAGTTGGGGCCGGGCGTTGCGTGGATGGACGTGGATTACGATGGCGACGACGATCTGGTGGTGGGGACGGGCGCGGACGGCAAGCTCGCGTTGATGATGAACATGCAGCCCAACGGTTTCTTTCCCTTTCCCAGTCCGCAACTCGGGGTCGATTTGACCACGGTCCTGAGCGTCGCGCGGACCAACGGCCAGTCCGGGCTGCTGGTCGCGATGTCCAACTATGAAAAGGGGCTGCCTGAACTTCCGGTCGGCCAGGTGGTGCATGCGGCCGGCTTCACCCGTTGGCGCATGAACGCGCCGTTACCCGGCTCGGAATCCTCCTCCGGTCCCGCGACCTTGGCGGACATCGACGGGGACGGCGACCTGGACGCCTTTTTTGGCGGGCGGGTGATTCCGGGACGTTACCCCGAACCGGCGTCCTCCCGGATCTACCGTTGGGAAAAGGGCGTCTGGTCGTTGGACGAGACCAATCGGACGGTGTTGGAGAAGGTTGGTCTGGTGAGCGGCGCGGTGTTCGGCGATTTTCTCGACAATGACGGCGATTCGGATCTCGCGCTGGCCTGCGAATGGGGCCCCATCAAGGTGTTCCGCAACGAGAAGGGGAAACTGACCGAGGCGACGAGGGAACTCGGCCTGTCTTCCTACCTCGGTTGGTGGAACGGCGTGGCGCTGGGCGACATCGACGGCGACGGGCGGTTGGACCTGATCGCATCGAACTGGGGGCGCAATTCCAAGTATGAGCACAGCTACACTCTGACCAATCCCTTGAAGATCCATTATGGCGATTTCGACGGCAGCGGGACGGTAGATATCGTGGAGAGTCACTTTGACAAGCGGATGAAGCAGTGGGTGCCGGAGCGGGGCTTCAGTTGTTCGTCGCGCGCGATGCCCTTTGTCAGGCAGATTGGATCCTACGCCGCGTTCGGCGGCCTGAGCGTCGAGGGCATCTATGGCGATCGTCTGAAGGGAGCCCGGACCCTGGAGGCCAACACGCTCGATCACATGGTGTTCTTCAACCGCGGCAAGAAATTTGAGGGGCGGGCTCTGCCGGTCGAGTCGCAATGGGCGCCGGCTTTCGGCGTCTGCGTGACGGATTATGACGGCGACGGAAATGAGGATGTCTTCCTGAGCCAGAATTTTTATTCCTCGCAGATTGAAACGCCGCGCAGCGACGGCGGGCGCGGACTGTGGCTGCGTGGATTGGGCGGCGGCCGTCTCAAGGCGGCCCCCGGTCATCTCACCGGCGTCAAGATCTACGGCGAACAGCGCGGCGCGGCGGTGGGCGACTACGATCGCGATGGCCGCGTGGACCTGCTGGTCGCGCAAAACGGCGCGCAGACCAGGCTCTTCCGCAACCAGACGGGCTGCCCCGGGGTGCGCGTCCGCCTGATCGGGAAGGGGATGAACTTCTTCGCCGTCGGGGCGAAACTGCGACTCAGGTTCGGCGACAAATATGGACCGATGCGGTCGGTTGACGCCGGATCGGGTTATTGGTCGCAGAATTCGTTGACGCAGGTCCTGGCCCTTCCCGGGAAGGCGGACCGAGTTCAGGTGTTCTGGCCGGGCGGGGGCATGACCGAATCGGAATTGCCCGAGAAGGCGGTCGATATCGCCGTCCGGTTCGACGGCAAGGTCGGCGTCGCTCCGCGCAGTGGTCGCCAATGAGCCCCGGAGACCGGTTTGCCTGATGTCATGAGTTCCGCAGCGGAATCGAGGAAATCCGGAACGGTGTGGCCGTTGTTTCTTGGCGGCATGGCGCTCGGGGCCGTGTTGGTCGCGGGGGCGTTCGCGTTGCGGCAAGGGGATCCGGATGAGGAGACGAAGGCGGATGAAGCCGCGTGGTCGGTCGCTGCGGAAAAGAGTGAAGCGGCGGTTGCGGCGGAACCCGCCCCGGCGCCGGCGCCGGGCACGCGGGACAATTCCCGCGACGGCGAGGTGGAGCGGGGGCGTGAATTGTCCAAGACGATCTGTTCCGGCTGTCACCTTTATCCCGAGCCGGCGCTGTTGGATCGGGCCAACTGGGCGTTGGAGGTGCTGCCCGACATGGCGATCTTCATGGGGTTGAGCGACGGCGATCCCTACGATGAACTGGGGGCGCAGCAACGCGTGCGCGACGCCGGGATCATCCCGACCTCGCCGATCCTGGAGAGTATCGAAGACTGGCGCGCGATCGTGTCCTATTACCTGCATGAGGCTCCTGACGAGGCCCTGCCGCAGCCGGAGCGGGCGCCGATCGCGATCGGGTTGGACGCCTTTGAAGCGGTGGTTCCGGTCCAGATGCAGAGTCCGCAGACCTCCCTGGTGCGCATCGACCCGGAGCGTCAGGCCCTATACGTCGGCGAAGCGACCACCAACACGCTGGCGGTGTTTGACGCGGGACTGAAGCGGATGGGTTTCCTGGAGTTTGACAGCCCGCCGTCCGACCTGATTCTGAAGGAGGACATTCTGTATGTGCTGCAGATGGGGGACCTGTTGCCGTCGGATGATCTGAACGGCGCGCTCTCGTTTGTGGGGAGACCGGGCTCTTCCGCGCCGGGCGGCGGGGGCAATTTCATCAAGGAATTGCCCCGGCCGGTGGACATGGAATTCGTGGATTTGAACGGGGACGGGCTGGAGGACATCGTGGTCTGCGGTTACGGCAATATCCTGGGCAGCCTGTTGTGGTTTGAGAACAAGGGCGGCGGGAAGTTTGAGCAACATGTCATTGAGGAGCGCGCCGGCGCCATCAAGGTTCATGTGCGGGACTTCAACGAGGATGGCCGCCCGGATCTGTTTGCCATGTTCGCGCAGTCCAAGGAGGGCATCTACATCTTCGAAAATGCGGGCAACGGAGACTTTCTGATGACGCCGCTCGTGGAGAAACACCCGGTCTGGGGCAACTCGTGGTTTGAGTTGGTCGACATGGACGGCGATGGCGACGAGGATATTGTCGCCACCAACGGGGACAACGGCGATCACGTGAAATATGTCCCCCCATTCAAGAACTATCACGGCGTGCGCATCTACCTGAACGACGGCGAATTCAATTTCACGGAGTCGTGGTTCTTTCCCATCAACGGGGCCTACAAGGCTCTGGCCCGCGATTTCGACCAGGACGGCGATCTGGACATCGCCTCCATCGCGTATTTCGCGGACTTCCGAAAGTCGCGGGAGGAGAGTTTTGTCTACTTCGAGAACCAGGGCGGCATGAACTTTGTTCCGGCCACGTTCAAGCAGACCCTGGCCGGACGGTGGCTGACGATGGATGCCGGGGATCTGGATGGCGACGGCGATCTGGACATCGTCCTCGGCGCCTTGAACGAAGGCCCCTCCATCGTGCCGGCCATGCTGAAGGAGCGCTGGCACGAATCCGGACCGCCGTTCATCCTGTTGAAGAACAGGCTCAAATGAAGGCGAGACCGCTCATCGAGGGCGTCGAGGCGAATCTGGCCGAAGCGAGGAAGCGTCGCTCCTTGCGTTTGAAATGGGCGGCCATCGGCATGCCGGAATGGGCGCCTTCAAACCACGCGGACAATTATTTCAAACAGCAGAAGAACCTGTTGATGAGGGGGCGCGTCCGGATGGCGGCGCTGGTGCGGGCGAATGATCATTTGTTCGCGCCGGGAACCGACTGCGACGACTGCGTCCTCGTCGTCGCGGAGGACCTCGATGTCGATCTTGACGAGTTGGACGCCGTGGCCGCGCGAATCGCGACGTTGCAAGGACACGAATTCGAGGATCCCGTTCTGCGGACTTTGGCGATGGGGATCCGTCCCGGCAGTCATTGGATCACCGGGATTCGTGTGCCGCCGCAGTTGAGACCGCCCTGCGATTGTTTTGTCAGCTACACCATGGCGAACCGCGATATTTCGCTGCCGAAGGAATATATTTCCGGTCGCTTCTTCCCCGTTCTGACCCTTTCGGAAGAGCCGGATCTTGCGATGATAGCGCCGTGGAAAGAGTGGACGCCCGCGATGTACGAATTGTGGGAGTACGAGCCGCCGAAACCGACCCTTGGGTGCGGCGGTCTGTTCGGAATCATGATCATCGCGGCCGGTTACTTGGCCGCCGGGATGAGCTTGGGAAACTGGGTCCGCTTTCTGTTTGCGGGAACGCTGGCGGAGAAGTTCACCCACGCGCTGGGAGACTCCTGCTTTTTTGCGGGTTTGAATGTGGTGGGCGTCGCCTGCCTGTGGGCGCTCTATAGAAAGGTTCTCAACGACCCAGCGTTGGAATTGAAAGACGTCGTTGACCGGGCCTGGTATGAGAAGATTTCGCGACTTCCGCTGACCGATCGCGTGGCGTTCTTTGTCTGGGCGTCGGTTTATCTCATTGCCGTGGTTCTGGGGCTGGTCTTTGTCTGAAGGATTGCTGGCGGGGTGGGATTTCGGCTATTTTTGAGCGACGAACCATGAGTCACGAGATATCCAATTCAGGGGGCGGCGGTGGACGCCGGAGCCGTCCGGGATTCGGGGTGGTCGCGGTCGGATGCGCCTTGTTGTTGGGGGTGATAGGGTATGCTGTTTGGCTGGGCGTGCGTCCGTCGCTGCGGGAGGGAGACAAGGAATCCAGTCCGGCGGCTGTGGAGACGACGGCTTGGACGACGGTCCCGTTGGCGCCGGAGCCGGCCGCGACCGTGGCGACGAGCGCAGATGCGGCCGAAGCGTCTCCCCGCAGTTTTGTCCCGGACGGGGCGGCTGCCGCGGCGACGGAAGGTCATTACGAGAATGAGAAGAGCGTCGTGTCCGCCGGCGCCGGCGCAGGCGTAGGAGCTGTAAGAATGCGGGCGATGACCCCCACGCCGAGGAAGAACGTCCTGAATCCCGCGAACGAATTGATGCTGTATTGGGACGGCATTCCGGAGGAACAACGCGCCGCGAAGCCCGTTCAACCCCATGATTTCCGCAATATCCGCAAGGCCGATTACGCGGGCGCGGAGACCTGCAAGGATTGCCATGAGGACAAACATGCGGACTGGCTGACCCATTCGCATCGCCTGATGAACGCCGAGGCCACGGATGAGACGGTGGTCGGAGATTTCTCGGGGGAGAAGTCGCTGGAATACCTGGGCGGCGTCGCGCGTTTCGAGACCATCGAGGGGCGGCGGCATGTGACGACGGAGCGGGACGGCGTCCGTCGGGCCTACGAGGTGAAACGCACGATCGGCAGCCGTTTCTTCCAGTACTACGTCGGCCTTTTGAAAGAGGGGCCGGAGCCCGCGAATCATCCGGCCCGGAGGATTGAAGAGGTGTTGCCCTTGGGGTGGTGGATCGAGACCGGGGAGATCGTGCCGATCGTTCATGTGGATTTTGAGAAGCCGGATTCCGAGCGTTACGACCCCTTTGAAGGACCCACCAAGTTCTCCTACGACCGGCAGTGCTCGAGTTGTCATGTCACCGTTGCGGCGGGCGACTGGATGATGCAGGTGGGCTCCTCCAGTCGGCTGCATCTGCTCACGCCGCGCAAGGTCTCGTTCCACGCCGCGAAATACCTGTATGAGGAGCATCCCGATCTGGTCCGGACCAATGAGCCGATGGGCTCGGTTTCCACGCAGGGGGTTGTCGGGATCCTGCGAAACCGGGTCAATGAAACGCTGACGCGCGATCACGCCGTTTCCCTGGGGATCTCCTGCGAGACCTGCCACCTCGGTTGCGCCCAGCACGTGAAGGATGAGAAGAAGCTCCCTCCCTTTTTTCTCTCGGATCCGGCGGTCTTTCCCGAAGGGGCCGATGCGGAGGAGATCTGGGGGCGCAACACAAAGAATCAGAACTGGTTCTGCTCCCGCTGCCATGCCGGCGGCCGGCCCCAATACGCCAACGGCATGGACACCTGGAATTCCACCGAATTCAGCGATGCCATCGAGGGCTTCTGCTACGACGCCGGCAAGGCGGAAGCCCATGGCATGAAGCAGCTCACCTGCATCCATTGCCACGATCCCCACAAGGGGACGGGAAAGAAATGGCCCAAGACGCCGTTGGAGGACGACGCCAAGTGCACGGAATGTCACCAGCAGTTCCAGCAGGCGGAAGCGGTTGTGAAGCACACGCATCACCCGATGAACAGCCACGGCAGCCGCTGCATGAACTGCCACATGCCCAAGGTCAACGAGGGCATGCAGGACATGGTCCGCACCCACGTGATTTCCAACCCCACCGATCCGCGGATGATCGAGGCCAATCAGCCCAATGCCTGCAACCTCTGCCATCTCGACAAGCCCATCGACTGGACCGTCCAGCATCTGGCGGAATGGTATGGGAATGGAGGGAAGATCAATTCCGCGAAGCTGGCGGCCAATTATCCAAGGCGCGACGGACCGACGGGCGTCGGGTATCTGGCGAGTTCGAACGAAGCGGTGAGGCTGGCCGGCAGCGAGGCCCTGTTCAAGCAGAACGCCCGCTGGGCCTTGCCGGGACTGCTCGACATGCTCGACGATCCCTACCTGATCAACCGGCAGTTCACCCAGAAGAACTTCAGGAAGGAGTTCGGCGTCGATCCGCGCGACTACGGCTATCGCTTCACCATGACTTCAACCGAACGCCAGGAGCCGATCCAGAAGATGCGCAAGGCCCTGCTGCCGGCGGAGCGGGCGGCGACGCCGAAGTGATCAGCGTTTTCCCTGTTTCCCCGTGCCGCCAATGTTGCCGGTCGCCCAGAGCATGCCGCGGGCGATGACGTTGACGAAGACCGGGTCTTCGAAGGTGGCGTCCGAATGGCCGTAGGTCGTGCCGAAGACGCGGGCCTTGCCGTAGCGGTTGGTCCAGATGACGGGGTGCTCCTTGCCGTCCTTCTCGCTGACGGAGAAGGCGAGGGGCTTCGCGTTCGGCCACATCTTCTCGATGATGTAGAGCTCGTCCTTGGGGGTGACCCATTTTTCCGGGAATCCCTTCATGATCGGATGCTTGGGCATGACCTTCTTGACCGGGTATTCGGCCTGGTGGTCGTGGCGCCTGCTGGTGACGCCGAGGAACTGGCGCCAGTCGTCGATCTCCGCCGCGCGATAGGTATGCATGGCGCAGTGAATGACCACGGCCGGCGTGCCCGCCTTGTGGGCCTTGGTGATCTTGCGGATGTATTTGGGATCGGCGGTGTTGGCGAAGCACTCGTTGTGGACGACCACATCGTATTTCTTCGACCAATTGGGATCGTCGTAGAGCTTGATCATGCCGCGCGTGCCCGTGCCGCCGTCGTTGACCACCTTCCATTCGACGTTGGCGGTCTTGGCAACGCCCTTAATGAGGGCCTCGCTTTGGAAGATGTAGTTATGGCAGCAGCCGCCGGTGATCAGCAGCGCCTTGATGGGCTTGGCGGGCTGTTTCTTGTCGGCGGCCTCGGAGACGAAGGCGACGAAGCACGCGAGGAAGGCGGTCAGGATCTTGGATCTCATGGGGCGATTCTGGCGGAAAGGGCGGGGGAAAGCCAAATCAAATCCCGGTTCCCAACGGATGGCAAGGCCGACCCACGGAGGGAGAAATCCGTAAAGAATTGGCTTTTGTGACGGCATTCCGGCCGCGAGTATCACGCGCCAGTTCGAATGCCCGTGAGCCAAATGAGCCAAAGCGACGAAGAACCCGGATGTGAACAAGGAGGCGGCACGCCGCTTCGTCGCATTATCGCGGGTTTCGGCTTCCTGATTCTGGCCGGATTGATCACGGCGAATCTGTGGTTGGTCAATCGCACGCTGGACCGGGAGCGGGAGTCGGACTTGGAGCATTTGTTCTGGGTGGTCTGTCAACCCGGGCATTCCTCAGCGGAACGGGCGGACGCCTTTCTGAAGTTGTTGGTCGTCGAGAACCGCGAATGGCGCAGCGCGGATCTGTCGGGGCTGGAACTGCCGGGGATCAATCTCTCGCAGGCGCCCCTGGACAACACGGATTTTCGCCGCAGCGTCTTCACGCGCGCGGATTTCAGCGGGGCGTTCATTGGCAACGCCTATCTGCAATTGTGCGACTTTTCCGAGGCGAATATGGAGAACGCCGACCTCGACAGCTCGGACCTCTATCGGGCGGATCTCTCCGGCGCGACGTTGAATCGCGCGAAAATGCCGGGCGCGCGCCTTCAGGAGTGCAAGGCGGTCGGCGCGAGATTCGTCGCGGCGGACCTTTCCGGCGGCGATCTGGTGATGTCCGATTTTTCGGATTCGGATCTGTCAGGGGCCAATCTCCAGGACGCCAATCTGGAAGGCGCGGTTTTTCGGGGCGCGAAGCTGAGCCTGGCGCGTTTTGCGGGAGCCCGTCTGGCCGATGCGGACTTCACCAACTGCAACTGGTGGCGCGCCCGGGGATTCGACGCGGCGGCCATCGCCGTCCTGCGCGATCAGTTCGAACCGACGGAAGTCGCGTCGGAGGAATTGAAGAGTGATTTCGCGGCGTGGTTAAAGGAGATCGAGGGGAAGTAGGAAGATGGGGGGTATGGGAGGATGGGGGTGTGAGGGTATGGGACCTTCCGGTGTGTCTGCGTTTTGCCTTCGCCCCTGCACTCACCCCGAGTCCTTGGCATGAGGCGCTTGAACAGGAGGGCGCTGCACTGATCTATCGTGATCTCCCGTTTCCACGTCAGCATACCCCCAAACCCTCATACCCTCACTCCTTCATACCCCAATACCCCGCCTCATCATTCACCCTTGGATTTCGGCTTCGCCTTTCCCTTCGCCTTCTTCTTCGCATCATTTGCCCGCTGCATCGGGTTCTTTGACTTGGGCGTCTTCTGCAGGCGGAAGGTCTTTTCATCCATGCGACGGGGGAAGTGGTTGTTGCGGCGGTTGACGTCGGCGATCTCGTCGCGTGGGTCCAGGGTGATCGCGCGGATTTCCTTGGCGGTGTGCAGCAGTTTGGAAACCTGTTCTCCATTCCGCCGCCAGATCTCAGCCGGGATGGTTTTGGTCTGTTTTGAGC
>JAYPGD010000100.1:0-9744 GCA_038126655.1 Verrucomicrobiales bacterium
TTCACAAACAGCTTGTCAGTCGCAAGGGCGGACCATGGCAACAGGTCGCGATCGACCTGACCGAACATGCCGGCAGGACGGTGAACGTGCGCCTGGAAAACGCCGCCAACAACTGGGCCTGGGAGTTCGGCTACTGGAGCGACATCCGCGTGACCTCGGCGAAACAGGCAAAGGCGAAGTGAAGAGTGGGGATTTCGTCATAACTGAACCCGACGGGCTGAATTTCAAAGCATGGACCCCGCTGATATAATTCAAGGCGTTTTGGTGGGAGCATGGGCTATGAGTTCGCTTGCCCTGGCATGGCTTGTTCGGCGTCGAGTCTATGTCTACGCGGGCGCCGTAGCCGCTTCAGTGCCTGCCATCGCCTACTCGATGCTCGAACACGGCTATCTGGAGACGGGAGGACTTCTTCATGCCGTGTGTGCCGGGGTTTATGCTTTGCCGTTTCACTACGTTTTTCAGCGGTATCGACTGAAAGTGGAGTGAGGCAAGCCTTCGGTGATCATTCCACCGTGGCGCCAAGATCGGTGTGCAATCAAGAATGAGTGGAGCAATTCCAAGTCTGGAGGGACGATAACAGGCCTTCGCATGAGTTGCGCAAGCGCCCCCCATAGGCGAGTTGTAGCGTGCTCTCTGTGAGAGCAGTCGATTACAGTCGCATGATCGTTCCGCTTCTCGGCTGACGCAGCCGACGCTACATCTGTGAAGCTGTTGCGATTGTTGACTCATGCGAAGGCATGGGGACGACAAGGAGGTAGCCGGTGTGTGGAGGGCGCTTCAGCGCCTGGAACCACCGGTATGATCGACAAGATCGCATTGTGCCCTGGAGGAGCGCGAGAATCTTGCATCGTTTCGATTGTCCTGGTTTCTCCCGCCCCTGCCGGGGCGAATGAATTGTTGTTGCGCAATTCCGGTGGTTCCGGTCGTGCCTCCCTTCACACACCGGCTACCTTCTTTTCGTCCCTCCGGGACCGCCGAATACGGAATGCAGAACAGATTTGATTCCGCATTCGGCGCTCCGGGACTTTGAGTTCACCGACAACAAAAATGAGATTGAATGTCTTTCTCTGTGGTTCTCCTTTCCTCCGTGCGCTCTGTGTTGAAGATGGGGCCTGAGAAGGATCAGGAAGGCCATGAGCAGTCGTCACTCTAGTCGGGCAGGACACGAACACCCGTTTGCGTTACAGCGGCTCCGATCGGATTGAAATCCACATTCCGCAGCTCGCAATCCGTCATTTTCAGGACGCCGCCATTGACTCGGAAGCGCGCCTTCTCCGACCTCTTTACCGACACGGTCACCCGCGTCAGGCTTAGCTCGAAGACCTCGGCATTGTCCCCGCGCGGTCCGGCGCCCAATGCCGTCGCCGGCGTCGTATTGACAATCCGGCAATCGGTCAGGCTGTGCGTCTTGCCGATCAGCAACACGTCCGTGCTGACGCTGTCGCGGAACTCGCAGTTCCAGTAGTGCGTGACGCAGTCGTTCACATCGGCGATGGCGTTCTCGTTGCCCCAGAATTCGCCTTTGCGGATTTCGGCCTCGCAGGTGTCGTGCGCGCTGAAGCCTTCGTCGAAGCAGTCGTAACCCTTGATGCTCTCAAACTTGAGGGCGGTTGAGTGGCCATGGATGTTGAAGCCGTCGTTGAGGAAGCGGCGCGCGTTCAGATTGCGCACGACGATGTTGGAGTTCGTCCCGGAGGTTGCGAGCCCGTTGGGGCGGACGGACCATTCAAGATTGTCGATGTCGCCGCGGACGTAGAGCCAGCCGGCCCTGGTCCTGCGTGAGGCCTTTCCCCTGGCGTCGGGTTCCGACGGATCCGCGTCGTTCACGAAACAGAACTGTTCCTCCTTCAGGGCGGCCGGCGCCGGGAAGGAAGCCGAGTTCGAACTTTGTGTGCGGCCCATGCGTTCGACGCGACCGCTGAAGGTCAGCAGGTGTCTGTCCCACATCGTCTGCGGCAGTCGGAGCCGTTTCAGACCGTCGCCCAGATCCTCCCAACCTTCCGTCGGCAGTGGATCCGAGCCGTCCAGAATTGTTCCATTGCCCTCGATCACGAGGTCTGACTTCCCGCGCAGAACGATGGACTGGCGATACAGGGCGCCCTTGGGGAGGAGTTGGATCACATCGCCGGGCCGGGCGGAGTTCACGGCTTTTTGCGCCGTGGCGAAGGGCGCGGCTCGCGAACCATCGTTGCGATCGTCGCCCTGTTTCACATTGACGAACCACTCGGCGCCCGCGGCGGACGTCGTGAGGACGATGAAGAGGGACAGGATTGAAAACGTGCGGCTCGTCATTGCCGTGAATCTCCGGCGCCACGGAGATTCCGGTCAACGTGAATTCAACGTCGAGGATCGGATGGTCGGATTGACCTTCTTATCCCTTGGGCGCGGTTCCCTCTTCCTTCTTCTTGATCTCCTCCATGAATTCACTGGCTTCGCGCTGCGCCTGCGCGATCTGCTCGGGCATGAGCACCCGGTCGCTTTCGGTCAGGGCGCGGCGCAGTTCCTCGGCCCCCTTGTTTCCCTGGCTGGAGGCGAGGATCGCCCACTTGAGCGCCTGCACCAGGTTGAGGTTCGCGCCCTGGCCCTGGAAGTGCATCATGGCCACGCTCAACTGCGCGTTGACATCACCGCCGGAGGCGGCCTGGTAATACCACCGAAACGCTTCCTTGTAGTTCTGCGTCACGCCGAGTCCCTTGTCATACAGGACGCCGAGATTGAACTGTGCTTCGGGCAGCCCCTTTTCCGCCGCCTTCTTGAAGTAGCGCAACGCCTCGTTGTAGTCCTGCGGCACGCCCCGCCCCTCCACGAACATGCTGGCCAGGTGCGATTGGGCGACGGGTGAATCCTGAAGGGCGGCCTTGAAATACCAGCTGAAGGCCTCGTGATCGTCCTGTTTGGCGCCATGTCCGACGTAATAGCAGTAGCCCACGTATTGCTGGGCCTCGGCGTCGCCGGCGCGCGCCTTCTCGAGGATGTCTTCGAACTGCGCCCGGGCCTCGGCGTCATCGTCGGCGTCCTGAGGCAGGGACGCCGGCGTCCTGGTCGAACCGGGGCCGCTCGTCGTCGGGGCGGGCGATCTGAACTCGGCGCCGGGCGCGCTGTCGGCGAGCCAAGAGGTCAATCGCGCCTGCTGATCGGGGAAGAACCTTCCGGCGAGGAGGTAGGCGGCGCCCCAGAGGAATGCGAGGCTGAGCGTGAATGAAAGCGTGCCCATGAACACGTGATAGAAGACGCCGTGTCGCGCCTTGCGCGGGCGTCCGCAGACGGGACAGGCGGCGGCGGGGGGGGGGGGGGGGGCGCCCCCCCCCCCCCCCCCCGCCCCCCCCCCCCCCCCCCCCCCCCCCCCCCCCCCCGTCACTTCTTCCGGTTGGGGCGCTGGTTCGGGTTCCGCCCGGGGGGCGTCCAGAATGGTCTCCACGCCGCAGTGGGGGCAGTCCACCGCCCGGGCCACGTCCGCCGCCGCGGCTTCGAATCGTTCGCCGCAGTGTTCGCAGACATAGACCAGCCTTTTCTCGCCGTCAGCCCCGGAGCCGTCCGATTCGCCATGGAAGGGGTTGCTCATCGATGCGCAGAATAGCAAATGCGTTCCATTTGTTGTCTCGAAAAAAACATGTCGATGGGGACGCCGGCCGCGTTACTTGGCGGTCGCCTCCAACTCGTCAATCAGTCGACGCCAGGCGGCGTCCGGGACGCGGCTCCAGATCTCGCGGGGGCCCTCCGCGGCAGCCAGCCCCATCAGGTTGCGGGTCACCACGACAACCCGCCGTTCCCGCCGGCCGGCGGCTCCGTCGAGAACCAGTTTCGATCCCTCCTGCAGGGCCCAGGTTCCTTCGCGCCGGTCGGAGAGCCGGCCGTTTTCGATGCGGCCCTGTTCGCAGGAGCCGTCCGCGTTGAGTTTCAGCAGGTTCATGATCCCGTCAGCCGAGCGCTGCCAGGCGCCGGTCAGGGTCGCCTGCGTTGGCTTCATGCGCCGGCCGAGTTCCTCGCGGGAGCGGGTCTCGATGCGGCCGACCTGCTCGACGAACCACTTGCCCAGCGTCCGGATCTCCTCCATCTGGTCCCGGTTCAAGGCGGTCTTCCGCAACTCGGGGCTGAGCTTGGGCAGCGTCTTCCATCGTTTGTCCTGCAGGAGGAGCATCACCGGAAGAATGGCGGGCTCCGTGCGGATTTTCGGGCGCCGTTGTTCGACGATCACCAGGGCGCAGCCCTGCGTGGCGCGCGATTCATGGTAGACCGTCTCCACCTCCTGTTCGCGCAAGGTCCGGGAGTATTTTTCCAGGTCGCGGCGGATCTTGTCCTTGGAAAGCCCCTCCACCTCAGCCGTCAGCTTCAAGGCCCCGTCGATGTCGCCTGTCTTCATGGCCTGCATGTAGGCGCGGACGACGGGTTGCGGGGATTCGGGGACCGGCGGCGGTTCGGCGGCGCTCAGCCACGCCGGCGCCAGCGCCGCCAGCGCGCATCCGAACGCGGCCGACAACAAATGTCGCGTCAGGGGATGGCGGTAGGTTTTCATGGGGTGGGATCTGGTTTGCCTGGAGGCCCACAACGATGACCAAGGGCGGGCGTCGCTTCAATCCATTTGATCCGCTCCGGCGGCGCCGAGGATCTTCCCCACGAGTCGCCCGCTGGTCAACGCCCAGCCGATGTGAAGTCCATGTCCCCAGAGGACTTGTCCGCCCAAGCCGTTCTGGCCGACGGCGTAGAGTCCGGGGATGGGATGCCCCTGGCCGTCGAGGACGCTCAGGCTTTCGTCGATGGCCGCGCCGCCTTCGGTCGTGGTGAACCAGGCCTTCGCCGGCCCCAGCAACACCCAACGCAGCCCCTTCAATTCCTCGGTGTCCCCCTTGCGGCCGAACGGGTCGCCGGCCATGCGCTTCGCATACCGGTTGTAGGCCTGGACGGTCTTGACCACATTCATGGCGGACAGTCCCGCGTTCTCCGCCACGACGTCCAGGATCTTGGCGGTCGAGGCGATGTCCGGTCGCAGCTTCAGGTAATCCTCCACGTAGGCGTAGGCGATCTTGGGGGCCGTGGAGATGAAGTCCGGCCACTTGGAGAAGCGTTCGCAGAGTCGTTCGTCCAGCAGGATGTAGGCGGCCTTGTCTGTCTGTTTCGCCACGGCGATCTCGCGTCCGGGCCAGTCCTTCTCATTGCAGAAGCGGCGTCCCTCCTTGTTGAGCAGGATGGCGCCGTGGTCGAACAGGGAGTTCTCCGGGTGCTGCCAGGTGACCAGCAGGCGTTTGATCATCGCGTTGATGACGAACTTCGGGGTGAACTCCATCAGCCGTCCCATGAGCCGGGCGAGCGGCCCGCTGGCGGGCAGCAGTTGATGAAAGGTCTTTCCGGGAGGTGGGACGAAACGCAGCTCGGGCCCGTAGGCGACGTCCATGTTCAACAGTTGTCCGCCCGCGGATTGGGCGAGCAGGTGTCCGTCGCCTGTGGCGTTGGGGTTGATGCCCTCAATCCCGGAGAATTCGGCGCCTTTCACCTCCGCGATGATCTCCGGGGAATTCGCGTAGTCACCCGCGGCCAGGACGACCCCTTGGCGCGCATGGAACTCCCGCTTCTTTCCATTCTTCGCAATGACCTCCACGCCCGCGACCCGGTCCACCGGCTGCAGCAGTCGGGACACGGCGGCGTTGCAGCGGATTTCGCCGCCGAGTTTCAGGAAGTTGGCCTGCAACGCGGCGATATAGGCCTTGGCTGCCGGCACGACGTTGTGCATGCGCGGAACTCGATTGGGCGGTTCCGGCGAAGGGCCGGAGAAGGAAAGCCCCATGCCCCCGAGCCAATCCAGGGTTTCGGCCGCGTGGCTGAGGAAGAAGCGACGAAGCGCCGCATTGTTCCGGGCCTCGATTTCCGGCGGCGCAAACCTGCCCGCGTCCTCGACGTGCGCCTCCAGATCGTCGGTGATTTCATTGCGCTGTTGCAGGGCCGTGCCGTTGGCGGTGAAGGAGCCGACCGCGATCCCGGTCGTGCCGCCGAGCCGGGGTTGCTTTTCCAGAAGCAGGACGCGGCATCCCTCCTCGGCGGCGCTGAGCGCCGCGGCGAGCCCGCTGCCGCCGCCGCCGACCACGATCACGTCGTATTCCGTGTCCATGAGCCGCGATCCGCTCAAACGCTGGCGCGCCGCGCTGCGTAGCTGTGCAGACGGTCCGTCTGCAGCGTCCCCCGCAGGAAGGCGTCAAAGTCTTCGATGGAAAAGTCGCCGCCGCGCGCGAGCAGCGTCACGCCGAACAGACACGCGTAGTCTCCGGGCGGGACGTTGTCCTTGAGGTGCGTGGACGACGTGAGCCGCGCCTCGACCCGCAGCTCAATTCCGTCGTTCGAGGCGGTCGCCCAAACGGAGCGCAGGTCGGCCGCGAAATCGTATTCCCCCAATCCATACTCGCGTTGCAGCGCCTTGCACGCCGTCGAAAACGGGACGAGCGAAAGCGCGGAAAACATCCGCTGGATCTTGAGAGGTTCTCGGGCGGCCATGGGTCAAAAGCGGTTGCGTCGAGGAATCACGGTATGTGGATTCTTCTACAATTGCGCGGAATCCGCAATCTCGATTCCACCCGCCTCCGGAGGCCCGGGCGTGATTGAAACAGGGATGAGGAGCGCGGAATTCATTCCGCTTCAGCTCTGGAAATCCCGCCGTGTGGGCGTAGGCGTGAACCACCGGTTTCCGAAGGTTGAAGCGGAATGAATCCCGCGCCCCGCCGCCGGCTTCCGCGCCATGCGGCCTTTGCGTCTCATCCCGGGCCTGTCCCGGAACCGGAACGGCCGTGCTATAAATCCTGCGGTTGCTCCTTCTTTGCCTGTTTGGGCACGATGATCAGTTTGCCGTCCTTGATCTCGATCCGTTCAAAGCGTTCCAAGGCTTCCCGTTCCTTCGGCGACAGGCGGGTGTCCCGGGCCATGTTCTCCTTGCGGACCTGCTTCATGAGATCCTCCGGAACCTGTTTGCCATTCACTTCGAGATCCTGGAGGTAGGCCTCGATCCGTCCGTTCACAATGGAGATCTTCATGGCGCCTTCGCCGTTGAGGAAACGGCCCCTCACCAACTCCAGCCCTGTCTTCTCGGCGATGATGTCCAGCGGAACGCTCAGTTGCGCGCGGACTTCGTCGCCTTCGATCTGAATGTGAACCGGAGGTTGGCCGTCGGGAAACTCTCCGCGCGCCGCCACCAGCGCATTGATGTCATCGTCGGTCAGTTCCAGACGCAGCGCGGGCTCCTGGTTGGTCAGGGATTCGCTGAAGGAGTCGATCCGATCCTCAAGCTCCTCGATCTCGGTGTCGGTGTAGACCACGGTCGGCAGCTTCTCTCCGGTTTCGGAGGTGTACTCCGCCACCATGGCGTCGGCCTTCTTGAAGAGCCACCACCCGCTGAAAAGCATGACGCCCAAGCCCAGCAGGCCGGCGACGGCAGCCACAATGCAGCCATAAAACCAGCAGCTCTTCCCCTGCTTGGGAGCCTGGTTCAACCGTTCAAAAGGGACTTTCTCACTCATGGTCTTTGTGTTCCTGGCCTGTTGCGCTGCTGCCGGGAGGCGAGAGTGGGCTCCAAGCTTGTCATCGAGTCTAACAGTCGATCCGGTTCCCGGCAAATCGGGATGCGGGGCCCAATCTGCGATCTGAATTCGCCAATGAGCGCCAGAAACGCCCCGAACCGCGAATCCGCCTTCGTTCCGCAAAGCCGGAACTACGTCGTGACAAGCCGAGAACCGAGAATTGCCAACAGGCGTCGCTCCCCGCATTCTCCGCTCGTGCCCGGACTCATAGCCATCGTCGGCCGACCCAATGTCGGGAAATCGGCCCTGTTCAACCGCATCGTCGGACGTCGCATCGCGATCGTTCATGACGAGGCCGGCGTGACGCGCGACCGTGTCAGCGCCGAGGCCGAGTGGAGGGGCAGACCGTTCACCTTGGTTGACACCGGCGGCATCGGGCTCGAACGCGGCGAGAAGACCGACGACGTCATGACCCGCGAAACCGTCGGTCAGGTCGATGTGGCCATCGAGGCGGCCGACGCCATCATCTTCGTGGTCGATGTGCAGGAAGGCATCGTGCCGTTGGATCGGGAGGTTGCCTTCCGCCTGCGCGAGGCGGGTCGGCCGGTGATCGTCGCGGTCAACAAGGTCGACACCGCCAAGGCTGAGCCCGGGGTGGATGAATTCACGGAGCTGGGCTTCGACGAGATCTTCCCGATCGCCGCCATTCACGGCAGGCACATTGAACCGCTGGTCAAGGCCGCTTTCGGAAAGCTCCCGGCCGACGCGCCCGACGGTTCGTCGGATGATTCCGGCGACTTCGATGAGGCGGCCAATCCTTTCTCCAACATTTGCATCGTCGGCCGACCCAATGTCGGCAAGTCCTCCATCGTCAATGCGCTGACCAAGTCCGAGCGGGTGATTGTCAGCGACATTCCGGGCACGACCCGCGACGCCGTGGACGTGCCCTTTGAAGTCGAGACCGACGGCGTGCGGCAGAAGTACACGCTCATCGACACCGCCGGCGTGCGCAAGAAGCGGCGGGTCGACAACACCATCGAGTTTTTCAGCGTCAAGCGCACCGAGTCCGCCATCGAGCGCAGCGACATCGTCGTCCTGGTCATCGACGCCGAGGCCGGGGTCACGATGCAGGACAAGAAGATCGCGGACAAGATCACCGAGGAGCGGAAGGCCTGCATCCTGGTGGTCAACAAGTGGGATCTCGTCGCCGACGCGGTGACCGAAGCGCGCAAGGAACAGATCGCGGAACGAAAGGAAAAGAAACGGAGGAGGGATGGCGAAGCCGCGCCCGAGGCCACGCTGGCCGAGTTCGGCGGCTGGGTCCAGGAGAAGATGTTCTTCCTGTCCTACGCCCCCGTGATCTTCACCTCCGCCAAGTCGGGCTTTCATCTCGACCGCCTGCTCGAGTCCATCCGCTACGTCGGCGCGCAACTCCGCCAACGCATTCCCACCGCGCTCCTCAATCGGACATTGCGCGACATCCTGGAAAAGCACCCGGCGCCCACCGAGGGCAACGCGCGGTTGAAATTCTATTACGCGACCCAGACCGACGACGCGCCGCCGACGATCCTGATGTTCGTCAACCGCAAGGACCTGTTCACCAAGGACTACGCGCGCTATGTCGAGAAGTCCCTGCGCAAGTCCTTCGGCTTCGAGGGCTGTCCCCTGATCATCGCCGCCAAGCCGCGACCGAAGAAGGTGGAGTCCATCCGCCGGGCGAGCGACAAGGCGAAGAAGAAGAAGCCGGCCAGGAAGGCGCCGTTCGGGAAGAAGCCCGCGCCCAAGAAGGGCGGCAAGGGCAAGGAGCGCCCCAGCCGCGGCAAACGCGGTGTGGGGCGGAAAAAGTGAGTTGCGGCGGCCGCTTGTTTGAATTTCGATTCCACTCCAAAGTCCAACTCCTCATGAAAAGAACCACGTTTTTCATCTCGATCCTGCTCCTTGCCATGACCGCCGCCACCCTTTCCGCCGCCGACGCCAAGGCCAAGAAGAAGCGGCCGGCCCGCAAGCCCAACCCCGCCATGGCCGCGATCAAGGATGTGCCCGGCCTGCCGCGCGTGCTGTTGATCGGCGACTCCATCTCGATCGGCTACACCGTGCCGACCCGCAATGCGCTCAAGGGCACGGCCAACGAGGCCGACCCGGGCGAGAGCGGTGGGCGCGTGAGTGGAGCCGAAGACGGAGCCGAAGAGGGAGGGGCTGAGCCTTCCGAGGGCTCGGTGAAATCTGGCTCGGCGAAGGGGGGGAGGGG
>JAYPGD010000100.1:9754-14326 GCA_038126655.1 Verrucomicrobiales bacterium
GCCCCACGACCAAGGGCGTCGCCGAGATCGATCAATGGCTCGGCGACGGCAAGTGGGACGTCATTCATTTCAACTGGGGCCTGCATGATCTGAAATACATGGGGCCGAACGGCGAGAATCTCGTGCCCAAGGAGAAGGGCGGCCATCAGCAGGTCCCGCCCGCCGAGTACGAGAAGAACCTCGAGACCCTGGTGAAGCGTTTGAAGAAGACCGGCGCGAAGCTCATCTGGCGCAACACCACGCCCGTGCCCCCGGGCTCCAAGGGGCGCTACGTCGGCGACTCCAAGAAATACAATGAGATCGCCGCGAAGGTCATGAAGCGGCACGACATCCCGACGCACGACCTCTACACGATCAGCATGGCCCGCATGAAGGAGATCATGCTCCCCGCCAATGTGCACTACACCAAGGAAGGCTCCGCCGTGCTCGGCCAGGCCGTGGCCAAGCGTATTGAGAAGGCGTTGAAGGAGTAGGCGCTGTCTTGGTGAATCGCGTAGCGCAGGCGTCCTCGCCTGCGGGTTCAGCGGGCGTCCCGCCCGTTCGTTCAATTCTGGCGGCGGGACGCAGCGAGAACCCGCAGCCGGGACACAGCCGCGCTACGCGGCAGATCCGGCTGCGTCCTGAATCCGCTTGCTCGCGCCGGACACGGCCAACATGATTCGTTCATGTTCTCCCGATTTCTTCATTTCGCGGCGCGCCTGCTGCTCTTGTCCCTGTCCCCCTGGCTCTTCCTCTTCCTGTCTTCTCCCGCGCGCGCGGCCTCCCGGCCCAACGTCGTTCTGTTTCTCGTCGACGACATGGGCTGGATGGATTCCGGCGTGTATGGCAGTCGCTATTACGAGACGCCGAACATGGACGCCTTGGCGAAGCGCGGGATGTTGTTCACCGACGCCTATGCGGCCAATCCGCTTTGTTCGCCGACCCGCGCCAGCATCCTGACCGGCAAGTATCCGGGGCGGCTGCGTTTCACCACGGCGGCCGGCCACACGCAGCCCACGCCGCAGGACGCCGAGCCCTATCCCGATCGCGTCTCGCCGGGCTCCAGACTGATCAATCCCCGCACGATCCGGCATCTTCCCCTGGAGGAGATCACCGTGGCCGAGGCCTTTCGCGAGGCGGGTTACGCCACCGGCCATTTCGGCAAATGGCACCTCGGCCTCAATCCGGAACACTGGCCCGACAAGCAGGGCTTCGATGTCAAGTTCCACGGCGCGCCCGACCCCGGTCCGCCGAGCTATCATTCCCCCTACAAGTTCAAGGCCGGCAATGTCGTGGACGGCCCGGACGGCGAATACATCTCCGACCGCCTCACCGACGAGGCGCTGAAGTTCGTCGAGGCGAACCGCGACCGACCCTTCCTCCTGCACATGTGGCAGTACGGCGTGCACGGTCCCTGGGGTCACAAGGAGGAGCTGACCCGGCGCTTTGCGAACAAGCGGGATCCCCGCGGGAAGCAGGACAACGCGATCATGGCGTCGATGCTGAAGAGCGTGGATGAAAGCCTCGGCCGGCTCGTCGCCAAGCTTGAGGAACTGAAACTCACCGGACGCACCATCATCATCTTCAGCTCGGACAACGGCGGCAACATCCACAGCAACATCAAGTCCGACACCAAGCGCGGCGCAAACATCAGGCCCGATCATCCGAAGTATGCGCAGATTGCGGACTACCGGAAGTGGGCCGGCTACAAGGCCCCGACCAACAATCACCCGCTCCGCAAGGGCAAGGCCTGGCTTTACGAGGGCGGCATCCGCGTGCCGTTGATCGTCGTCTGGCCCGGAGCGGTCAAGGCGGGCGCGCGCAACGCCACGCCGGTTTCATCCATCGACTTTTATCCGACCATGATTGCCATGGCGGGGATCGAGAAACCGCGGGGACAGGTCTTCGACGGCTTGAATCTGGTTCCCTTGTTGTCCGGAAAGGGCGGGATCAAGCGCGACGCCCTGTTCAACTTTTTCCCCGGCGGCGGACCGACCAAGCCCGGCGGCGTCACCGTCCGCGAAGGCGATTGGAAACTGATCCGTTGGTACGAGACCGGCCCGGAATTTCCCGAATTGCTGGAGTTGTACAATCTCAGGGACGACCTCGGCGAAACCAGGAACCTCGCGTCCGAGCGGCCGGACAAGGTGGAGCGCCTCAATGAACTGATCGCAAATTGGGTGAAGCGCGCCAACGTCAAGGAACCGAAACTGAACCCGGCCTACGATCCGAAGTTTCGCCAGCGGCGCAGCCCGAAAGGCGGGGTCGCCGATAACGCCCTCAAGGGCTGGGTCCCGAAATCCGTCCGGGCCTCCGTGGACGAGAACGGGCTGACGCTGGAAGGCTCCGGCAAGGCGCCCTTCATCGCCAATGTGCAGTTCCAGAAGCTGAAGCAGCCGGGGCCTTACCGGCTCGAAGTCCGTTTCGCGGGCAATGCCTCCGGGGCCGGCAAGATCCAGTGGCGCACGACGGAGCAGGAGAAGTTTCCCGATCAGGGGCAGATTAAACCGTACACGGTGGCGTCAGATTCGAAGCGGCTGAGCGTGGAAGTCCCGGTCGAGGGTCTGCTGCGCCATGTCCGCTTTTATCCGCCTCTCGCGGACGGGCCTGTCACCATTCAGACCCTGCGGCTCCTGCCCGCCAAACCCGCCGATGCCAAGCCGCTGATCGGTTGGGATTTCCGGAAGCGGTGATGGCCCTCCGGGGCGCTTCAAGGACTGTAGCGTAGCCGTCCCGGCTGCGGATTCATGCGGCGTCCCGCCGCGTGCTTCGTCCACACCGGACCGGGACGCCGGCGCTGCAGCCGCCTGCCTTATTTCGCGATGCAGTAGAGCTTCTTGTTGGACCGGATGAACAGTTGGCCGTTGTCCGCGGCGGGGGTTCCGGTGAAGCGTTCGCCGGCGCCGCCGAGCTTGTTGCGGCTGACGAGTTCGAACTTGTCGCCCGCCTTGAGGACAATGGTCTCTCCCGTTCCCAACAGGGCGTAGACATGGCCGCCGGCTGCGATGGGTGATGCATAGTCGAAACCGCCGAAGCGACCGCCGCCGCCAAATCCGCCGCCGCTGCGACCGCCGCCGGGACGGCCGCCACGCTGTCCGCCGGGGCCTCCGTCGCGATTGCCGCCCCCCGGACGTCCGCCGCCGAAGCCGCCCTCGGGGCGTCCGCCTTCGGGACGTCCTCCCCCGAATCCACGCCCGCCGCCGGGCCGTCCTCCCCGATCCTCCGAGCCTGCGGAAGCTCCGGGCAGTCTTTCGGTGTAGATCTCTTTCCCGGTCTTGGCGTCGCGGCAATAGGCGATCGAACCCGTCGCCCAGTAAAGGCGGTCCTTGTAGAGCGTTGGCGTGATGATGTTGGGCCCGTCCTTGCCCTGCCAGACGGTCTTCGCCTCGTTGCCGTCCGTGCGCTTGCCCGCTTCGACGGCCATCGATCCCGATCCCCGGCTGCCCGCGCCGATCACGATCCCGTCGTTCTCCACGAGGCTGATCGTCGCGTTGCGGCCCCTTAGTCCGGCCGCATACCAGTTCAGCCTGCCGGTCTCGGGATTCACTCCCCAGACCTCGCCGTTGATCGCCAACGCGATTTCCCGCTTGTCTTCGGGCCCCGCCAGGATCGGCGTGCCCCAGATCCCGGCGAACACGTCAGCCGCCGACTTCCAGAGCTGCTTGCCCGTCTTCTTGTCCAGGGCGATCAGGGCGTTGCTCTCGATGGAGGCGGTGACGATCAGCTTGTCGCCGAGCAGGATCGGGCTGGCGGCCGAACCCCAGCCGCGCTGGTCCAGGCCGTCGCCCACCTCCGCGCTCCAGAGCTTGTTTCCCTCGAGGTCGAAGGCATGGACGCCGGACTTGCCGAAGAAGGCGTAGACGCGCTCGCCGTCGGAGGTCGGCGTGTGCGAGGCGTAGCCGTGATTGGTGAACATCCCCCGGAACGGATCCTCGGGCAGCTTCGCCTTCACCGCCTTGTTCCAGAGGACCTTGCCGGTCTTGCGGTCCACGCAGAGGAGATTGCGCTTCAGGTTCTCCATCTCGCCGGTGGCGGACTCATCGTCCTCGGCGTAGCCGGTCCAGCAGGTGACGAACACCTTGTCGCCCACGACGATGGGGCCGGACGTCCCCGGCCCGGGCATGTCCAGGCTCCAGCTGATGTTCTTGTCGGCAGACCAGGCCGTCGGCGCGGGCTTGTCATCGGCGGCGACGCCGGACCCGTTCGGCCCGCGATAGCGCGTCCAGTCAGCGGAGGCATTGAAGGTCAACAGGGAGGAAAGCGCGAGGGCGGCCAGCGGCGCGCCAACGCGGGAAAACACAGGGGAATTCATGGGAAATCGGATCAGGCTGAAAAGTTGGAATTGATGTGTGCTCAGGACAAAACGGCGGTCAGGGGACCAAGGTTTCCATTTTCTTGCGCTTTTTTGATTCCTGAAAGGCGCAGCGCGAACGCTCTATCTGCCAGCCAGGGACATTCCTGTAGTTCCGACTCAACACTGAGAACACGGAGCGGCTGAGCCGTAGTCAGGAAGCAGGCAGAGGAATGGGGGCAGCAAGAAAACAAGAAACTCGAATGTTGTGGCGCGGAGGGCCACAGAGAAGGAACCGTCCC
>JAYPGD010000101.1:0-12112 GCA_038126655.1 Verrucomicrobiales bacterium
GCACTGGAACGCTCAATTCGCCGAATAGCCGCCCCGCACTTTCAATCCCGCCCCAATTCCCCGCGCCGACAGTTCGAAAAAAATTTCAATTCGCCATTGCCATCTGGCCGCAATCGTTCATGGTGACGACCTGTCGCCTGACACGTCGGTTTAAAGACATGGAAATTTTCAGGTGAACTCGGTTTGGTGATGATTTGAGACCCGGTGGTCGGGAACAGTCTTACAAGCCAGCGCGGGTCGGGCGACAGACTCAGACAGCACATGAATAACAAATTGTACGTTGGGAACATCCCGTTCAACATCTCTGACCGCGAAGTTCAGGAAGCCTTTGATCAATTCGGAACCGCGCTTGAAGTGCACTTGGTCACCGACCGCGCCACCGGCCGCCCCCGCGGCTTCGGTTTCGTCACCATGAGCAATGAAGAAGAAGCCCAGGCCGCCATCGATGGCATGCACGGCAAGGAACTGGGAGGTCGTCCGCTGACCGTCAACATCGCGCGTCCTCGCGAAGATCGTCCGCCCCGCGACCGCCGCTATTAATACTGGATCGCTTTACAACGGAAGCCCGGTTTCGGCCGGGCTTCCGTTTTCTTCTCCCCCGTCCCCGTCCGACTCCACCGATTGACACACATGGCAGCGAAGAATTCTGCGCAGAAAAAGGAAGATTGCATCGAGGTTGAAGGCCGCATCGCGGCCGTGCTGCCCAGCACGATGTTTCGCGTGGAACTCGATAACGGCCACCTTGTGCTCGCGACCATCTCCGGCCGCATGCGCAAACGCTGGATCCGTCTCACCGTCGGCGACCGCGTCAAGATGGAGATGTCCCCCTACGATCTGAGCAAAGCCCGGATCATCTGGCGCTGCAAGTAAGGGCTCCGCCCCGCCTCAGCTCCTTCTCCCTACCGCGCTTCGAGTGCGGTCTTCATCGCCTCCAGGTTCTCGTGCATGGCGATTTGCGCCCCCTTGAGAATCATGGAAGCGGCCAGCTTCCCGGAAAATTTTTTCGGCTCGACCTTCACCTCGGCGACCACCTTGGTCCCGCCGCCCGTCTCCTTCAGGGACAACCGACCCGTCACCACGCAACCATGCGCCTCGCCTTGTGCGGCGTAGCTCGTCGACGGCTCGAACTCGGTGATCTCCATCTCCTGTTCCTGACTGGTTCCCAGGACCTTGCGCTTCTGGACGAATCGCGTCCCCACGCCGATCTCCCCCTTCGTCAGGACCTTCAAATTCTCGATGCTCGCAACGTGTTTCGTCGCGTTCCGGAAATCAGTGACAAATGCAAACACCTGTTCCGGCGCGGCCTCGATGGTTTTTTCCACTTTCTTCGAACTCATCTGGAAGGCGCGACTATCCCCACAGTCCGGCGAAAGCTCCAGCCAATTTCAAGGATCCCGCCCCCGACCGACGACCGGCATTCCTTCCCGCTTGGAGTTCGGCGCGCGTCAACACACGCCTTGACCGACGCGCGCGATTCACCGATGAAGTTCCCATGCCCCGCTCCGCGTTCCGTTGCTTCGGCCTCCATCGCCGCCACTCCGGCGTCGCCGCGGCGTTTCTGGCGCTCGCCTCATTCATTCCCGCCCCAATCATGGCGGCCCAATTCAATGGGGAGGTGGTGGATCAGGACACCGCCGAGTCGCTCGCCGCGCGCGTCTACCTCCAGTCCGAATCGGGAGAATGGCTTTTCGTCGATTCCATGGCTCCGGATGGCTCCGCTCTTCCCTACCGGGAACAGTGGGTCCCCCAACCGGGCTCTGTCGAAAAGCACACGACCGTTTCGGCGCATCCGTTCAAGATCGACCTCGCCCCCGGCCGCTATGAAATCACCATTGAACGCGGCAAGGAATACCTCCCCCTGCGGCGTTCAATCGAGATCGGAGCGGACCGAACCTCCCAGATCTTCCATCTGAAGCGCTGGATCAACCTCGCCGATCGCGGCTGGTATTCGGGCGAGACGCACGTTCATCGCCGCATCCGGGAACTACCCAATGTCATGCAGGCCGAGGATCTGAACGTCGCCTTTCCCGTGACCTTCTGGACGACCTCCGCCTATGCGGCGCCGGACCTGAAGCCCTCCACGCTCCGCCGCCAAGGACCATCGCCATTCGGTAATCGCAAAGACCGCGGAACGAAGCCCATCTTCATCGACGACACCCATGTCATGTTCCCGCGCAACACCGAGTATGAAATCTTCTCGGTGGATGGGAAACGCCACACCCAGGGCGCGGTCTTCATCCTCAATCACAAGTCCGCCTTTCAGGAAGGCATGCCGCCCGTCGCCGGGATCGCGGAGCAGGCTCATCGCGAGGGCGCCCTGCTGGATCTCGACAAACACAGCTGGCCCTGGGCCATGATGCTCGTTCCCGTCGCCAAGGTGGATCTCTACGAACTCTCCAACAACAGCGTCTGGCGCACGCAGTTCGGCTTCCGCGGTTCAGCCGTCCAACCGGCGGACTACATGAAACTGGAAACGGAAGGAAAGGGCTTCACCGAGTGGGGCTGGCTCAACTTCGGATTCGAAAACTATTACGCGCTGCTCAATTGCGGCTTCCGCCTGGCTCCCACCGCCGGCACAGCCTCCGGCGTTCATCCCGTGCCCCTGGGGCACAGTCGCGTCTATGTGCATGTCGGCAGGACGTTCACGCCGGACGACTGGTTCGACGGCCTCCGAAAAGGACGCAGCTTCGTCACCACCGGCCCGATGCTGTTCGCCAAGGTGAACGACAGACTGCCCGGCGAGGCGTTCGAGCAGTCCGGGAGCGCCGCCCGGTCGTATGATGTCTCCATCGAGTCCGTGAGCGAGCGTCCGATCGAGCGCATCGAAGTCCTCGTCAACGGCCGCGTTGCCGCCTCCCCAAAACCGGTCAACGCAAAATCCGCCCAGGGCGGCCTGGTCACGAAGACAACCGTCCGAGTCCCCATTTCCGAAACCTCCTGGATTGCCGTCCGGTCAATCCAACCCATGCCCGACGGCCGCAAACGCTTCGCCCACACCGCTCCCTGGCACATCAAGGTCAACGGCGAACCCATCCGCCCTCGCAGGGAAGAGATCGATTTCCTCATTCGGCGCGTCGCCGACGAGATCAAGCGCAATGAAGGCGTTCTCAAGGAGGACGCGCTGGCGGAATTCCGCGAGGCCCTGCGTATTTACCGAGAGATTTCCGGGCGGGCTCGATAAACGGCCTTTACTTCGCCGGCGCTCCCCGCCTCAATCCGCGCCATGTTGTTGCTCAACCGGATCTCGCTGGCGGCATTCTTCATCGGCCTGGCTCTGAACGCCTCCGCCGCCAGGCCCAACGTCGTCTTGATGATGGCCGACGACCTCGGCTGGACCGATCTGGGCTGCTACGGAAGCCCGGAAAACAAGACGCCTCATCTGGACAAGCTGGCCGCCGAGGGGCTGCGCTTCACCGACTTCTACGCGGCCTGCGGCGTGTGCTCCCCTTCCCGCGCATCATTCATGACCGGACGATTCTGCGTTCGGGCCGGCGTCTACAGCTGGATTCACACCTCGCACAAGATGCGCCTGCGCCGCGAGGAAGTGACCATCGCCGAACAACTCAAGAGCGTCGGCTATTCCACCGCCCACGTGGGCAAGTGGCATCTCGGCTACGACCTTGAGAAAGGCTCGGGCGACGGACCGAACCCCGGCGACCACGGCTTCGACCATTGGATGGCCACCGGCAACAACGCCATCCCCTCCCACCACAACCCCGACAACTTCGTCCGCAATGGCAAGGCCATGGGCATGATCCCCGGTTATTCCTGCCAGATCGTCGCCGATGAAGCCATCGACTGGCTGGACAACGGGCGCGACAAGGCGAGCCCGTTCTACCTGAACATCTGGTTCCACGAACCGCACATGAGGGTCGCCGCGCCGGAGAAATACCGGAACCGGCACCTCAAGACCAAGCGCCCGGACTACTACGGCTGCATCGAGAACATGGACGACGCCGTCGGCCGCCTGATGGCCAAACTCGACGCCCTGGGCGTCCGCGACAACACCTTCGTCCTGTTCACCTCGGACAATGGAAGCTACATGCCCGGGAGCGCAGGCAATCTCACCGGACGCAAGACGACGCTCTGGGAAGGCGGCATCCGTGAACCCGGCATCATCCGCTGGCCCGGAAAGGTGAAGCCGGGCTCAGTCACCAAGGAGCCAGCAGGACTGGTGGACATCCTGCCGACGGTATCCCAGATCGCCGGCGTCGCCCTTCCGAAGGACCGCGTCATCGACGGCGTGAGTTTGATTCCTCTTTTTTCCGGCGGCCCCATCACCCGCCCCCACCCGCTCTACTGGTTCTACAACCCGTCCCGTCCCGCCTGCGTCATCCGCGAGGGCGACTATTGCCTGATCGCCGACCCCATGATCGATCTTCCGCGCGGCAACATGTTCAAGGAGGAATACATCGGCGACATCAAGAAAACCGCCCTCACCAATTTCCGGCTTTTCAATCTGCGCAATGACGCGCCCCAGCAACACGATCTGGCCAAGGTCGAACCCGCGCGCTTCGAGCAACTGAAGCGGAAGATGCAGGCGCTGCATCGGGAAGTCGTCGCCGAAGCCCACGACTGGCGGAAGGAGTAGCCCCCGGACAGGGGCGCGCGCCTAGGAGTAGAACACCTTCTCCGCCGTGCCGCGCAGCATCCAATCCCGGTCCTCGTCGCTGAGCCAGGAACAGCCGTCGCGCACCAGGGTCAGGCTGTCGCGGTAGGTTTCGTTGTCCACGGCATAGGGACAGTCGCTCGCCCACATCAGACGCTTCGCTCCGTAAGCGGCGTGCATGCGCTTGATCATCGGCTCCAGGTCATTATGCGGCGGTTGGCGATTGCCCAGGGCGTAGAAGGCGGAGACCTTGACATGGGTGTTCGGGAATCTTGCCATGTCCGCCAGCGCCTTCACCTCGGCGTCTGGCATCGCCCCCTTGATGCCGATGCGACAGAAGTGATCGATCACCACCCGGGTGTCCGGATGCTTCTCGCACATGCGGCTGAGCGACGGCAGACCGCGGGGATCCATCAGCGGACAGATCGCCAGGCCGTTGTCGGCGGCGTGCTTGAACATGCGCTCGAAGGCCGGCGTTTCAATCCAATGGTCGATCGATTTGGCGTCACGGAAGGTCACCCGGAATCCGCGCACGCCCTTCTTCGCCAGTTTCGCCATGTCGGCGTCCGGTCGATCTCCGAACCAATCCACAATCCCGACCCCGCCGAACACCCCGGGAAACCGCTCCATGCAATCCAGCATGTAGGCATTGTCGTAGCGGTACCAGCTCATCTGGATCAGCACGATGCGATCCACGCCCTCGGGCCTGCAGTGGGCAAGCAACTGCTCCGGCGTGAAGCTCGGCGGCAGCATATCCGACCGCTTGAAATCCATGTGGATCGGATAACGCGCCAGGTCCGGCGTCCAGACATGGACATGGGCGTCGATGATGTTGCGCGGCGCGCGGGTCGAGGTGGTGGCGCATCCGGCGGCCAAGGCGGCCGTGGCAACCGAGGATTGTCGAATGAATGAACGGCGGGTTTGTTGGCTCATGGCTTGAAGACGAATTGACTCGCGCCGCATGACCGGGGCTCAAAGAGTCCAGCCCTTGCGGTAGTGATGATGAATGAACGGGTCGGCCTCCGGGCAACCGATGGCGCGCAACCGTTTGGAATCCCATTCGATCAGCTTGCCCGTCCGATGCGCGACATTGCCGAGCAGGATGGATTCCGTCAGTTCGCAGGCGTAGCCGAAGTTGCTGCCGGTGGAGCCGCCGGTCTTGCAGGCCTGGATCCATTCGGCGTGGTGTCCGATCGAATCGGGAATGAACGGCTTGGGGGCCTTGTGGTTGGAATACCTGTATTCCGGCAGCAGGACGCGTTGGGTGTAGTTCGCGGCCAGCATCCGCTTGTCCTCGCCGACAAACAACACGCCGCTCTTCCAGTCCGGAACCAGGCCTTCCTCAATGTAGGGCGGTCGCAGACCGCCCTGATGCCAGGTGAGCCTCACCGGCGGCAGATCGCCCCGCGCGGCATAGTCGAACTGGACGACCATCTGCTTCGGCGGCCCCTGCGGATCCGGCGCCGGACCGTCCACCTGCTGGATGGCAAGCGGCGTCCCAAGGTCCAGGGCCCAATGGGGCAGGTCCATGTAGTGACAGCCGAAGTCGGCCATCGTGCCGCCGCCGAACCGCCACCAGTTGCGCCACTTGAACGGGATGTATTCCGGATGATAAGGGCGGTATTCCACCGGCCCCAGCCAGTTCTCGTAGTCCAGGTAGTCCGGAACCGGCGGCACATCGACCGGATACGGCTTCGCCTCATAGACGGCCGCCGCCCAGACATGCACTTCCTGGATGGCGCCGACGGCTCCGCTCTGAATCTCCTCCACCACACGCCGGTAGTTGCCGGAGGGGTGCGAATGAATCTGGTTGCCCATCTGCGTCGCCGCCTCCGCCTTGCGCGCGGCCTTGAGCACGGCCCTTGCCTCGGACACCGTATGTGTGAGGGGCTTCTCGCAATAGACGTGTTTCCCCTTCTCCAGCGCCGCAACGGTGATCACTGCGTGCGTGTGATCCGGCGTGCTGATCACCACGGCGTCCAGGTCCTTCTGGTCCAGCAGTTCCCGATGGTCCGAATACCGCTTCGCGTCGGGAAACGCCTCGGCCGCCTTCGCCAGATTGCGGGCGTCCACATCGCACAGCGCCACGATGTTCTCGCCCTTGACGCCCTCCAGGTTGGATCCCCCACGGCCGGCGACGCCAATGACGCCGATGTTGATCTTGTCCTTCGCCTCCAAAGGCTTGATGAAGAACGGCTTCGCGAAGGTCGCGTTGGCGGCGACGCCCGCCCCGGCGGCGGCAACGGCGGTCTGACGGAGAAACGCCCGGCGGTTGATCTTGCTGTTCATGTCGATGTTGTCTTGTGCCTGTCGCTTCGGATTCCGTGGCGGCCAACGCGAGGAGGCTCCCACCAAAAAGGCTCCACGCCGGGAGCGCCCCCCCTTCCCGCCGGCCGCCGCAGTCCCGCTAGGGAATCTGCCGGACGAAGATATTCTTGAAATGGACGGGATGCTGATGGGCCTGCAGTTCGATCGGGCCCCATTCATAGATCGGCTTGTCGCGTTCCCAGTAGTTCTCAAAGGTCACGCCCGTGCGCTTCTTGGCGTCCCAGACCACCAGTTCCTCGTTCAACTGCACGGTCACCTTGTCGCCCAGCATGACAATGCGCAACCGGTTCCACGATCCCGGGAATCGGTCCGCGCGAACAAGAGCCTTGTTCAGGTTTTCCTTGTTGTTGTAAAGGCCGCCCGATCCCTCCGGGACCGTCCAGAGGTTCACTTGGGGACTGCCGCGCAGGTAGATGCCGCTGTCGCCTCCCTCGTAGAGTTTCCAATCGGCCATGAGTTCGAAATTGCCGTAGTCCAGGTCCGTGGCGAGGTTGAAGAACTCCTTGCCGATGTGGGTGATGGCGCCGTCCAGCACGACCCAGTTTGTGCTGACGATCTCGTCGGCGGACACCTGCTTCTCCGCCCATTCGGTGATGGACATCCTTGCGACCTCGGGCGGACTGCCGGCCACGCCCTTCCAACCGGTCAGGTCGCGGCCGTTGAACAGCGACTTGAATCCGTCCGGAGCCAGGTTGTCGATGCGCGCCTTGGGCAACTCCTTCACCCGGATGTTCCGGTAGGCCACCCAGTCATTGTGCCCCAGGAACCCGATGTGCCCCGACTCCCGCAGCATGCCCGGATGGGCGAGGATGGTCTCGTGATCGATCACGTTGTTCAGATCGGCGTCCAGGATGACTGCGCCATTCAAGGTCACGGTGATCCGCCGCCCCTGGCACCGGATCTCCTGCCGGTTCCACTGCCCCACCGGCTTCAACGCCCCGGTCGCCGCCGGAATCACGCCATAGACCGAACCGTGGTACTGGAACGGCTTCAACCGATCGCCGTAGCGCTCATGAAAATGATCCAGCGTCTGGATTTCCATGCCCTTGTAGGCCATCGACCCCACACTCTTCGGGGCCCGGATCGCAATGCCGTTGTTCGAGCCCGGCTTGAGCTTGAACTCCAATCGAAGGACAAAATCGGAGAATTGCCGATCGTAGAACAGGTTGCCGCCGCCGCCCTGGGTGCAGACGATGGCCCCGTCCTCCACGACATAACCGTCGCCCTTCTGTCCATGCAGGGTCCAGCCGTCCAGCGACTTGCCGTCGAACAGCGGGACGAATCCCTGGTCATCGCCGCTGGGAACGGTCGTGCAGGAGGTGGTGAGGACGGCGCACGCCGCGCCGATCAGGATGGTGGTTGCTACGCCTTTCAATCGAATCATGAGCCAGTCTTTGCCAGTGTTGCCTGAATTAAATTAGCGCCGGAAAGTGGCAGGCTGTTGGATGCCCTATCCGGTGTCAAGCAAGGTATTGCCAATCGCTGACCGATTGGCCGATCAAATCCCGAGGACCGCCCGGGCGATGAGCAGATAGATCAACAACCCGAGCACATCCACAAAGGTCATGACCAGCGGCGTGGAGCAGACCGCCGGATCAAATTCCAACGCCTTCACCCCCAGGGGCAGCAGGCCGCCGAAGAGACAACCGAAGATCACGACCCCGACCAGGCTCACGGCGATCGCGATTCCCATCCGCCACGGCTCCGGTCCGAACAAGCCGGAGCCGCCCAGCCCCGTGCTCACACAGACCCCGGTCACCGCCAGCGCCAGCGCCCCCATCGCGAGCCCCAACCCCAGCCCGGAGCCCATCTCCCGCCGCACCACCTTCCACCAATCGGACAGATCCAATTCCTGGATGGCCATGGAACGGATGACCAGCGTCGCGGCCTGGGAACCGCAATTGCCGCCGGAACTGATGATCAACGGCAGAAAAAACACCAGATACATCGCCTCGGAAAACTGCTCGTGGTAGTGACTCATCGCAAACGCCGTCAGCAACTGCCCCACGAACAGGATCGCCAGCCAGCCCACGCGCTTCTGCACCATGGAGAACAGGCTCGCGGAAAGATAGGCCTCATCCAACGCCTCCATGGCCGCCATCTTCTGCATGTCCTCGGTGACCTCCTCATCGGCGACGTCCAGAATGTCGTCGCCCGTCACAATCCCGACCAGTTTCCCCGCATCGTCCACCACGGGCAGCATGTGGCGGTCGTATTTCTTGAATTCCTGGACGGCCGTTTCCTGATCGTCCGTCACCTGCAATGACGGCAGGTTCGTGTCCACCGCCTTCGCCACCGAAAGCTCCGGATTCGCGATCACCGCGTCCGCCAACTCCAGCCGCCCCACGAGTTTCCCCTCCGCATCGGTGACAAACATCTCGTGCAGCGCCTCGCGGCGCTCCTGGCCGATCGCGCGCAGATGCTCCAACACATAACCGCCCGTCCAGTCGTCCTCGATCGACACAAACTCCGGGGTCATGATGCGGCCGATGGAATCCTCGGGATAATCGAGCAACTGCTCGGCCATCTCGCGCTCTTCCGGCCGCAGCTTGCTGACCAACTCCTCGGCGTCCTCCTCTTCCAGGTCCTCCAGGAAGTCGGTGCGATCGTCCGGCTCCACCTCGTCAAGGATCCCGACCAACTCCTCCGTCTTCAGGGCGTCTGCGAGCAGTTCCCGCTCTTCCTGATCCAGCACCTCGAACAAGTCCGCCGCCAGATCCTTCGGCAACGTCCGGACCATGATCGCCTTCCGGTCAATGTCGAAGTCCTCAAAGATCTCGGCGATCTCCGCCACCGGGAATTCCGACAACGCCACCCGCAGACCGGCCGAGTCGCGCTCGTCGATCATCTTGATCAATTCGGGTTTGAGTAGGGCTCCGATCATGACGGGTCGCGGAGTTTGCTCGGATTCAAATCGACATTCCACAAAAAAGGAATTCGAAGTCCGGAAACGGGCCGGAGAATCACCTCGCGACGCCAATCGCCGCCCCATTCCCGGCCGGACGGCGTGAAGCCGTCGTCACTTCCCCAATCCGACTATCGAATCCAGGGCCACGCCGATCGCGTCCCTGAGTTCCTCCCGTTCCCCCAGTTTCTCCAGGGCGTCAACCGCCGGCCGCGCCCGCTCGCCCAACTCCCCCAGAATCTGGACGCCGACCCTCGCCGCGCGAATATCCTCTTCGCTGGCGATCACCAACGCGCGCGCGATCAACTCGGGATCCTCCGGATCCAGCCGCCACAGGGTCGCCAGCGCCCCGCTTCTCATCCCCGGATCGGCGTGCTCGAGATTGCGCGCCACGGCCGCCTTGGCCGGCGCGCCCAGCGGCCCCATTGTCATCAGGACCTTCATCGCGGCTGAACGGACCCGCGCGTCGGGATCGTCCAAAGCCTCGGTCAACTCTGGCAGGGCCCGTTCGATCTTGCGCGGCGCGATTCCAGAGTCCCGTTCGGCGGCGATCAACTGCAACACAGCCAACCCCTCCAACCGCTGCCCCAGTTCCTCACCCGTGAGCTTCCGTATGTTGAACTCCAATTCCGGATCGCGTTGCAGATCTGAAAGCCGCAACCCGACAAACACGATCACGCCCACGCTCGCCAGCAGAACCAGCCAGAGCGTGGCCCGCGTCGCCGGGCCATGCGCCGGACGATCCGCGGTGAGTTCCTCCCGGGTGTTGTCGTGGTCGTGTATGTGCATCGGTTGTCGCGCTCGGCGCGGAGCGAAGCCTCGCACAAACAACGCCTTTCGCCAGCATCAAACCGCGCCCCTTTTCGAATTGCCGAACCCCGGGGAAGCGTCAATGAATGGAGCCATGCCGACTGATTCCATTCCCAGCGTCCGCAGCCAGAACCAGACGCTTCGCGCGCTGCTCGCATGCCTCGTTCTTACAATTGCCTCACCCTTCGCTTCGATTGCCGCCCCGAAGAAGATCGTCCTCATCGCCGGCCCCATCACCGGCCACGGCAAGGGCATCCACGAATACGAAAAGGATGTCATCCTCATCAAACAACTCCTCGACACTTCCCCGAATCTCAACAACGTCGTCACCGAGGCGCATTTCCAAGGCTGGCCCAAGGATCCTTTAACCCTGGAGGACGCCGACCTGATCCTCTTCGACTCCGACGGCTCCAACCGAGAGGAGACCGCCCATCCGCTCTACGTCCAAAAACGCATCGAGATTCTCGAAAAGCAGATGAAGCGCGGCTGCGGCCTGATCCAGCTGCATTGGGCGACCTTCAATCCCAGCCGCTTCCACGAACGCGTCACCGAATGGGTCGGCGGTTACTTCGATTACGAGAAAGGCTCCGGCAAAAACAACTGGTATTCCGCCATCAAGACCTACGAAGGACCGGCCAAGCTCGGCGACCCTTCGCATCCCATCCTCCGCGGCGTGAAGCCCTTCAGCCTCAAGGAGGAATTCTACTACAACATCCGTTTCCGCCCCGACGATCCGCGGGTCAAACCGATCGTCCTCACCCGCCCTCCCGGCGAACAGCGCGACCACACTGTCGGCTGGGCCCTGGAGCGCAAGAATGGCGGACGCGGCTTCGGCTTCACCGGCGGCCACTACTTCGACAACTGGCATAAGCCGGATTACCGGAAGCTGCTGCTCAACGCCATCGTCTGGGCCGCCGGCGCGGAGATCCCCGAAGGCGGCGTGGAGTCCGCCATGGAGAAGCCGGTCAAGGCCCTCATCGTCACCGGCTATCACCACCCCGGGCACGACTGGCGCAAGCTCACCGCCGCCTTGATCGGCGTCCTCGAACAGGACCCGCGCGTCATCGCCCACGTCACCGAGAACCCCGAGGACCTCGCGACGATCAAGCGCGCCGACTACGACGCCGTCGTGATGAACTACTGCAACTGGGACAAGGCCGGTCTCAGCGATGCGGCGAAAACAGGCTTTGTGGATTACCTCAAAAGCGGCGGCGGCCTCTCCATCATTCACTACGCCAATGGCGCCTTTACCCCGACCATTCCGAATACCAACTCCGTCTGGCCCGAGTACCACACCAAAATGCTCCGCCGCTACTGGCTCCACGGAAAAGGCAAGAGCGGCCACGACAAATACGGCCCCTTCAAGGTCGACATCGCCAACCAGACACATCCCATCACCCTTGGTCTGAAACCCTTTTCCACGACCGACGAACTCTACTTCCGCCAGGCTGGCGACCAGC
>JAYPGD010000101.1:12122-14319 GCA_038126655.1 Verrucomicrobiales bacterium
CCGCCTCCGACCCTGAGCTACGGTCCGCCCCGCGGCGCCCGCGGCGGCGGCGGGCGCTCCTCGCACCCGTACTCGCGCGGCGGCGACCGCCGCGGCGATTACGAGGAGGAGGTGATCGAGATCTCCACGAACCGCCTCTACGTGCACAACCTGTCCTGGCGCGTCTCTTGGCAGGACCTCAAGGACCACTTCCGCCAGGCCGGCGACGCCCCCATGGAACCGCTTGTCACCGCCCATTCCAAGGTCACCGGCAAAGGCGAGCCTCTCGCCTTCGCCTACAACTACGAAAAGGCCCGCGTCTTCCAGACCTTGCTCGGGCATGCCGACGAATCCGTCCGCGGCGCCGGTGCCCTGATCCGCCGCGGCCTCATCTGGACCGTCGGCCGCGACAACATCACCTTCGATCCGCCCACCGACACCCTGGAGAACCTCGTGTTTCGTTCAGGCAGCCAATGGTCGCCCGCGGAATCCGAGAAACGCGCCAGCGGCAAATCCGGGCAATCCAAGAAGCAGGCCAAGGCGACCAAGCCCGCCAAACCGCTGCCGAAGGAGAAGACTGTCGAAGGCCGCTTCGGCAAGGCCTTGAATGCGGCGGCGACGTCTCTCCGCGTCGCGCCCAAAGCCATCTACAGCCAACGCCCCTTCACCGTCGAATGCTGGGCCCGGCTCGCGGACAAATCGTCCTACAACATCCTCGTCGCCAATGAATCGAAGGCCTCGGCAACCCATTGGGAAATCTTCAGCATGCCCAAGTCCGGCGCCTTCACCGCCTACCTGCCCGGCTTCACCCCGGATCATATCCGCGCCAAGACGGACATCTGCGATGACCAGTGGCATGCGCTCGCCATGACCGTCACCGACAAGGAAGCCGCCCTGTTCGTGGACGGCAAACAGGTCGCCAAGGCGGCGATCAAATTCAACCAGGGCAGGAGCCTTCCCGGAACATTGGCCATCGGTTCGCTGAATGACGGCAGAATCCGCTGCCAGGGATTCATCGACGAGATGCGCATTTCCTCGGGCGTCCGCAAGATCGACGCAGCGCCCAAGACCGCGTTCGAGAGCGACGCCCAAACCGTCGGTCACTGGCGCTTTGACCAGCTTTCGGCGAAAGTCGAATTCAAGGACCATTCAAAGACCGGGGCCAAGGCCGTCTTTGCCGCCGCCGCCAAACCGGCCAAGGCATCCACCCCGCCCAAAAAGGACGAATCATGGAAGGTCGCCGGCACCGGCGACGCCGACGACCCCACACGCCAAACCGACGCCGACTGGCACGACGATCGCTGGCAGAAGATGGACACCGGCCCCTTCCTCGGCGGCGCGATCAACACCGGCCGCGGCAAGGCCGCCAAAGGCATTGCCGTCAAACTGGCCGGCGGCAAGGCCGGCGTGGTCTTCGATACCGAGACCCTGCGCTACACCGCCGGCTGGACCGGCGGCTTCCTCAAGATGGAATCCCGCCGTTTCGGCCTCGCCATCCCGCCTTCACCCGACGGCGATATCCAGTTCTCCACCGACAAGATGCCCGGCTGGGCCAAGAACGGGAGCTTCGACGATCCGCGACCGAACAAACTGGGATCACTGCCGAAGGATTGGGCGCATTTCAAGGGGCTGTATCGGCATGGGGAGCAGGTGGTTTTCAAGTATACGGTGGGGAATACGTCCGTGCTCGAGGCCCCCGCGCTCAAGGATGTCGGCGAGATTCCGACATTTCGCAGGGTCTTGGTTGTCGAGCCTTCGTCCCATCCGTTGAAGACCTTGGTTTGCAGTGTCCCAAAAGGATTCAAGGCCACTGATCTGAAACCCGCAGGCAATGACAAGCGGATGGATATTATTGTTTTCTCAAATGGCAACGTTCAGTCCGACGGAACGAAGGTATTCAGTTGCGGGATTACTGGACCGGAAGAAGTCAGATTGGAATTGACGCCCAGCGGACAGGTCGTCGCCCTGGTATCGCCTTCCAGGGCGTCGCAGCGCGTTCAAATCGATGTCAAGTATCCGCACTCAAAGGAAGCCGCCCTGACAGCGGGGAAGGTCAACCGCAAAAGTCCTGTCCGCCCCGACTTGTTCACCCAAGGCGGCCCCTCCCTCTGGCCCGAAGTCCTCACTGCCAAGGGCGCGCGGGGTCGCGCCTTGAACGGCTTCGCCACCGACACCATCAAGGTCCCGTTCAAGAATCCCTGGAACGCCCTCATGTTCA
>JAYPGD010000102.1:0-14270 GCA_038126655.1 Verrucomicrobiales bacterium
CTTCTATCGTGAGGAGATGGAGCGCAATGGATTCCGCTCCCAGAGCTTTCCCCTGGAGATGGACGGGAATCTCCTGAAGCTGCATTACGCGCAAGGGGCCTTGCCGCATGGTCGATACAGCTATCCCACTGGAGAATTGGTGCGGCGCGACATCCGCCGGACGCTCCGAGGCAAGGTGAACCTGGAAAAGGATTACGTCCTGATCATCTGCGGATTGTGCGAAGAGGATGACAAGGGGAAGTTCATCTTTAATTCTCCCTACTACGGGGATGGGGGCGCGAACCACCGAAAGGGACATTGTTTTGCCGCGGATTGCCGGTTGTTGGACACCGTTCACCTAAGAGACACGGAGAGCCGAATTGTCTTCTGGGAACACAATGGGGACCGCGATCAGACGCTGGCTGCATTTAACAGTTCGTATATCGGAGGCATCGCGCATGAACTGGGGCATGCCCTCGGGTTGCCGCACAACAGCCAGAGTCGACGTGAATTTCAGGCCATGGGCAATGCGCTGATGGGCTCGGGCAATCATACTTATCGAAAGGAGCTGTGGAGCAAGCGCGGGTCGTTCATGACGCTGGCCAGTTGCCTGCGGCTTGCGGCGCATCCCCTGTTTACGGGCAGTCGCCGCGAGGCGGACAAGCCGGCGAAAGGGGAATTTGACGACATCCAATTCGAGGCTGAGGGAACGCGTCTGACCGTCGCCGGGAAAGTGGACGTGGAGGTCGAAGCGATCGCCGCGATCGTTTACATCGATCCGGCCGGGAACCAGAACTATGACGCGCGCGGTTGGGTGGGGGAGGTTCAGGACGGCAGGTTTACGGTCGAGACGGACAATTGGCGCGGCGGACCTCACGCCGTGGTTGTGTCCATCGTTCACGCCAATGGCGAGGTTTCGAAGACACGCCTGCCTTACGAAGTCGACAAACAGCAACGGCCGGACGCAGCAGGGCTGAACACGCGCTGGCTGCTGGCTCGCGCCGAGGCGGCGGTCTACGAATCGGACTGGGGCGCGGTAGGGGAGATCGTTCGTGAATCGAAGCGGCGTCGGCTTGGGGAGGCGCAGATGGCCGCGTTCGAGAGCCTCGCTGCGCTCAAGGAAAGTCAGAAGCTGGTGGACTTGCAGAAGACGGAGGAAAGCGAGGTGTTCCTTTCGGACGCCAGGTGGAAGAAGGCGTTGGTCGGGTGGGGGAAGCCCGCGCGGAATCATTACTACTTCGATCGCAACATCCGCGACGGCGTCCTGTTGCATGCGGGCGGAAAGTTTCATGCCAAGGGGTTGTATGCCCATGCGCCTTCCGAATTCGCGTTCCGGTTGGGAGGAAAGTGGGAAAAGTTCTCGGCGACGATCGGCCTGCAGGAAGGCGTCGACATCGCGGGCTCCGGTATCTTCATCGTGGAAGGCGACGGCAAGGAATTGTTTCGCAGCGCCAAATTGCAGGGGACGGCCTACGCGCCGATTGAGGTGGATGTGTCAGGCGTCGATGAACTGACCCTGCGGATTGTCTCCGGCAAGCAGGGCAATGGAAACTGCTGGCCCCTCTGGGGATCGCCCAAGGTCACGCGTTGACGCGGACCTGGGCGCGGATTCTCGGGAAGTCCGATGGAGCCCGGAGCGCCGAGCATTGCTCGGCATGCAGCGACAGAAAACGTGGAAGTGGAGTCTGATCTTTGGTTCAGAAGGCTTCGCACTTCATCAGGATTCCCGATCAATCCGCCTTCCCGGTTTTCGCCAGCCGCCTTCCCCGCGCCACGGCGTGCCAACCCAGTCCGGCGAGGATCAATCCAATGCCGATCTGCCAGGTCCGCGCATCGACCTGGAAGGCGAGGAACAGGCACGACGACAGCCCGACAATCTGAATGATCTTCGGGTAGCGACGCTCTTCCGCCGGTTGTTTCAGGGCCGCGAGGTTGGTGATCGAATAATAGATCAACACGGTGAAGGCGCTGAAGGACCAGGCCAGCTTCACGTCGCCGAGGAGCGCGAAGACGCCGATGATTACGGCGACGCCGATGACGCTGTGCTGGGGCGAATGGTGTTTCGGATCGATGTGAGCAAAGGTTGCCGGCGCATCCGCCCGACGCCCCATGGCCAAGAGGACGCGGGATAGCCCAAGGATCAGGTTGAGCAAGACTCCCAGCATCGCGGTGATGGCGCCGATGGTGACGATGGGAACCAGTCCCGGAACGCCGACGACCGCGGCCTGGCGTTGTAGTCCGGTGAACTGACCGCTGGTGTTGGGGATGGCCACGGATACGGCGGCCACCGTCACGTAGAGCAGGGCGGTCACCGCCATCGTGGTCACGATGGCCAACGGGATGGTTCGCGCCGGTTCCTTAACCTCCTCGCCCAGGGTCGCGATGCGTCCGTAGCCCGTGTAGGCGACGAACATGAGCGCGGTCGCATGCAGGACGCCGCTGGCGCCGTGTTCGAAGAACGGCTTGAAGGCCTCGGCGCCGCTGTCGACAGCGGTGGGGAGGCAGGCAAGGATGTAGGCGCCCAATGCGAACAGGGTCACGGAGACGATCATGATATTGGCCATGTTCGATCGTTGGATGCCCAGATACACGATGAGGGTGATTCCGATCAGGATGGCCAGCAGCAGGCCGACTCCCATCACTTGCGGGAGAGCCACGGAAAGTGAATCCCGCAGGAAGACGAGGATGTAGGTGGAGGCCGCAAGCGCCGCGGTTGCCGCGGAGGCGCTCTTGGCGATCAGGAACATCCACCCCGCGGTGAAGCCGAGTTGCGGGGTGAGGTATTGGTAGCCGTATTCGTAGGTCCCGCCGCTGACGGGATGCGCTGCCGCGAGTTGCGCGCTGCTCAGTCCATTGCAGGCGGCGACGATGGCCGCCAGGAAGGTCGCGAGGATCACAGAGGGGCCGGACACCTGCTCCGCCAGGAAGATGCTGAAGAAAACGCCCGTCCCCACCATGGCTCCCAGGCCCATGAACACGGCGCCCCAGACGCCAACCTGGCGTTTGAGTTGGGTGTGTTTCGTCTTCGTATCGCTCACGCCCAAGGGTGTAACGCATTTCGGGCGGGGCAATCAATCAAAGCCGGAAATTGGCGACGGGGACAGGATGTGGCGTTGCCTGGGCCAGGCGACGGCGCCGCATTGGGCTCACAGAACCCCACTGCAGAGCAATTCTTCAACCTGTGTATTCGACCGCCCGATTGCAATGGCGTCGGATTCTGCGCTGATTTTCAAAACGCCGCTTGCCTTGGCGTTGGCTTTGTGAAATTTTTCACGAGCTTTTTCTATGAGTCATCTGAAACTTCATATTCCGGGGCCGGTTGAGATCAGCCCGAAGACCTTTGAGGCGTTCTGCACGCCGATGATCGGGCATCGCGGTCAGGCCTTCAAAGATCTCTACGCGAAGATCCAGCCGCAGCTGCAACAACTGCTTTACACCGAGCGGCTGGTCTATCTCAGCACGTCCTCGGCGTGGGGGATCATGGAGGGCACCATCCGGAATCTTGTTTCGAAGAAGCTGCTCTGTTGCATGAAGGGCGCCTTTTCGGACAAGTGGTTGAACGTCGCCGAACGCTGCGGCATTCCGGCCGAAGGGCTGCAGGTTGACTGGGGCTCGCCGATCCGCGCCGAGCAGATCGACGAGAAGCTCGCGACCGGCGAATTCGATGCGTTGACTCTGGTGCATAATGAGACCTCGACCGGCGTGATGAGCCCGTTGGAGGAGATTGCCGAGCTGAAGAAGAAGCATCCCGAGGTGATGTTCATCGTGGATTCGGTCAGTTCCATGACGGCGGTTCCGCTGAAGTTTGATGAGCTGGGCATTGATGTGTTGCTGGCCGGCACGCAGAAGGCCTTCGCCATGCCGCCCGGGTTCGCGGTGTTCGTGGTTTCGCAGGCGGCGATGGAGCGCGCGGCGACAGTGAACACGCGCGGCTACTACTTCGACTTTCTGGAGTTTCAGAAGAACGCTGAGAGCAACATGACGCCCAGCACGCCGAGCATCTCACATTGCTACGCGCTGTCGCAGAAGCTGGACGAATTCCTGGAGGAGGGGCTGGACAATCGTTTCGCCCGGCACGCGAAGCTGGCGCAGCAGACCCGCGACTGGGCGGCGAAGCATGATTTCACCTTGTTTCCGGATGAGGGATTCGAATCGCAAACATTGACCTGCGTGAACAACGGCGCGAAGGAAGGCGGACGCGTGATCGAGGTCCCGAAACTGGTTGAAGGCATGAAGGAGCAGGGCGTCCTGATCGACGGCGGTTACGGCAAGGTGAAGGGCAAGACCTTCCGCATCTCCAACATGGGCGATGAGACCGAGGAGTCCATGGCCGAGATCTACGAGAAACTCGACAAGGCGATGGCCGGGCTCTGAGGGGCGTGATTGAAACTGGGAAGAGAGGCAATGCCTGCAGAGCTTTGAAGCCGTCGGCGGGGCGCGGAATTCATTCCGCATCAACCTTCGGAAACCGGCGGCCTACGGTCACGCCCACGCGGTAGGAATGCCGCTGGTTCTTGGACTGGCTTTCAATCGGGCGAACCTTTCTTTCCGGGCTTCAGCTGGCGGATGACCTTGACGGTTTCCGGTTCCTTGTAGTGTCGCTTGAGGCCGACCTCCGCGAGCATCTTGGCGGGGACGCGGGAGATGAAGTCGGGGAAGTTCCGCTGGGCTCCCTTGCGCAGCGCGTTTTGTCCGCCCTTGGTCTCCCAGAATTCTGATTGTGCGACGGCCAACGCCATGCCGGCCTCGTCGGGGCTCAGGTTTTCCTTCTTGGCCATTATCCAGACCAGCTCCGGGTCGCCGTCGAGCGCCACGGGGAAGGGGATGAACTTGAGTTTCACCTCCTGTTCCTCGTCCTCGTCGAGCGGACGATTGTTGACCGCGATCTCACTGGTGAGGGTGGCGTCGCCGAGTTGGACCTCGACGTAGAGCTTGTCCTCGGAGTTGTCGGCGTCGAGTTCGAGCCCCTGCTTGCCGAATTCGTGTTCGAAGCGGGCGGTCAGTTCCTTGACCGTGTCCTCGGTCAGGTCGGGAAGGGGGCACTTCTGACAGTATTCGTGGAACGCGGCGACCTGCGACTTGTGGCGCAGTTCCTTCTGCACCGCATTCATGATCCGGCCCGACACCGAGGGGTCGTTGGTGACATTGGGCAGGATGTCGGTGAGCAGCTTGATGATTTCTTCCTCGTTCAGGGTCGTCTTCTTGGTCGGCATGGGCGTCTCGTCAGCTGGGGGTTGAAATGGGAGCGCGGATCTATGCCAGATGGATCAGGGGCAAGGCAATGACGAACGCGTTGAAAGGGGAGAATTGCGTGCGATTGTAAGTGGGCGGTGGAGCGCTCCGGCGAACTGGGCTTGCGGATGAGTCAACAATCGCAACCGCTTCACAGATGTAGCGTCGGCTGTGTCAGCCGAAGTACGAAACCGTCATACGACAGTGATCGACCGGTTTCAAAGAGCGCGCGCGACAACCCGCCTATGGGATTGCTTGCGCAGCTCATCCGTAAGCCCTGCTCCGGCCAAGAGATCAGTTGCGCGCGCGCGAACGGGTCGCATAGATTTCGTCTCATGTTGAAGACAATCGTGGAACAGGCGCGCCGGCTGTCGGCGTTGGTATTGGCCGGGGCTCTGGTGGGGCAGATCGCGGCTGCAGACATCGATCACCTTCAAGGGGAAATGGCGGGGGAGGTGTCGATGGACAGCGTGATTCTGCAATCCCGCCTGACCGGGCCCAAGGTGGATGCGGACGGGGATGTGCCCGGAGCGTTGGGCGTGGCCCGCTTTGAAATCGCCGACAACGACGCCTTTCGAGGCTCGCGATTCACGGATTGGGTGACGACGAAGCCGGAGGGCGATTATCTGGTGAAGTTCAAGGTGGACGGGCTGAAGCCGGGGACGAAGCACTACTACCGGCTGCATTTCGGCGGGCAGAGGCGATCCGCGAAGACCGGCCCCACACGGTCGTTCAAGACGCATTGGGGCGGTGGTCATTCGGCGAACACGAGTTTTGTCGTGGTTACGGGAATGAACTACGCGTTCTTCCAGGATGGTCCGAGGGGCGACGGCAAACGCGCCTACGAAGGAGCCGACAAGAAACTGGGTTATCCGGCGCTTAAGGCGATGTTGGACCTGAAGCCCGACTTCTTCGTCGGCACGGGCGACAATGTCTACTACGACCACCACAGGAAGTTCAGCGCCACGGACGCGCCTTCGATGCGGAAGAAGTGGCGCGAGCAGTTCGTGCAGCCGCGCTTTGTGGATTTGTTTGCGGAGGTTCCGACCTACTGGGAGAAGGACGATCACGACCACCGCTACAACGACAATGACAACACCGGCGACCGGAAGCCCTCCAGCGAGTTGGGCATCAGGGTTTTCCGCGAGCAGGTTCCCATCGTGGATCCGAAGGATCCGGATGCGGTGACCTATCGCACCTACCGGGTCAGTTCGGAACTGCAGATCTGGTTTTTGGAGGGGCGGGATTATCGCAGTCCGAACCGTTCGCCTGACGGACCGGGCAAGACGATCTGGGGCACGGAGCAGAAGGCCTGGCTCAAGCGGACGCTGTTGGAATCGCGGGCGAAGTTCAAGGTCGTCATCACGCCGACGCCGATGGTGGGGCCCGACGGAAAGGGCAAGAAGGACAATCACACCAACATCGGCGGCTTCCAGCATGAGGGGAATGAGTTCTTCGGCTGGGCGAAGGAAAACGGCTTCCTCGAGAAGGGGCTCTACCTCGTCTGCGGCGACCGGCACTGGCAGTATCACTCGATTCATCCGAGCGGGTTCGAAGAGTTTTCCACCGGCGCGTTGGTCGACGCGAATTCCCGCATGGGCGTGAAGCCGGGCTCGAAGAACAGCACGGACCCTGATGGATTGGTGAAGCAACCCTACACCTCGCGGACGCCTTCGGGCGGATTTCTGAATGTCGTGGTGGATCTGCCGAAAAAGGGCGGGTCGTTGAAGCTGAGGTTCAAGTTCTTCGACGAGAATGGCGTGTTGCTGCACGAGGTCGTGAAGGAGAGCAGGTGAGCTCAACGGCGACGCTGCAATCCCTGCGACGAGGTCGCCGCTGGCAGGCGGCCCGGTTGTAGATGCTGCACGCCGCGTTTGATCATGAAGAAGAGCAACGAGAAACAGACAATGTCGCGTCGACGCGCGATACGCCTGGGCGGGGTTGCCGCCGCGCTGGCGCCGACGGGCTTTCTTGAGCGCGGGGTTGCCGCGGACGCTCCCGAAGCCTCCATCGGCATCACCACCTCCTCCATCGACTCCCATCTCGGGGCGACTTCGGCGGGCGGCCGGATTGCGATCATGGATCTGCCGCGGGTGATGCGCGACGAGTTGGGGATGCGGGTCATCGACCTGAACACCAACACCCTCGCGAAGGCGGGGAAGCGGATTGACGCGTTTCGGATCGAGGCGGAAAAGGCCGGCTGCGTCATCACGAATCTCAAGATGAACCAGCGCGGCCTGGACATGAATTCACCGGATGTAAATGTCCGGAACCGGGCGCTCGACGTGTATCGAAAGTCGATCGATGACGCCGCCAAGGCCGGCGCGAAGTGGGCGCGCCCCCTGCCGCTGCCGCAGAAGCCGGATCTGACGATCCATGTGGACAGCTATCGACGCCTGGCGGATCACGCGGAGAAGCGCGGCGTGCGGATGCTGGTGGAAAACTACGGCTGGATGCAGGCCGACCCCGATTCCATTCCCGTTCTGATCAAACGAATCAATCGCAATGTCGCCGCGAGTCCGGACACGGGCAACTGGAACAGCGACGAATTGCGTTGGAAGGGACTGCGGCGGTCGTTTCCATTGGCGGTCACCTGTGATTTCAAGGCGAAGACGCTAGACCAGGATGGCGGCCACGCCGCCTACGATCTGCGGCGCTGTTTTGAGATTGGATGGGAGGCGGGGTTCAGTGGGCCGTGGTGCCTGGAGCACGCCCATCGCGATCGAGGCAAGCTGTTCAAGGAACTTGTCCTCTTGCGCAACATGCTTGCCGGGTGGATGTGATCCGTGATTAGAGATTCGAGATTTGAGATTCGAGATTTGAGGTCGGATTGCCGATTGCTGAATACTGGATACCGACCACTGCCCCTCACTCTTCGGGACTCATCCATTTGGGATTCTTGAGCAGGATGAAAGCGATGACATCGCCGGTGTCCCCGGGGTAGACGCCGATGGAGTCCGTGGCCTTGACGCCGATGGCGGCTAGGAATTCGGGGAAGGGGCCTCCTGGGGTCGGGACGATTCCGGCGCGCAGGTAATCGAGGTCGAAGTCGTCGCCCAGTTCGCGGACGCGTTGGCTGTCGCGGGCGACGGATTCATCGACATTGGGGTTATTCCACGCCCATTCCCAGGTTTCCTCGCCCGGGTCGTAACTGCCCGCGATCTGCCCGTCGGCGAGCAGTTTGGAGCCGTCCTCGAAATCGAGTTGGAAGACTCCGGTGTCCTGTTCGTAGCCCCACTGCTCGCACTCGCCGAAGCGCCATTCCTCGCGGAGTTGGTTTTGTTTGACGTTGAATTCGGCGCAGGCTGCGCGGAGGAACTTCTCCGCCTCCGGGCTGAGATCGTCGCCCGCTTCGAGTTCGTCGAAATCCAGGGAAAGGAATTCCTCGCTGGAGGCGTCGCCGAGGTCATCCCCGAGGTCTTCCAGGTCGCCGAGTTGGTCGATGATGGAGCCGAACATCTCCTCGAGGGCCTGTTCGATCGAATCGGGATTGACCTCCCAGCCGTCGAAGTCGCCCTCATATTGCCGGGCCAGTTCGATCATCTTGTCTCCGATTTCCTTGAACCGCTCCTGTGACGGCTCCATCTGGGCTGAGGTCAGGCACAGCCAGCGGGTTTCCGGTTCCTCATCGTCCTCGGCGAATATCTCGTCGAGCGTCTCCTTGAATTCCTCGGGGACGTCCTCGTCCTCTTCGTCCTCCACGTCCTCCTCCATGTCATCGGGGTCGATGACCTTGGCTTCGAGTCCGATCAAGGCGGCTTCGGCGGCGCAGGCCTTGGCGTCGTTCTCGGTTTCGAGATAGAGGTAGAAGTTGAAATCCTGCGACTCGGTCATGTCCACATCGCTTTCGCGCAGGGCGTCCATGACCTCGTCGGCAAACTGCTCGCCGCTGAAGTAGTCGGGTGATTCGAAGGGGGCGTCGTCGTTCATCTGACGCAACGTTGCGGGAAGCGGGAGGGAAGCACAATCCCGCAGCCTCGAAATCAGCTCGAAATATCCGCGTCGTTTATGTTCCAATCGGTGAGGCGCGGGAGGCTGCGCTGTTGTTGCATGATCTGTTTTCGCGCCCTCAAGGAAGCCCTGGATCGGAGCAGGTTGAAGCTCGCGGAGCGGGCTCTAACCAGCCTGATGCGCGTGGCCTTGCACGTCGGATTGCGGCCCCGTGCGGTTTCCTTGGATCGGTTGCCTGCGGCGGAGCGCGGCCGACGCTACGGGCTCTACCTGCACGTCCCCTTCTGCGAAACGCTCTGCCCCTACTGCTCGTTTCATAAGGTCCCGTTCTGCCCGGACCTGGCGGAACGCTATTTTGATGGATTGGAACGGGAGATGCGCATGGCCGCGGAACTGGGCTACCGTTGTGACGCGCTCTATGTGGGCGGCGGGACCCCGACGGTGGCCGTGGACCGCTTGATCGGCGCGCTGGATCTCGCCGGCAAGTTGTTCGGGGTTCGGGATGTTTCCTGCGAGACCCACGCCCATCATCTCAATCCCCGAATTGCCGGGAGTCTCGCCGGGCGCGTGCAACGCCTTTCGGTCGGCGTGCAGACGCTCGATGCGGACATCCTGCGCCGCATGCGGCGGGAGCCGGAGCTGTTTCCGCCGGCGAAGACATTGGATGCGATCCGGGAGATGAACGCACTGTTTCCCACGTTGAACGTCGATCTGATCTTCAACCTTCCGAGCCAGACCCTGGATGGATTGCGTGACGATCTTGACGGAGTCCTGGGAACGGGAGTCAAACAGGTCACGACGTATCCATTGATGAGTTCGCCGGGAGTTTCGCGTCGACTGGAGCGTGAATTGGGAGAGTGGGACGCGGCGAGGGAACATGAGATGTATCAGGTGATCGAGGAGCGTATGGGGGACGAGGGGATGCTGGCATCGTCGCCATGGTGCTTTTCAAGGCCGGGGGGCGGGTTGATGGATGAGTATATCGTGGACGCGCCGGAGTATCTCGGACTGGGCTCAGGCGCGTTCAGCCTGTTGGACGGGGCCTGGTACGTGAACACGTTTTCGCTCCGACGCTACGCCGCCAGGATTGATGCCGGGCGCATGTCAGTGGAACGGATGCGCCGGTTCCGGCCCTGGGAACTGCGGCATTACGGTCTTATGATAGCATTGTTTGGTCTCGATCCGGAATTGGCGGAGTCGGCGTTGGCGTCGGGCGGAGTGTTGGGCGAGGCGGAGTGTTGGGCGAGGCGGAGACGCTCGCGCTAGGTTGCGCCGGCGCGTTCTCGCGTAACAGCGGGGGAAGGGCCGTCATGAGTCACAATGGCCGTTATCTGGCTCTGGCCATGATGCGGGAGTTTTTTGCCGGAATGAACCGCGTCCGGGATGAATTGCGCGCCGCCCTGCCGGTCGAGGAGCGGATCGATCTGGCCATGCTCGGAGGGGAGGATCACGACTGCCCGGCGTTTCGAGCTGATTAACGGGGGCGCAATCGAATTTCCCGTTGCCCGCGCGGGCCGGCTTCGGTTTACTCCTGCCTCCAATTCAAATCCGACTCAGACTCCAATCAATCATTCATTCAGACATGTTTGGCGAAATCAGAAACTCCCAGGGCGAGAAGCTCGACTACACCTTTCATCAGGGCGATGAGAACTCGAAGGACATCGTGGTCATCGGCCATGGCGTGACGGGCAACAAGGATCGCCCCTTTGTCGTGGCGTTGGGCGAGGGCCTGGCCGCGGCCGGGATCAATGCCTTGCGCTTTTCCTTCGCGGGCAATGGCGATTCCGAGGGGCGGTTTCAGGAATGCACGATCACCAAGGAGGTCGGTGATCTTGGATCGGTGATCGACGCCCTGGATGGTTGGAATGTCTGTTACGTCGGGCACAGCATGGGCGGCGCGGTCGGGGTGAAGCGCGCGGCGTCGGACGACCGGATCAGGCTGCTGATCTCATTGGCCGGCATGGTCGACACCGCGAAGTTTGCGCAGACCGAATTTGGCGAGGAGACTCCGGACGAAGGCTGCATGTGGGAGGAGGAAAGCTGCCCGCTCTCGAGCGTCTACATGAACGACATGGCCGCGATCGGCACGGTGGTCGAGCTCGGCGCGCAGATCAACGTTCCCTGGTTGCTGGTTCATGGGACCGAGGACGACGTGGTGCTCATCCAGGATTCCAACGACATTTTTGCCAAGGCGAACGAGCCGAAGGAGTTGTTCATCATCGAAGGCTCCAATCACGTTTTCTCGGAACCGGAACACTGCAAGGCGATGGTCGACAAGGTCGTCGCCTGGCTGAAGGCGCAACATGGCTGAAACTGAAGTCAACGAAACAGAGGCCCCGGAGACGGGGGCTGAAGAACAGGCGGAGGCGCCGCTTCTGCCGCAACTCGTCGCCGTCCAGACGGACACGGTCTGGGAGGACGCGGAGGCCAACTACGCCAAGGTGCGCGGCCAGTTGGACGCGGCCGACCTCGAACCCGGGGCGTTGGTCGTCCTGCAGGAGATGTTTCCCAGCGGCTTCACCATGGACGTGGACAAGGTCGCCGAGAAGGAACCGTCGCCATCGGAGGCCTTTCTGGCGGAGCAGGCGAAGGAGCGGGGCATTTACCTGCTGGGCGGCGTGGTGCGTCGCGGGCCGTTTGGCGCGGTGCGCAATCAATCCATTGTCTATTCGCCGGAGGGAACGTGCGGCTCCCGCTACACCAAGATCCAGGGCTTCACCCTGGGCGGTGAATCGGACGCGTATGCGCCGGGGGATGATGTCGTGATGTTCGCCTGGAACGGATTCAACGTGGCGCACTTCATCTGCTACGATCTGCGTTTTCCCGAGTTGTTTCGCGCCGCGGCCAAACTGGGCGCCGATGCCTATACGGTCATCGCCAGTTGGCCCAACATGCGGCACGAACACTGGACGCATCTGCTCAAGGCGCGGGCGATCGAGAACCAGGCCTATGTCGTCGGCGTCAACCGCTGTGGCAAGGATCCGAAGTTCGAGTACGACGGCGGCAGCCGGATCGTGGATTTTAGCGGGGCCGTGTTGGCGGACGCCGGAAAGGATGAAGGCGTGATCGCGTCGAAGGCGGATATCAAGGCCTTGCGCGACTACCGGAAGAAGCTCCCGTTCCTCGAAGACATCCGCGATGACTTTGTGGCCTCGCCGCTTTGAATTCACGCGAACCACGGATGACATGACCACGGATTTGATTCAGGCGTCTGATTTCAATCCAGGTAGTGAAAGAGGGTTTTCGGGTATGAGCTGCAATAGCAATCCACAAAGGCAAGTTGTAGAGTGCGCTGTGTCGGCGCAGACGACGGCTGTTGCGGAATGGGGCCGTTTTTCGGCTCACAGAGCCGGCGCTACATCTGTGCGGCAGTCGCACTATTCATGGGTAAGCCCCGGGAGTGAAAGGCCGGCGGCGAGTGAAGTTTTGACACCCGTGGTCCTATTCCAATCGCGCGATATTTCGGCCGGAAGACCTGCCGTTCATCCGTGTTCATTCGCGTCCATCCGTGGTTGAATGAGTTTTCCCTTATGAATCAGACACGACGACAATTCATCAGGTCAGCCGCGGCGGTGACGCTGGGGTTCGGCGGACTACAGGGCTGTGTGACCCAAGGCGCCGGCAAGTCGGGCGCCTCGTTGGCCAAGGGCTACGGCAAGCTGAAGGCGGATCCCGACAAGATACTCGATCTGCCCGAAGGTTTCTCCTACCGGATTGTATCGACGATCGGCGACCGTATGGAAGACGGCTTTCGCGTTCCGGGCGCGCCCGACGGCATGGCGGCATTCGAAGGTCCGAACGGTTTGACGGTCGTCGTCCGCAATCATGAGGTGAGTTCGGGCGCCGCGGGCGGGATGGGGCCGTTCGGCGAGGACAATGAGTTGTCGGGCAATGCTCATGAAAGCCAGCGTTATGATCCTGGCGTGGAGGAGAAGCCCTGTCTCGGTGGAACGTCGACGTTTGTCTATGACACCCGGGCCGGGCGTCTCGAGTCCCAATACCTCAGTCTGGCGGGCACCGTGCGCAATTGCGCCGGCGGTCCGACCCCGTGGAAGTCCTGGGTGACCTGCGAGGAAACGGTGGAGTTGCCTGGAAAGAACTGCCTGAAGAGGCACGGTTACAATTTTGAAGTGCCGGCGCGGGCGGAGGCTTATCTGGCCCGGCCGGAGCCGTTGGTCGAGATGGGCCGCTTCAACCATGAGGCCATCGCGGTCGATCCCGTCAGCGGCATCGTCTATCAGACCGAGGATCGGCAGGACAGCTGCCTGTATCGCTTTGTCCCCAATGAACCAGGTCAACTGGTCAAGGGCGGACGCCTGCAGGCTTTGGCCATCTACGGCCCGGGGGAAAAGGGCGTCGACACGCGCAATTGGACGGGGCGCAGGATTGTTCAAGGCGAGACCAAGCGCGTTCGGTGGGTGGATCTGGAGGACGTGGATTCCGAAACGGACTTTCTCCGCTATCGCGCGTTCGACAAGGGAGCGGCGCGGTTTGCCCGCGGCGAGGGCATGTGGCAGGGGCGCGGGGCGATCTACTTCGCCTGCACCAGCGGCGGCCCGAACAAGAAGGGACAGATCTGGCGCTACACCCCAAGTCCCGCCGAAGGGCAGGCCGGGGAGGCGGATCGTCCCGGGACATTGGAACTGTTCATCGAGCCGAATGACGGGAACCTGATCGAGAATGCCGACAATCTCACCGTCGCGCCGTGGGGTGATGTCGTCGTCTGCGAGGACAGCAAGGGCGACAATTTCCTGGTCGGCGTCACGCCCAAGGGCGCGATCTACAAGCTGGGGCAGAATCGTTACAACGAATCCGAGTTCGCCGGAGCGACCTTCTCACCGGATGGTTCGACGTTGTTCGTGAACATCCAGAAGACCGGGCTGACGCTCGCGATCACCGGACCCTGGAAGGAAGGCGTGTGAGTTGAGCGTGAGCCATGACGTCGTCCAGTGGGGGGCTTCGGGCCAGGATGTGGCGTCGCGATGGACTCACAGAGCCCACGCCACAGCAATGCATTTTGAAACCCTTGAACCGCGCGGGTGTGATTGCAACCGGGATGAGGAGCGCGGAATTCATTCCGCTTCAGCTCTGGAAATCCCGCCGTGTGG
>JAYPGD010000103.1:0-881 GCA_038126655.1 Verrucomicrobiales bacterium
TGTTCTCGTTCTCGGTGGCGGCGAAGGGCTGCATGGCGATCATGCGCTGGTCTTCGAGGAAGAAGTATTTGTCAAACTCGCGGCCGTTGACGTTGACCTTGCCTTCGCCCGGCTTGATGCGGACGCGGGCGACAGCGGTTTTGCGACGGCCGGTGCCGAGGTATTCCTTGGTGTTGGGATCGATGGTGACCATTTGATGAAAAATCGGGTTCAGGCCAAGGCGAGCGGCGCGGGTTGCTGCGCGGCGTAAGGATGCTCGGAGCCGGCCACGACCTTGAGCTTGGTGAGTTGTTTGCGACCGAGACGGTTCTTCGGAAGCATGCCTTTGACCGCATTCATGATGAGGCGCTCCGGTGTCTTGGCGCGGACTTCGGCGACCGTCCGGCTCCGATGGCCGCCGGCCCAGCCGGAGAAACTGTGGTAGGTCTTGCCCGTCTCCTTCTTGCCGGTGACGCGGACCTTTTCCGCGTTGATGACGACCACAAAGTCGCCGGCGTCGAGATGCGGCGTGAAGACCGGCTTGTTCTTGCCGCGCAGGATATCGGCAATCTGGGTGGCGACGCGGCCCAAGACCTGGCCCTCGGCGTCGATCAGATGCCATGCGCGCTTGTTGACATCAATTTTTGGCAAATGCGTTTTCATGTAAATTCCGGATAAGGAGCGCGAGACGATACCAAAACCGCCTTAGGCGTCAACCGACATTTGGAAATATTTTCGGTTCTCTCAGGCGGGAGGGCGTTCGTCGGGAGCATTCTCGAGTTCGGCGAGCCGCTTCTCCAGTTCCTTCACGCGCTTGACGAGATCGGGGAGTCGCTCGACCGCGATCATGGTCTTTTTGGCGTCGCGTTGAGGGCGGGCCGGGGCTCCCAGCCAAACCCCGC
>JAYPGD010000103.1:891-14253 GCA_038126655.1 Verrucomicrobiales bacterium
AACCCCGCCGTCGGGAATGTTGTTCATCACGCCGGCGCGCGCCATGACCGTGACCTGGTTGCCGATCTTGAGATGCCCGGCGAGACCAACCTGCCCGGCCAAGGTCACATAATCCCCGAGTTCCGTGCTGCCGGCAACGCCGACCTGGGACACGATGATGCAGTTGGCTCCGACCTTCACGTTGTGCGCGATCTGCACCAGGTTGTCGATCTTGCTGCCCCGGCCGATCTCCGTGGCCCCGAGCGCGCCGCGATCGATGGCGACGCAGGCGCCGATTTCCACGTCGTCGTGGATGATCACGTTGCCGACCTGCGGGATCTTGTGGTGGATGCCGGCATCAAAGACATAACCGAAGCCATCGGAGCCGATCACCGTTCCCGCGTGCACCCGCACCCGCTTGCCGATCCGGGTCCGGGGATACAACGTGACGTTTGAGAAGAGGTGGGTTCCATCTCCGAGGGAACAATCATGCGCGATGTGCGAACCGCTCTGGACCACGACGCCGGCGGCCAGCGTGACGTTCTCGTGAATCACGCAATGAGGCCCCACGTGCGCGGTCGGGTGGATCGTCGCCGAGGGATGGACGACCGCTGTGGCATGCACGCCGGGGGAGAACTTTTTTTCCGGGTGGAAAATCTGGAGCAGGCGCGCGAAGGCGAGTCGCGCGTTCTTCACCCGGATGATGGTCTTGGTCTCCGAGCTGAACTCCCCGGCGACGAGGATGGCGGAGGCGAAGCTCTGCTCCGCCTTCTCGAAGAAGGCCTGGTTTTCAGCAAAAGTCAGAAAACCCGGGCCGGCGACGTCCGCCGGGGCGAGGCCGGAAAGAGGCAGTGTTTCGTCGCCTTCGACCTCCCCGCTGACGCGCGCGGCGATGTCGGCGACCGTGAAATGGAGTTTAGATTCCTCGCTCATTGACGATCTCGTTGTTCCCGCCGAGCACGATCACCCGCGGAGTCCAGTCGTCCGCCTCGGCGGCGTCGACATTGGCGTAGGACATGATGGTGAGGAGGTCGCCGACCTTGCCAAGGTGGGCGGTGGCGCCGTTGAGCACGATCTCGCCGGACCCGGCTTCGCCTTTGATGACGTAGGTCTCAAAGCGCGCCCCGTTGGCCATGTTGCCGCAAAGCACGCGCTCATAGGGGCGGAGGCCGACCTTCTCCATCAGGTCGGAGGCGATGGTCATGCTGCCCTCGTAATCTACGTGCCCTCCGGTGATGGCGGCCCGGTGTATCTTGGATTTGAGGAGTTGAAGTTCCATGAAATCGAGGCGGGAGGCTTTCACCGAGGCCAAGCCTTGGGCAAGCGAAAAGTGGCGGGGGCGGCCGGGCTTTGTGATTTACAGGCTTGCGCCACTTCGAGTAAAAGGTCCGCCCGAACCCATTTGAGACAGGACTATCATGGCCAAGAACCCGAGAAAAACCGTTCCCAGAAAACCCTCCTCCAAAGCCCGGAAGACCCTGAAGGTCGCCATGATCGGCTATCGTTTCATGGGCAAGGCCCATTCCAACGGTTGGCGGCAGGCCCCGCGTTTCTTTGATCTGGACGCCGATGTCGAGTTGGACACGATCTGCGGCCGCAATCCCAAGGATCTCGCCGCCGCCCAGAAACAATTCGGCTGGGCCAAGGCGTCGACTGATTGGCGGGCCGTGATCGAATCGCCGGACATCGACATTGTTGACATCAACACGCCGAACGATTCCCACGCCGAGATTGCAATCGCCGCGGCGCAGGCGGGCAAGGCGGTCCTGTGCGAGAAGCCGCTTGGCATGGACGTCGCGCAATGCCAGGAGATGGTGGACGCCGTCAAGAAGGCGAAGGTCGTCAACATGGTCTGCCACAACTACCGTCGGATCCCGGCCGTGGCGCAGGCGAAAAAGATGATTGAGGATGGAACGTTGGGCGACATCTATCACTACACCGCCCGCTATGCGCAGGATTGGATCGTGGATCCGGACTTTCCGTTGGTCTGGCGTCTGCAGAGCAAGATCAGCGGCAGCGGCGCCCATGGCGACATCTGCGCCCACATCATTGACCTAGGCCGTTATCTTTGCGGCGAATTCGCCGAAGTCTGCGGCCAGATGAACACCTTCATCAAGAAGCGCCCGCTCGAGGATCAGGGGGCCAAGGGGCAGGGGCTCGGCGGCAAGGGCGGCAAGAAGATGGGCAAGGTCACGGTGGATGACGCCTCCCAGTTCATCGGCCGCTTCAAGAACGGCGCGCTTTGCAATCTCGAGGCGACCCGCTTCGCTTTGGGCCGCAAGAACCACATCACTTTCGAGATCAACGGCTCCAAGGGCTCCCTGGCCTTCGACTTCGAGGACATGAACCGCCTCCAGTATTTCGACAACGGCAACGACGCCGACCGCCAGGGGTTCCGCGACATTCTGGTCACCCAACCCGGAGGCGTGCATCCGCATGTCGGTCAGTGGTGGCCGCCCGGACACATCATCGGCTACGAGCACACCTTTGTTCACACGATCGCCGATTTCGTGAACGCCTGCGTCAAAGGCAGGTCCATCCAACCCACCTTCGTGGACGGCATGCGCAATCAGCGCGTTCTCGAGGCCGTTGAGGAATCGGCCAAGGCCCGGCAGTGGGTGAAAGTCTGAGGGCGACGTTTTCGACGAGATTGTTGAACGAGCATGGTGGATCCCGATTTTCACGACCGCGACGGCTGGATCTGGTTTGACGGGGAGTTGGTCCCTTGGCGCGACGCGCAGATTCACGTCCTCTCGCACGGATTGCATTACGCTTCATCCGTGTTCGAGGGCGAGCGCGCTTATAACGGCCGCATCTTCAAGCTCACGGAGCATTCCCAGCGCCTGATCGATTCCGGCAAGGCCCTGGAATTCGAGATGCCCTATTCGGTTGCGGAGCTGGATGACGCCAGCCAGAAGACGATCGAGGCCAACAAACTGGAAAACTGCTACGTCCGGCCCATTGCCTGGAAGGGCAGTGAGCAGATGGGCGTGATCAACACCCGCGCCAAGACCCACGTGGCCATCGCGGCCTGGGCCTGGGATTACATCTCCACAGAAGTCTGGGAAAAAGGGCTGCGGCTGTGCGCGGCCCGCTATCGCAAGGCCAGCCCGGAGTCCTTTCCAGTCACCGTGAAGGCCGCCGGCCTCTATATGGTGAACACGCTGAACAAGAATCACGCGCTGCGCGAGGGCTACGATGACGCGTTGGTGCTCGGTTCCCGCGGGAAGATCGCCGAATCCACCTCGGCGAACATCTTCCTGGTGATCGATGGCGCGTTGCATACCCCGGTTCCCGATTGTTTCCTCAACGGAATCACCCGTCAGACTGTGATCGAATTGGCCAGGGGCAACGGTATCGAGGTCGTGGAACGGGATATCGAGGTCGCCGAACTGGCCGCCGCCTCGGAGGTGTTTCTCACCGGAACCGCCGTGGAGATGACGCCGGTCGCGGTGATCGTTTATGACGGCGTCTCTTACCAATTTACGGTCGGCGGCCCCGTCGAGAAACAGCTGATCGAGGCCTTTCGGGAACTGACCGGGATGGCGTCGAAGGCGGGAACCCCTTGACGAAGGCTCAGAAACGCCCGCTGAACGTTGTCCGGGATGGTGCGTCAGCGTTCCAAATCCCTGAAAATGAACCGGTTGCCTTCGAATTACGGGATGTTTGAGAGGACCCGAAAAAAATCGGAAAAAAAATTGACACCGATTTTCCAGATCCCTAGATTCCCCGCTCTGGTTTTTTAGACCAAGAAATCCACGAAATCATCCGTCGGCCGGTTTCTCAAGTGAGAAAGGGAGAGGTCGGGGGAGTTCTTTCGTCTTTTTTTGGTCTGGGATCTATGAATTTTGCAATCACGTGCCCATGTAGCTCAGTTGGTAGAGCGCATCCTTGGTAAGGATGAGGTCACCAGTTCAAACCTGGTCATGGGCTCCAGTTGCAAGCAATCGAACGGTAACAACACAATAATAAGCAAATAGGAATAGCAATGGCAAAGGCAGCCTTCGAAAGAACGAAACCGCACGTCAACGTCGGAACCATCGGCCACGTCGACCACGGCAAATCGACCCTGACCGCCGCGCTCGTCGCGGTGCAGTCCCGTTTGGGGTTGGCCGAGATCGTGGACTACGCGACCATCACCAAGGGCGGCACGGTTCGCGACGAGTCCAAGACGGTCACGATTGCGGCTTCGCACGTCGAGTACTCCAGCGAGACGCGCCACTACGCTCACGTGGACTGCCCCGGTCACGCTGACTACATCAAGAACATGATCACCGGCGCGGCCCAGATGGACGGCGCCATCCTGGTGGTCGACGCCTCCTCCGGCCCGATGCCCCAGACGAAAGAGCACGTCCTGCTCGCCCGTCAGGTCGGCGTGCCGGCGATCGTCGTGTTCATGAACAAGATTGACCTCGTCGACGACGAGGAGTTGCTCGACCTCGTTGAGATGGAGATCCGCGAACTTCTCAGCAAGTATGAGTTCCCGGGCGACGACATCCCGGTGATCCGCGGCAGTTCCCAGGCCGGTCTCGACGGCACGGACGAGGGCAACAAGCAGATCGCTGAGCTGATCGCCGCCATCGATGAGCACATTCCGCTGCCCGAGCGCGACACCGAGAAGCCCTTCCTCATGTGCATTGAGGACGTGTTCGCAATTGAAGGTCGCGGCACGGTCGTCACCGGTCGCGTCGAGCGCGGCATCCTCAAGAAGATGGAAGAGGTTGAGATTGTCGGCATCCGCGACACCCACAAAACCACGGCGACGGACATCGAGATGTTCCGCAAGCTGCTGGACGAGTGCCAACCGGGCGACAACGTCGGCGTTCTGCTGCGCGGTGTGAAGAAGGACGAAGTCGAGCGCGGCCAGGTTTTGGCCAAGCCGGGCTCCATCAACCCGCACAACAAGTTCAAGGCCGAGGTTTACGTGCTGAGCAAGGAGGAGGGCGGTCGCCATACTCCGTTCTTCAGCAACTATCGCCCGCAGTTCTACTTCCGCACCTCCGACGTGACGGGCAGCATCAAGCTGCCGGACGGCGTCGAAATGGTGATGCCGGGCGACAACGTCACGCTCGACTGCGACATGATCAGCGCGGTTGCCATGGAAAAAGGCCAACGCTTCGCCATCCGCGAAGGCGGCAAAACCATCGGCGCCGGTCGCGTGATCGAGATCGTCGAAAGCTGATTGAATCAGGCGAAGGATTCCGGCTCGGGCGGGCGTCTTGATCGACCCCGCCCGGGCTTTTCACTCGCCGGGCAACGGGACACAACCTTTTGGCGGACAGATAGGGTAGTAGCTCAATTGGTAGAGCAACGGTCTCCAAAACCGTCGGTTGGGGGTTCGAGTCCCTCCTGCCCTGCCAGTCTCTCTGGTGCGGAGGGGTGGCAGAGTGGTCGAATGCGGCGGTCTTGAAAACCGCTTTTCGGGAAACCGGAACGGGGGTTCGAATCCCTCCCCCTCCGCCAGCGAATAGAAAACAACAGCAACATGGGCAATTATACCTGGGTCATCGTATCGTCGGTCGCCGTGCTCGCCATCTTTGGATGGGCGTGGAAGGCGGGGCATATCATGCGCCTGTCGAAATACGTGGCGGAGACCAAGGAGGAGTTGCGCAAGTGCTCCTGGCCCACCAAGCAGGAACTGAAGGGCTCGACCGCCGTGGTCATGGTGTCGATCGCCATCTTCGGTTTCTTCACCGTGCTGGTCGATCAGCTGTTGTTCAACCTGATTCAACTGATCATGGGCTGAGCGCCCGGAAAGACGCCGAATGCAAAGCCAGTGGTTTGTCATACATACGCTGTCGGGCCAGGAACAGAAGGTCAAGGACAGCATTGAGAAGCGCCTCGCCGCCGAGGAAATGGAGGAGTACATCGAAGAGGTGCTCGTGCCCATGGAAAAAGTGGCGGAGGTTCGCGGCGGCAAGAAGTCGGTGACCCAGCGCAAGCTGTACCCCGGCTACATCTTCATTCGCATGAAGCTGTATGACGAAAACAAGCGCGTGATCGAAGGGCCCTGGTACTTCATCCGCGATACGCAGGGCATCATCGGCTTCGTCGGAGGCGATCGGCCCAGCGCCACGCCGGATTCGGAAATCGAAACGATCAAGGATCAGATTTCGGATTCTGAGGACACAGAGAAGCCGCGGGTGAGCTTCGAGGTCGGGGAGACCATCAAGATCAATGACGGCCCCTTCCTGAATTTCAGCGGCGTGATCGAGGAAATCGAGCCCGAGCGCGGCAAGTTGAAGGTGACAGTGAACATTTTTGGACGCAACACGCCGGTCGAATTGGAATACTGGCAATGCGAGAAAGCTTGAAGTTATGGCGAAGAAGGTAGTTGGACAGATCAAGTTGCAGATTGCAGCCGGGCAGGCAAACCCCGCCCCGCCGGTCGGCCCCGCGTTGGGTCAACATGGCGTCAACATCATGGGCTTCTGCAAGGAATTCAACGCGAAGACCAAGGACCAGGCGGGCATGGTGATTCCGGTTGTGATCGACGTCTTCCAAGACAAGTCGTTCACCTTTATCACCAAATCGCCCCCCGCGGCCGTGCTGCTCAAGAAGGCGGCGGGCATCGCGGCCGGTTCCGGCGAGCCCAACAAGAAAAAGGTCGGCAAGGTGACGCGCGAACAGATTCTGGAGATCGTCAAGACCAAGAAGGCGGACATGAACGCCAATGACGACGAGGCCGCGATCAATATCATCGCGGGAACGGCCCGAAGCATGGGCATCGAAGTGGAAGGCTGACGATCGGGATTCTCCCGTAATTTTTCCAAACCGGCACAAGCCATGGCAAACAAACCCAGCAAGCGATATCGGAAAGCCCTTGAGGCAGTGGATGCGGATGCATTCTACGAATTGGAATCGGCCGTCGAGACCATCGGCAAATTCCCCAAGACGAAATTCAACGAAACCGTCGAGGCGGCCTTCAACCTCGGCGTCGACCCGCGCAAGTCCGACCAGATGGTCCGCGGCACCGTTCCGCTGCCGCACGGCAGCGGCAAGGATGTCGTCGTGCTCGTGTTCGCCAAACCCGGCGCCGCGGCTGACGAGGCCAAGGCCGCGGGAGCCGATCACGTCGGTTTTGAGGACATGCTCGAGCAGGTCAAGGGCGGTTGGACCGGCTTTGACGTCGCGATCGCGACGCCCGACGCCATGTCCGAAGTGCGTAAACTGGGCAAGGTTCTGGGGCCCCGCGGCCTGATGCCGAACCCGAAGACCGGCACGGTCACCGACAACACCGCCGAGGCGGTGAACGCCGTGAAGGCCGGACGCGTGGAGTTCAAGGTCGACAAGACCGGCAATCTGCACGTCCCGGTCGGCAAGGCCGACTTTGAGGCCAACAAGCTGGTCGAGAACACCCGCGCCGTCATTGACGCGGTGTTGAAGGCCAAACCCTCCAGCGTGAAGGGGCGTTATGTCCGCAGCCTGACCCTCTCGGCCACGATGAGCCCCGCTGTGCACGTCGATCTGAAGGAAACCCAGACCGCCTGATCCGGCGGTTCAAATTCAACGAATTCATACCATGCGCGAAGAGAAGAAGATCATCACGGCCGAATACGTGGAGTGGCTCAAATCCTCCCCGTACTTCATCATCGTCGATTACAATGGCCTGACGGTCGACCAGTTCGACGAGTTGCGCGCCCGCTTGCGGGAGGCCAAGGCTCAGGTCCATGTCGTCAAGAACCGCATCCTCAAGATCGCCGCCGGGGAAATCGGCGTCACGGACCTCGATGGTTCGATGAAGGGCCAGATGGCCGTGGTGTTCGGCGAGGAGGAGGCTCCGAGCGCAGCGAAGATCCTCAAGAATTTCGAGTCGGAGTTCGATCGTCCGAAGGTCTGTTTCGGCTACATCGACAACGCGCGGCTGGAGAAGGCCGACCTCAAGAGCCTTGCGGATCTGCCGTCCCTGGACGTCATGCGTTCCCGGTTGCTGGGCACGATCAAGGGCGCCGCGCAGCGCCTGGTCAGCACCCTCAACGAACCGGTTGTCCGCATCGCCCGCGTGGTCAAGGCCCGCGTCGACAAGGAAGAAGGTTGAACGCCCCGCGGAATCCGCTGTCTCCCGTAGACAGACGATTCGCGCGCCAGACAATCCCATTGACCAGAATTTCACGGCCGGCCTGTCCGACCGGAAAAACAAACCAAGAAACGAAATAGTAAATCGTCGGGTTCGCGGCCGCGGACTGAAAGACATCGGGGCTCCGGTGGACGACGAGACTGAAAGGAAAGCAAAATGGCAGATATCGACAAACTGGTGGAAGAGCTCGGCTCGCTGACGATCCTCGAAGCGAACGACCTCGTGAAGAAACTCGAAGAGGAGTGGGGCGTTGAAGCGGCGGCAGCCGGCGGCGCGGTCGTCATGGCGGCTGGCGCGGCGGGCGGCGGCGGCGACGCGGCTCCGGCCGAGGAAAAGACTGAATTTGACGTGGTCCTCGTCGGCGACGGCGGCAAGAAGATCCCGGTCATCAAGGCGGTTCGCGAAGTCAAGTCCGGACTGGGCCTGGCCGACGCCAAGAAGATCGTCGAAGAAGCGCCCAAGGCCATCTTGGAAGGCGTTTCGAAGGAAGAGGCCGAGGCCGCGCAGAAGAAGCTCGAAGAGGCCGGCGCGAAGGTCGAAATCAAGTAATCTCGACTGGCACGCGACGGAGCGGAAAAAGGCCGTCCGCTCCGTCGCTTTTTCTCACTCAGGCCTGGTCGAGACCAACACGAAAACGGACTGGACACACGGCGGTTGCTGGTCGGTTCCCAAAAGTGGACCGATGGCGCCGGCTTTTTGTATTTAGCAGAACAGACATTGACCCACCCTTCGTCCTGCGACGACGGGCGCCACCCGAAATCCTATGTCATCGAAAATCATTGAACGAATTAACTTCGGTAAGATCAAGGAGGTCATCACCCCTCCGAATCTGATCGAGATTCAAAACGATTCGTATCTGGAATTCCTCCAGGCCGACCTCTCTCCCTCGAAACGGAAAAACGTCGGTCTTCAGGCTGTCTTCAAGGAGGTCTTCCCGATTGAAAGCTACGATGGCAAGACCACGCTCGACTACCACAGCTACGAGATTGGCGAGCCCAAGCTTTCGTGGACCGAGTCCCTGCGCGAAGGGGTCACCTTCGGCGCGCCCTTGCATGTCTCCTTCCTGCTGAAGGAGGAGGGCGGAGCCCGCGAGGAAAAGGTGTTCATGGGCGAACTGCCCCTGATGACGCCCCAAGGCACTTTTGTGATCAATGGAGCCGAGCGCGTCATTGTCAGCCAGTTGCACCGTTCACCCGGCCTGGCCTTTGAGGAGACAACGCACCCCAATGGCAAGAAACTCCATTCTTTCCGCATCATCCCGGACCGCGGTTCCTGGTATGAGGCGCAGTTCGACACCAGCGACATGCTGTATGTCTACCTGGACCGCAAAAAGCGCCGTCGCAAGTTCCTGACGACGACCCTGTTCCGCGCCTTGAGCTTCCTCGATCCGGACTACGACAAGGAGAAGGACAAGATCCGGGGCACGGACATGGATGTGCTCAATCTCTTCTACGAGATCGAATCCCTGAGCCTCAAGGACGCCGAGAAGATGGACGACATCGAGAACAAGGTTCTCGTCGAGGACGCCATCGACGCGGAGAAGGCCGTCGTCGTCGCGCGCGCCTTCGAGCCGCTTTCCAAGGCCGTCGTCAAGCAGATCGCTGAATTGGGCGTCAAGAAGGTGAGCGTCGTCGACACTTCGGTGGATGACGGCATCATCATCAAGTGCCTGAAGAAGGACCCCACCAAGAACGAGGAGGAGGCGCTCAAGGATATCTACCGTCGCTTGCGCCCTGGCGATCCGCCCACCCCGGCCAATGCGCGCGCCTTGATCAAACGTCTCTTCTTCGACGCCAAGCGCTACGACCTCGGGCGTGTGGGACGCTACAAGATTCATCAGAAACTCGGTCTCAACGGCGACCTGAATGTCCGCACCCTGACCAAGGAGGACCTCGTCGAGGCCACCAAGTACCTGCTTCGCCTGAAAAACGGCGACGGCACGCTGGACGACATCGATCACCTCGGCAGTCGCCGCGTCCGCACCGTCGGCGAACTCCTGGCCAACCAGTGCCGCGTCGGGCTCGCCCGCACTGAGCGACTGGTCAAGGAGCGCATGACGCTTTTCGATCAGGAGATGGACATGATGACGCCGGCCAAGCTCATCAATCCGAAGGCTCTCTCGGCCGTGATCCGGGACTTCTTCGGCCGCAGCCAGTTGTCGCAGTTCATGGACCAGATCAACCCGCTGGCGGAGTTGACTCACAAGCGCCGTCTTTCCGCGCTGGGACCGGGCGGTCTCTCCCGCGATCGCGCCGGTTTTGAAGTTCGCGACGTGCATCCGTCGCACTATGGCCGCATCTGCCCGATCGAGACGCCGGAAGGCCCGAACATCGGTCTGATCGCCTCGCTTGCCACCTTCGCTCGCGTGAACGATTTTGGCTTCATCGAGACGCCCTACCGGAAGGTCGTCAATGGCAAGGTCAGCGCCGAGATCGAGTACCTCACCGCGGACCGGGAGGAGCAATTCATCGTCGCCCAGGCGAACGCCCCGATCGATGCGAAGGGCAAGTTCCTGTCGGATCGCGTGCCCTGCCGCTGCCGGGCCGACTTCATCGACGTGGAGCCGAAGGATGTCCACTACATGGACGTCTCGCCGAAACAGCTTGTCTCCGTGGCCGCAGGCCTGATCCCGTTCCTGGAGCACGACGATGCGAACCGCGCGCTGATGGGATCGAACATGCAGCGGCAAGCTGTTCCATTGCTGATTCCGGAGGCGCCGTTTGTGGCGACCGGTCTGGAAAGCAAGGTGGCGCAGGACTCGCGCGCCGTGGTGCTCTCACAAGGCGCCGGAAAGGTCGCCTCCGTGGTGGGCAGCCGTGTGGTCGTCACTTCGAACGGCCAGTTGCCGGAAGGAAAGAAGAAGCTGAAGGACGACCCGGACAACGGCACCTTTGTCTACGACATCCGCAAGTTCCAGCGTTCCAATGCCGCGACCTGCATCAACCAGAAGACCATCGTCGAACGCGGCCAGAGTCTGAAGAAGGGCGATGTCATCGCCGACGGCCCCTGCACCGCGGGCGGTGAGTTGGCCCTCGGTCGCAACGTCCTCGTGGCGTTCATGCCGTGGAATGGCTACAACTTCGAGGATGCCATCCTGATCAGTGAGCGCATCGTCAAGGACGACGTCTACACCTCGATTCACATTGATGAGTACGAGGTCGGCGCCCGCGACACCAAGCTTGGCCCGGAGGAGATCACCCGCGATATCCCGAACCTCGGCGACGAGGCCCTCAAGAACCTGGGGCCCGACGGCGTCATTCGCGTCGGCGCCGAGGTCAAGCCGGGCGATATCCTGGTCGGCAAGATCACCCCGAAGAGCGAGACGGAACTGGCACCCGAAGAGCGTCTGCTGCGCGCCATTTTCGGCGAGAAAGCGGCCGACGTGAAGGACACCTCGCTGAAGGTCCCGTCCGGAACCTATGGCATTGTGATGGATGTCAAGGTCTCGGCCAAGAAGGAGTCCGAGCGCACGCGCGGCGCCGCCGCGTCCGGCGAAGCCAAGAAGCAGGGCAAGCAGGTCGAGGAGGAATACAAGTCCAAGATGGACGAACTGCGCGAGCAGTTGACCGAGGCTCTGAGCAATATCCTGCTTGGCGAAAAGATCCCCTTGGATGTCGTCAATTCCGAAACCGGCGAAATCATCATCCCCGCCAACCGGAAGATCACCAAGACGCTTCTCCGCAAGCTGGCCACGGTCTATGACCGCATCGAAATTGACCCCTCGCCGATCCGCAACAAGATCAACGAGATCATCGGCAGCTTCAAAAAGCGTTTCGACGATCTGCGGATGCAATACGATGAGGAGATCGAGCGCGTGGAGGCCGGCGACGACGTCGTTCCCGGCATCATCAAATCGGTCAAGGTCTACATTGCCTCAAAGCGCAAACTCTCGGTCGGTGACAAAATGGCCGGACGCCACGGAAACAAGGGTGTGGTCGCCAAGATCGTTGCCGAGGAGGACATGCCTTTCACCGAGGAAGGCAAGCCTGTCGACATCGTCCTGAATCCGCTGGGCGTGCCCTCGCGCATGAACGTGGGGCAGATCCTGGAGACGCACCTTGGCTGGGCGGCCCAACGACTCGGGCTGCACTTCGCGACCCCCGTCTTCGACGGCATCAACGAGGATCGCATCTGGCAGTATATGGAGGAGGCGGGACTGCCCACCAATGGCAAGACCCACCTCTACGATGGCCGCACCGGACAGCGATTCGACCAGGAAATCGTCGTCGGCTACGTCTACATGCTCAAACTGGGCCACTTGGTCGCGGACAAGATCCATGCGCGCGCCGTCGGGCCCTATTCCCTCGTCACGCAGCAGCCCTTGGGCGGCAAGGCCCAATACGGTGGTCAGCGCTTCGGGGAAATGGAGGTGTGGGCCATGGAAGCCTACGGCGCCGCCTACACGCTGCAGGAACTGCTCACCGTCAAATCCGATGACGTGCAGGGCCGCACGCGAATCTACGAAAGCATCGTCAAGGGCGACAACGCGCTCGAGGCGGGCGTGCCTGAATCCTTCAACGTGTTGGTCAAGGAGATGCAGTCCCTCGGCCTGGACGTGAAGGTCGGTTACTCAAACCCCGTGGACCAGCAGGCGCAGGACGATCGCGACGCCCTCGCCGCTCTCTGATTGCTCTCATCCCGAAACGGCAAACCATCAAACTGAAAAAGATTCATGATTAGCGCCAAAGAAAACGCCCGCGACCTGCTGGGCCTCGACAAGGTCAATCTCGTCGACTACATCGGGATCACCGTCGCTTCCCCGGAATCCATCCGCGCCTGGTCCAAGGGCGAGGTGAAGAACCCGGAAACGATCAACTACCGCACTTTCAAACCCGAAAAGGGCGGTCTCTTCTGCGAACGCATCTTCGGTCCGGTCAAGGACTGGGAGTGCTCCTGCGGCAAATACAAGCGCATCAAGCACCGCGGCGTTGTCTGCGATCGCTGCGGCGTCGAAGTCACCCTTTCCCGCGTCCGGCGCGAGCGCATGGGCCATATCGAGCTCTCCGTTCCGGTCTCCCACATCTGGTTCTTCAAGTGCATGCCTTCGCGCCTCGGCCTCGTGCTCGACATGACCGCCCGCAATCTTGAACGGGTCATCTACTACGAGGATTACCTCGTGGTCGATCCGGGCGACACGCCGCTCAAGAAGCATCAACTCCTGAGCGAGGCCGAACATCGCGAGGCCATCGAGACCTACGGCGATGAGACCTTCGTCGCCAAGATGGGTGCCGAAGGCGTCCGTGACGCGCTCGCCAATGTGAACCTGGAGGAGAACATCGAGGAATTGCAGGAGGCGATGGGCGAGA
>JAYPGD010000104.1:0-5217 GCA_038126655.1 Verrucomicrobiales bacterium
GATGTCTTTTGACTGGGGGCGCGTGTTTTCCGCGGCTTTGAAAACTGGGACGCTTCAGATTTCGCGTCGGCGGCGTGGAGTGCGGCGTTGTGCGCCGCTTTGTTCCGCATTGGGTGGGCAGGTTCCTGATGGACAGGAGAGAACACTTGGTTTGACGCTTTTCCATCCTTGCCAGTCGGCGCGGAATCGCCAACGGTCTCGGCCTGATATGAGATCCCTATTTGCACTCTCCGTTCTTCTCGGCGGCGTCTCGCTTTCGTCCGCTGCCGACGCCAAGCTCAAGGCCCTGATCGTCGATGGTCAGAACAACCACGTCGTCTGGCCGAAGTCGACGATCATGATGAAGCAATACCTGGAGGACACCGGGTTGTTCACGGTCGACATCCAGCGCAGCAAGTTCACCTGGAAGGCCGGGCGCGAGCAGGCCTTTCTGAAGTTTGCCGGCTTGGCGCCGACGGAAGACCTGCCCACGCAGAAGGCCGATCCCGATTTTGCTCCGGACTTTGCGAAGTATGACGTCGTGGTTTCCAACTTTGGTTGGAACGCCGCCGATTGGCCGGCCAAGACGCAGAAGGCGTTGGAGGAATACATGGAGAATGGCGGCGGGTTGGTTTCCGTCCACGCGGCGGACAATTCCTTTCCGAAGTGGAAGGCTTACTACCGGATGATTGGCCTGGGTGGTTGGGGCGATCGCAACGAGAAGGATGGCCCTTATGTTTATTATACGAACGAAGGCAAGTTGGTTCGTGACATGTCGAAGGGGCGGGGCGGAACGCATGGCGCGCAGTTGGAAATCCCGGTCACGGTGCGCGTGGCGGATCATCCCATCACGAAGGGCATGCCCGAGCATTTTCTGACAACGCAGGACGAGTGCTACGCCAAGCTCCGCGGCCCGGCCGAAAGCATGACTGTCCTGGCCACCGGCGAGGACGCCAAGCGCAAGGACGGCAAGGGGCGCCACGAGCCGATTCTGATGACCATCGACTACGGCAAGGGGCGTGTCTTTCACACGACCTTGGGACACGACACGCCGGCCTTGGAGGGCGTCGCTTTCATTACCACCTTCCTTCGCGGAACCGAATGGGCCGCGACCGGCAAGGTGACGCAGAAACTGCCCAAGGATTTTCCAACCGCAAAGAAGGCGACCCGGCGTGAATTTGCTCTTCGCAACTCGGCTCCGGTTTCGAAGTCCCAGCAGAAGTGGATCGAGGTCTACAAGAAGCAGGCCAACGTTCCCGCGGCGACGGACATGCTGGTCAATATGGACCGCGAGCCGAATCTGAAGCAGGGCTTCAGAAGCCTCTACAACGGCAAGGATCTGAACAACTGGATCCCCCGCGGCGGGCATTGCAAGTTCGAGGCGAAGGGAGAGGCCATCGTCGGAACCTGCGTCAAGGGCTCTCCCAGCACGTATCTTTCGACGAAGAAGGATGACTACACCGACTTCATCTTTACGGCGGAGTTGAAGTGGGCGGTCGATGGCAACACCGGGATCATGTTCCGCGCCGATTCGAAGAAGGGAGGGAAGGATAAGGAAACGGTCTTTGGTCCGCAGGCCGAGATGGAGGCCTTCTCCAAGAAGCGCTACTGGTCCGGCGGCATCTACGGTCAGAGCGCCGGCGGGTGGATCTACCCGATGTGGCTCGACGCGCACGAGGAGGCCCGTAAGTCGATGAAGAAAAACGGCTGGAACCGCATTACGATCGAGGCCAAGGGCGACACCATCAAGACCTGGCTGAACGGCATTCCGGCGGCGCATTGGAAGACGCAGGAATACAAGCAGGGCTTCTTCAGCCTGCAGATTCACTCAGGCAAGGAAGGCGAAGTCCATTTCCGCAACCTCAGGGTGAAGGAATTGAAGTAGGCCGCGCCTATCGTTCGTCTTGGAGCGCCGAGCATTGCTCGACGCTCCGCAGGGCGGGAGGTCGGCGGAATATCGTTTTATCATGACCATGAAGAATACAGCTCGAATCCTGTTGGTCGTTGCGACGCTTGCCTGCGCCGCAGTTCTGCCTTTTCAATCCGCGGCCGCCGCCAAGCGCAAGCCCAACTTCATCTTCGTGCTCAGCGACGATATTGCGCAGGGAGATCTGGGCATCTACGGGCAGAAACTGATCAAGACGCCGCGATTGGACCAGATGGCGCGCGAGGGGACCTTGTTCGAGCAGGCGTATTGCGGGGCGCCGGTTTGCGCGCCAAGTCGCTCGACCTTCTTCACGGGCTTGCATGCGGGGCATTGTCCGGTGCGCGGCAATTACGAGGTCGCGCCCGAAGGGCAGCTTCCGTTGCCCAAGAAGACGGTCACCATCGCGGAGGTCGCCAAGTCCGCGGGGTATGCGACCTCCACCTTTGGCAAGTGGGGCATGGGCTTCTTCACGACCTCGGGCAGTCCGCACAAGCAGGGCGTGGATCACTTCTTCGGTTACAACTGTCAACGCCACGCGCATTCCTACTTCCCGACCTACCTTTGGGATGACGATCAGGCCTTCATCCTGCCGGGCAACAATGGCCGCGATGTGGGTGAGACCTACGCGCAGGAATTGATCCAGAATGACATGATCCAGTGGGTGCGCGATCACGCGGAGGAGCCGTTCTTCCTTTTCTACGCGATCACGCTGCCGCACGGCCGCCATGAGATCGATGACTATGGAAGTTACAAGGACAAGCCCTGGACGCAGAAACAGAAGGCCTACGCGGCGCAGGTGACGCGCGTCGATTCCGACATGGGCGAACTGGTGGATACGCTGCGCGAATTGGGCATCGCCAAGGATACCCTGATCGTCTTTTCCGGCGACAACGGCTCCTCGTTCAATCCGCAGTCCGAGATCGGCAAGCGGTTCAATCAGAACCTCGACGGCAAGCTGCGCGGCTTCAAGCGCGGCATGTATGAGGGCGCGTTGAGGCAGGCGGCGTTGGCCTGGTGGCCGGGCACAGTTCCGGCGGGGCGCGTCACGGAAGAGCCCTGGGCGTTCTGGGATCTGATGCCGACCTTTGTGGAACTCAGCGGCGCGAAACCGCCGAAGGGCTATGAGACCGACGGTCATTCGCTGGCGGGTTTCCTCAAGGGCGGCGGCGCGCCCAAGCGGGATTATTTCTACTGGGAATTTCACGGCGGCAGGGAGGCCACGCAGGCCGCGCGCTGGGGCATTTGGAAGGCCGTTCGCAACGGCGCCAGCAAGCCGGTTGAGATCTACAACCTGAAGAACGACACGCCGGAGAAAAACAACCTCGCCGCCAAGCGGGCCGACCTGGTAAAGCGCGCGGAAGCCATCTTCAAGGCGTCGCATCGCCCCGATCCGAACTGGCCGCTGGTCGGGCGCAGCGAGGCGCATGCGCAGAGCGCGAAAAAGGCCTGGGCGACCAAGCGTGAGCGGGACAAGAACGGCTGGGTTCCCGAGGGCGCGATCAAACGCGGGAAGTAGGTCTCGCGACGGTCTTTAGGGATCCGGAGTGGACGCAGGCGACGCGCGGCGTTCAACCCGCTGCTGCATGAATGTGACGATTGCATGGGGGAATTTGGCGACGACTGTCTGACTGATGGAGGTTTCTGAGAGCCGCCACTTGCGGGGATTCGATTCCAGTCTACCTTCAGCGGCCATGCTCGATTCGATAAGCAAACCCTGGTTCTTGTGCCTGCTCGTTGTGACCCAAGCCTCCCTGATGGGGCAACCCGCCGCCACGGCTCCAACGTCGGTCGGCATTGTTTATTCCCAAAGCTCCATTGCAGAGGCTTCCTATGTCGCCAACAGCGCGATCAAGTTGGGATCAACCAGTCTTGGAGAAATTGACACGACGCATTTTCGCGTCCGCTATGGGGTCTCGGCGCCGGCAAGCAAGCGGTATTCCTGGAGGATGGGCGTGGAGTATGAGCGTTACTCTGTCGGCGTTCCCAGGGGCGCGTTTCTTCCGGATACCCTTCAATCGGTTGCAGTCAATCTGGGCAACACCCTGAGAGTCGGCGACAAATGGGCGCTGCAATTTGAAATGGATCCGGGTGTGTACAGCGATTTTGAGGATATGGACTGGGAGGACTTGAATGCGCCGCTTTCGTTTCGGGCTCTTTATTTCCATCGGCCCAATCTGATCTGGACGCTTGCGGTGATCGGAAACATCAAGAGCGAGTTTCCGATCGTTGGCGGAATAGGAGCGAGGTGGCTGCCGACTGAGCGGCTCACTGTGGATGTCATTCTCCCGCGTCCCCAGGTCGCCTACGAGGCATCCGACAGAATCACTCTTTTCGCTGGCGGCGAGTTCAAAGGAGGCGGATATCGGGTCGCGGAAGATTTTGGATCGCGTCTAGGGCGTCCGGACTTGAACGATCAGGACGTTTTCTATCGCGAGGCCCGGGTGGGCGGCGGCTTCAAGTGCAAGCTGACCGAGAAAGTGTCCGCCGTTCTCGAAGGCGGGTGGGTGATCGATCGGCGTTTTACCTACGTGGATCGCAATCTCCAGTTGAATGGCGATGGGGCCGGTTACTTTCAGATCGCCATCAGGGGCAGATACTAGGCGCGTCTTGGAAACGTTATCAGGAGGTATCCGAATCTCGTCCTCGCCGGACGCTTCTTCGGCGACGCGGAATCAGGATGGCAGCGGGTTCGGTTCTAGGAAATGTCTTCCCGGGCGGCCCGTCAGCGCGTCTTCTGGTTGATGAAATGTGTGGCTGTCTGTCAGTCGCCGTTCTCGACCGTGTGCGTGGGTAGGCCGAAAATGAATCATTGAAGCTGGCGGCGAGTCGAAGCAACCTCTGCTCCCTGTCAGAAACTTGATTCCAGTCATGAAACGCATCCTATCCCTCGCCTCAGTCCTGCTGTTTTCATTCACCGCTTCGGCGGCGGCAAAGAAGCAGCCCAACATTGTCTTCTTCTTCACGGACGACCAGACCTCCAGCGTGTTGGGCTGTTATGGACATCCCTTCGCCAAGACGCCGAACATCGACAAGCTTGCCGCCAATGGCACGCGCTTCGCCAATTCCTTCGTCAGTCATTCCATCTGCTGGGTCAGTCGCACGACCATTCTCACGGGCCTGACCGGCCGCAGCTACGGCACGCCCGGACAGCACGACCAGGCCAGGCCGGAAGCCGTCGAGACGCTCTACACGGACCTCCTTCGGGATGCCGGCTATCGCACCGGACATTACGGCAAGTGGCACGCCAAGATGCCCAAAGGCTGGAAACGCGAGGATCACTTCGACGAGTTTGAGGCCATCGGACGCAACCC
>JAYPGD010000104.1:5227-14248 GCA_038126655.1 Verrucomicrobiales bacterium
AGACCGAGGTGATTGTCGATCGCGGCATCGAGTTCATCAAGAAGCAGCCGAAGGACAAGCCCTTTGCCCTGAACATGTGGTTCAACGCCTGCCACGCCGAGGACAGCGATCGTCGGCCCGGCATCGGGATGTTTCCCTGGCCGCGGGCGGTGGATGGCATGTACGAGGACATGGAGATGCCCCGTCCGAAACTGGATGACCCGAAGATCTTCGACGACCAGCCCTACTTCCTGAAGACCACGATCAATCGCGAGCGTTGGTTCTGGCGCTGGAACACGGACTACAAGTACCAGATCAACAAGAAGGCCTACCTCCGCATGGTCAGCGGCATCGACAATGCGATTGGCCGCTTCATGAAGGCGCTGGAGGAGGCCGGTCTGGCCGAGAACACCATCGTCGTCTACCACGCGGACAACGGCTATCACCTCGGCAACCGCGGCTTCGCCGGCAAGTGGTCGCATTACGAGGAGTCCTTGCGCGTTCCCATGATCGTCATGGATCCGCGGGTGAAGAAGTCGATGCGCGGCCAGGTGACCGACGCCATCGCGCTGAACCTGGACCTGCCCTCGACCTTTCTCGACTGGGCGGGCGCCGAGATTCCAGAGCGTTACCAGGGGCACAGTCTCAAACCGGTCGTGGAAAACGGCCGGCCGGGCAATTGGCGCAAGGAGTCCTTCCACGAACACTTCGCGGTTCGGAACCGCATCCCGCCCTTCGAGGGGTTGCGCAATGACGACTACAAGTATGTCCGCTACATGGACCACGGAAATCATGAGTTTCTCCACGATCTGAAGAAGGACCCGGACGAGTTGGTCAACCTCGCGAATGATCCGAAGCACGAGAAGGTATTGGTCGCCATGCGCAAGCGGACGGACGAGCGCGTGAAGGAACTCGGCGGCCCGCTGCTGCCTTTCAAGGGCAACTTCGTCAAGTCCACTGACGATCATCCCGTCGCCTCGGCGGCCGTGACGGTCAAGCCGGGCCCGGATGGCTTTGTCAATTTGTTGCCGGCGCGCGGTCGCGGTCTGGGGCAGTGGTCCGGCGATCCGAAGCATTGGTCGATCGAGAAGGGCGTCCTGACCGGCGTCACCGACGGTTCGCTCAAAATGAACCGCTTCATCACCTGGAAGGGCTCCACCATCCGCAACTTCGACCTGCGGGCGATGGTCAAGGTGACCAAGGGCGGCAACAGCGGGCTGCAATATCGCGGGCAGTCGCGTCCGGACATTGGGCTCGATATTGTCACCGGTTACCAATGCGACGTCGTCGCCAATGTTCCGAAATACAACGGGATGCTCTACGAGGAACGTGGACGTCGCATTCTTTCCCACACCGGCGAGAAGGTGATCATCGACGGGGACGGGAAGTCCTGGATCGTCGACAAGATGCCGGTGAAGACCTTTGCGCCCGATGAGTGGCATGAGTTCCGCGTCCTCGTCCGCGGCAACCACCACCAACATTGGATCGACGGCCACAAGACGGCCGACCTGATCGACTTCGATGAGAAGGGTCGCGCCTTGGAGGGCGTCCTCGCGGTGCAGGTCCACGTTGGACCGCCGATGACGATCGAGTACAAGGACATGAAGATCCGGCATCTGCCGGATGACCTCCCGCTGCTCAAGGCGTCGGATCATCCGATTCCCGCCGGTTCGTTGGGCGTGCGGCCCCAGGGGCGTCTGCCCAAGGATTGGAAGCCGCCCGTTTACGGCCGCGATTGAATCGTCCTATAGCCATGAAAACGCCATTTCTCCTCCGCCAGGCAACCAGGCTCTCGGCGCTGTGTCTTTCGGTTGCGTTTGGGGCCGTCGTTCACGCCGCCGCCAAGCCCAACATCGTCTTCATCATGGCCGACGACCTCGGCTACGGCGATGTGCATTGCCTCGCGCCGAAGACCAGCAAGACATCCACGCCGCACGCGGATCGACTGGCTCGCGACGGCATGATCTTCACCGATGCGCATTCCGGGTCGTCCGTCTGCACACCGACGAGGTATGGTCTGATGACCGGCCGCTACAGTTGGCGGACGCGCCTGCAAAAGGGCGTGGTGACCGGATTCGCCCCGAGCCTGATTGCGAAGGATCGTCCGACGGTCGCGGGGTTTCTGAAGGGGCAGGGTTATCACACCGCGGTCGTTGGCAAGTGGCATCTGGATTTTCTCTATCTCGATCCGAAGACGGGCGAGGCCTACAGCCAGAAGCAGCACAAGACGCCGCCGGTGGGCGCGAAGATTCCGGACGGGCCGTTGGATCGAGGCTTCGACTATTACCACGGCTTCCATCACGCGCGGAACATGGAGGCGGTGATCGAGGATCGAAAAGTCATCGCGCACGACGACACCATCAACATGCTGCCGCGGCTCACCAAGAAGTCCGCGGAATACATCCGGTCCCGGAAGGGGGAGAAACAGCCGTTCTTTCTCTATGTGCCGTTGGGGTCGCCGCACACGCCGATCGTTCCTTCAGCCAAGTGGCAGGGCAAAAGCCCGCTGGGCAAGTACGGCGATTTCGTGGCGGAGACGGACGCGGTGATTGGCGCGGTCACGGACGCGTTGGAGGAAATCGGCCAGACCGACAACACCCTGCTCATTTTCACCAGCGACAACGGCTGTTCCAAGGCGGCGGGCATTCCGCAACTGGCTGAGAAGGGGCACATTGTCAGCGCCCATCTGCGCGGGTCCAAGGCGGACATCTGGGATGGCGGACATCGAGTGCCCTTCATCGCCAAGTGGCCCGGCACGATCCAGCCCGGCTCCACGAGCGATCAGTTGATCTGCCTGATCGATCTGTTCGCCACGGTTTCGGAGATCACCGGCAAGGCCATGCCGAAGAAGGCGGCCGAGGACAGTGTGAGTTTCCTGTCCGCCTTCAGCGGCAGTCCCATCGTCTCCACGCGCAAGGGCGTGATCCATCATTCCTTCAGTGGTCACTTCGCCTACCGGGAGAAGAACTGGAAGCTGGTTCTCGCCCGCGCATCGGGAGGTTGGACGGCTCCGAGGGAGTCGGCCGCCAAACCGGACTGGCCCAAGGGACAGCTCTACGACATGGCCAAGGACGTGGGTGAACAGAACAACCTGTTTGAGTCCCGGCCGGAAGTGGTCGAGCGCCTGCTGAAGCAGTTGCAGTCGGACATCGATCGCGGTCGCAGCACGGACGGCCCGGAGGCGCGGAACGATGTCGATGAAATCGTGCTGTGGAAGAGCGAGCAGGGCGGGAAGAACAATTCGAAAGGGGGCAAGTCGAACAAGCAGAAGAAGTCGAAGGGGAAGCGGGCGGCGGCCGGTTCGAAGCGTCCGAACATCCTGTTCATCATTGCGGACGACCAGTCGCCGTTTGATTTCAGGTTTTACGACAAGCAGGCCCGCTTGGACGCCCCGAACATCGAGCGGTTGGCGCGGGAAGGGATGGTGTTCGACGGGGCTTATCACATGGGGTCGATGTCCGGCGCGGTGTGTTCGCCGTCGCGGAAGATGATCATGAGCGGGCGGACCCTGTGGCATCTGCAGGGAACGGGCGGCAGGCAGAACAAGAAGCGCGCGAACCGGAAGGCGAAGCAGGCCGGCAGGCCGGAGCCGACGGCGGTTCAGTCATTGCACGAATTCACCATGCCGGCGGTGTTCAACCGCGCGGGCTACGACACCATGCGCACCTGCAAGCGCGGCAACAGCTACGAGGCCGCCAACGCCTTGTTCACCGTCCGCCACGACGCCACCAAGCGCGGCGGCGCGCCGGAGACCGGCAGTGAATGGCATGGCGATCGTGTGATGGAATATCTCGAGGAGCGCGAGCGCACGAAAGACCAGGATCCGTTCCTCATCTATTTCGGCTTCTCCCATCCGCATGACACGCGCGACGGAACGCCTGAGCTGCTCAAGAAGTACGGGGCGGTGAATCAAAAGGACAAGGGCAGCCCGCCGCCCGCGCATCCGAATCAGCCGCCCTTGCCGGGCAATTACCTGCCGGCGCACCCGTTTCATCACGGGCATCCCGGTCTGCGGGACGAGGTCAAGGTCAGCGGTGTCTGGGAACGGCGGGACGAGCGGACGATCCGCAATGAGTTGGGCCGGCAGTTCGCCTGCGGGGAGAACATCGACATCCAGGTGGGGCGGGTCCTGAAGAAGCTGGAGGCGATGGGCGAACTGGAGAACACCTATGTCTTCTACACCGCCGATCACGGCATGGCGATCGGTCGGCATGGACTGCAGGGGAAACAGAATCTTTACGAGCACACCTGGCGCGTGCCTTACGTCGTTCGCGGCCCGGGAATCAAGCCGGGCTCCCGCGCGGAGGGGAACATCTACCTGTTGGATACGCTCCAGACCCTGTGCGGCCTGGCCGGCATCGACGCCCCGGAGACAGCGCAGGGGCATGACTTCACGCCCGTCTTGTTTGGCCGGCGCGACCGCGTGCGCCAGTACATGTATGGCGCCTATTGCGGCGGGACCAAACCCGGCATGCGCTGCGTCAGCAAGGACGGCTGGAAGCTGATCAAATATGACGTGCTCGACGGCAAGGTCCGCCAGACCCAGTTGTTCAATCTGAAGGAAAATCCCATGGAACTCCTCAAGGAACATCACGCGCCGGAGGTGGTCGCGTTGACCGGCTTCAAGCCGAAGCCCCACCAGGTCAACCTCGCGGCGGACCCGCAATATGTCGGCAAGCTCGCCGAAATGGAGGCGCTGCTGCTGGCCAAGATGAAACGCTTCGAGGATCCGTATCGACTGTGGGATCAGCCGGAGGATTGAAGGGGGCTGTCAGGTCAGTGTTTGCAGGCGTTTCGTGACGGACTTGGAGGCCCAGGCCATTGCGTAGAAGGGCGCCAAGACTGCCTGGATCAGGATCGCGAACATGTCCATGGAACCGTAGATCAGGGCCGCGGCGGAGCCGAGCAACAGGGAGTTGATGATGAGCCAGGTGTTGATCGTTGCGGAGAACGGTTCGCCGCGCTTGAGGCTGAACCAGAGCCCGACCTGGTGGATGGCGGCGAAGGATGCGGCGTAGATTCCGATCATCGCCAGCGTGATGGCCACGGTCTGCAGGTTCTCCAGCTTCGTGCGCGATTCCAGGACTTCGGGAACCATGCGTTGGTTGAAGAAGGCCGCCTCGACGATCAGCAGGGCGACGACGATGACCGGAATAAGAAACTCGCGCAGTTGCGACCGCAGGATGGCGCGCGTGATCCGTTTGAAATCCGCGCCCGCCACGGTCAGGAGTTCGAACGAGCCCTCTTGGAACAGACTGGAGGCTGTTCGGCACAATCTGGCGGCGTAGGCGAAGTGGATCAGCGCCGCCGCCAGCATTCCCGGTTCGAGGGAGAGTCGTGTTCAATCGTTGGCGGGCAGGGGAATGAGCTCCGTTTCCTGCCAGGGGGCGGCGGCCGCCTGCAGCCATTGGAATGAGCCGCAGATGAGAATGGCGACGATGGACAACTGGATTCCGGAGCCAATTCCGCCGGCCTGTGTCAGTGAAAGCCAGAGAAGTGGATCGCGCTCGAGGATGGCGCGGGACGTCGCCCTCGAGCGTCGCGGACGACGCGTTCCCAAGTTTGTCGTTTCATTGTTCCCCGGCCGCCAGTGTCGTGTATGCGCCCCGGCTGCGACCAGCAGTCCGACGCAGAGCAACGGAATCGAATACGCAGCCCGCTGCCAGACGCCCGGGTCGATCCGGTAGGCTGTGTCGAAGGAGGTTGCGAGCATCAGTCCGGGGCTGATTGACATGGGGATCGCCAGCCAGGCGGACTTGAGCAAGGCGGGGGACAGCCACAAGACCGCGGGCATCAGGAACACAACGGCGACGCAGACGAATGCCTGGATGAATGCGATGTGGGCTTTGGATGTTCTCGCGGAGATCCAGACGCCGAAGCAGCAGGCCAGCGCGTAGGTCGACAGGAGTGAGATCGAGACCCGTGCGAACTCATCGCCGCGGACGCCGCCGAGAAACATGGAGAGGAAGATGATCGGGAGGATCGCCAGGAGTTGAAGCAGACCGGAAAGGGAGCTGCCTGCCAGCTTGCCCAGCACGATGTCGTATCCTCGCAATCGTGTGAGCAGCAGGAGCCCCATGGTTCCGTTGCGTCTTTCGGCCGACAGGCAGTCGAGCGAGCCGCGAAATCCCTCGATGACAAGCGGGGGGAAGAGCGCGGCAATGCACAGGCGGAGGAGGCCGGCGCCGGATGGCGGTTGGGGCGGCAGCAGGACAGCCAGAAGAAGAACGAGGAATGCGACAAGCGCGATTGCCGCGTTGTTGCGGTTGTACAGCCGATGCCAGGCTCCCCCCTCCAACTGCTGGGTCTGCGATTGAAAATACCCGCTGGCGGCGGCGACGATGAAAACGAGCAGCATCATGCCGCCGAATTTCAGGCCCATTTGCATGAGAACGGCGACCGCGCCCACGGCAATCCCCGTGACGATGAGACGACGACGGTGCACGCGTCCGTCATGGATCGCGCATTGCAGTTCCCTTCTGACCAAGGGGAAGATCATCGTCATCGTTCGCGCCGCTGCCGCCGCTCAAGTCCTCGCTGTTTAAGCCGGGGCAATGGGAGCACAGGCGGAACGTTGTGTCGATGTGGAATCTGGCGACCTCTGCCCGGGAGGCGGTCTGGCTTGCCGCGATGGGCGCGGTAATGCTCCCCGTAATCGGGTTTCCGGTTCTTGTGCCCCTGGCGTTGCTGACGGTCTACAGCCTCAAGTGGTTCGAAAGAATGATGGCCTACTTTGATGACGGCGCTCCCGAAGCGGGGGGAGGCGGGGATGGCGCAGGCTGAATTGGGGGACCAGAGCGTTCGATGACGGTTGAATTGCGAGGCCGATTGTCGCGTCCATTGGCGCTCGACTGGGAAGCGGCTTTTGTTACGCTCCGCGCTCCTGATTCTCGAAGAACCATGAAACAACGCATTGCCACGTTCCTCACCGTTGCGCTGACCATGGCGGCCTTTTCCGGCTCCGCCGCGCAGCGTCCGAACATTCTGTTCATCTTTTCCGACGACCACGCACCCCACGCCATCGGCGCCTACAACGGCTGGTTGAAATCGGTGAACCCCACGCCGAACATTGATCGACTTGCAAAGGAGGGCATGACCTTTGAGCGCAGCTTTTGTTCGAATTCCATCTGCGGCCCGAGTCGCGCCGTGATCATGAGCGGCAAGCACAGCCACAAGAACGGCTTCATGAACAATGGCAATTCCTTCGACTGGAATCAGCAGATCTTCCCCAAGCTGCTGCGGAAGGCCGGCTACCAGACCGCGATCTATGGCAAGAGTCACCTGAAGGGACAGCCGCAGGGCTTCGACGACTGGGCGGTCCTGCCGGGTCAGGGGCTCTACTACAACCCGGACATGATCTTCGCCGACGGCAAGCGCCGCATCGACGGCCATTGCACCGATGTGGTCACGGATCTTGCCGTCGATTGGCTGAAGAACAAGCGCAAGGGCGACAAGCCGTTCATGATGATGGTTCAGCACAAGGCCCCGCATCGCAACTGGATGCCGGCGTTGCGTCACCTGCATCTCTACGATGACATCGAAATCCCGGAGCCGGCCACCTTGTTCGACAAGTGGGAGGACAACGCCCCGCCCGCGCGGCATCAGGAGTTGGAGATCGATCGCCACATGGACCTGAACTACGACCTTTTCGTCGACCTGACGCCGGACTTCAAACAGGAGGCGATTCAGAAACGGCAGGACAAATCGGCCTGGCGCAACATGCAGCGCATGTCGCCGGAGCAGTTGAAGGCCTGGTTCGCCGCTTACCAGCCGAAGGATGCGGCCTTTCACAAGGCCAACCTCAAGGGCAAGGACCTGGTGCGTTGGAAATTTCAGCGGTATGCCAAGAACTACCTCCGCTGCGTGAAGGGCGTGGACGAAAGCGTGGGCCGCCTTCAGGAAACCCTGGCGGAGCTGGGACTCGATGAGAACACGGTCGTGATCTACAGCTCGGACCAGGGATTCTACATCGGCGACCACGGTTGGTATGACAAGCGGTGGATGTATGAGGAATCGCTGAGGATGCCCTTCATCGCCAAATGGCCCGGTGTCACGAAGCCCGGCTCCCGTGACAAGCGCCTGATCCAGAACCTCGATTACGCCGAGACCTTCCTCGACATCGCGGGCGCCAAGATCCCTGGCGACATGCAGGGCTTGTCACTGGTTCCGTTGCTGAAGGGCGAGCAGCCGAAGAACTGGCGCAAGTCGATCTACTACCACTACTACGAATATCCCAGCGTGCACATGGTGCCGCGGCATTACGGCATCCGCACGCAGCGCTACAAGCTGATGCACTTCTACCAGTTCGGCGAGGAGTGGGAGATGTATGACCTCAAGACCGACCCGGATGAACTGACCAACATCTACGGCGATCCAAAGCACAAGAAGCTCGCCGAGCGTCTGAAGAAGCAGTTGGTGAAACTCCAGAAACACTACGAGGACGACAGCGACATCTCCGAAAAGCCGAAGGCATGGCAGAAGGAAGTGCGACCGGGCGAGGGACCGCGCCCATTGGCTGACGGTCGGGAGACCATCAGCGCGGCGGGGTTTTCAGGTTGCCGCGTTCCATCCAATCGAAGATTGACGCCATCCATTCCTTCGCTGGGCGTTTCAACACGAAGCCGTGTCCGCCGGCGGGGTAGAGGTGCATCTCCGCAGGAACGTTGTTTTCGATCAGGGCGTTGTAGAAACGGACGCTGTTTGCCACCGGCACGGCCTTGTCGTCGCCGGCGTGGGTCAACCAGGTGGGCGGCGTGTCCTTGTCCACCTGCAGCTCATTGGAAAACAGCCGCACCTGCGCGTCGTTCGGATGGTCGCCCAGGAGATTCTTCCGGCTGCCGGCGTGGGTGAATCCCTCCAGCATGCTGACGACCGGGTATATGAGGATCGCGAAATCCGGCCGAAGGCTGGTCCCTTCCGGGTTGGGGATGCTGGACTTCTTGAAATGGGTCGCCGCTGTGGAGGCGACGTGGCCGCCGGCGGAGAATCCCATGATTCCGACCCGCTTGGGATCGACGTTCCATTTGGATGCGTTCTGCCGGA
>JAYPGD010000105.1:0-13678 GCA_038126655.1 Verrucomicrobiales bacterium
CGGCGAGATTCTTATTCCGACCCCGGCCTGGGTGTCCTACGAACCTCAGGCGCGAATCATTGGCCGCAAGGTGCGCCTGATCAACACCCGCATTGAGGACGGCTTCCGCATTACCGCGGAACAGCTCGACGAGATCTGCGCCGGGAATCCGGGGCAGCCCCGGATTCTGGTTTTGAACGACCCCTCCAACCCGACGGGGCGGACCTATCCCGGGGAGGAGTTGCAACAGATCGCCGAGGTCGCGCGCCGGCATCGCGTGGTCGTGTTGTCCGACGAGATCTACGGCAAGCTGCACCACGACGGCGAGCATGTCTCAATCGTGCCGATGTATCCCGAGGGGACGATCTTCAGCGGCGGTCTCAGCAAGTGGTGCGGCGCCGGCGGCTGGAGATTGGGGGTGTTTGTGGTTCCCGACTGTCTGCACTGGCTGCTCGACGCCATGGCGGCGGTCGCCAGTGAAACCTTCACCTCGACTTCGGCGCCGATCCAGTACGCCGCGGTCACGGCCTTCAACCGTTCCATGGAAATCCGGGTTTATCTCTCGCAGTGCCGGCGGATCCTCAAGGCCTTGGGCAACCGGCTGGCGGACGACCTGCGGGCGGCCGGCGCGAACATCCTGTCGCCGGAGGGCGGCTTCTACCTGTTTCCGGATTTCGGCGGCCGACGCGAGGCCTTTGAACGCATGGGGATCACGGACAGTCACGCGCTATGCGAACGACTGCTGGAGGACACCGGCGTCGCGGTCCTGCCGGGCGCGGAGTTTGGCCGGCCGAAGGAGGAGCTGACCGCTCGGCTCGCCTACGTGAACTTCGACGGCAAGCAGGCTCTCGACGCCGCGATCGATGTGCCGGACGATCAGCCGTTGGAGCGCTCATTCCTGCAGGAGAACTGCGGCGAGACCATGGAAGCCGTAAGACGCATTTGTGATTGGTTGAAGGCGGCGGAGTGAGCGTCCCCCAAGGCGACGGGGCGCGGAATTTATTCCGCTTCAGCGTTGGATGCTGCGGGGCGGCGGCATTTTCGGGAACCGCGGACTTCCAGTGTGATGCGGATTGACTTCCGCATCGCGGTCTGCCGGTTCGAACAGGAATGAATTGATGAGTAAGGACGCACGATCGAAAGCAGAGCCATGAACCTTGAAAGTCCTTCCGATCCCCAGGAGCAGGAACGCCTGTGGCGCGAGTTCGTCGCGTCCTGTCGCGCCGGCGAAGCGACCGACTTCGACGAGCATTGGGACGCCTTCGAAACGATCTTCGCAAATCGCGCCGCCGCGGACGGCCCGCCCCCGGTCTGGTTCCCGGATGAAGAACTCATCGCCGCGTCCAATCTCGGAGCGTTGATGCGGAAGGTCGACGTCGATGGTTACGACGCCCTCTATCGGTGGTCCATCGAGAAGCGAGACGAATTCTGGCGGGCGGTCATCGAGGATCTGGGCGTGGTCTTCGACCGTCCGCCCGATGCGACCCTGGACCTGGCGGCGGGCGGCGTGACGCAGCCTCGTTGGCTGCCGGGCGCCCGATTGAACTGCGTGGACGCCTGCTTCGCCCGGGAGGCGGACGCCCCGGCGATCGTCTTCGGCGGCGACGCGACCGACGAACGTCAGATCCTTTCGCAGGGGGACCTGGAAAAGCTCGTGAACCGCGTGGCGAATGGCCTGCGCGAAGCCGGCTTCGAAGCGGGCGACGGCATTGCGCTCTACATGCCCATGACGCCCGAATGCGTGGCGGCGTATCTCGGCGTGGTGAAGGCGGGGTGTTTTGTCATCTCGATCGCCGACAGTTTTGCCGCCGCTGAAGTGAAGAAGCGACTGGAGATTGGAGAGGCGAAGGGCGTGGTGACGGTTGATGGATTCACCCGCGGCGACAAGGCGATCAGGATGTTCCCCAAGGCGGTCGAAGCCGAGGCCCCGCGCGCCATTGTCATCCGGCAGGTTCCGGGCATGGAGATCGAGCTGCGCGAGGGCGACCTGCTTTGGGAAGATTTTCTGAGCGACGACGATGACTTTGATTCCGTCGCCGAGGGGCCGGAGACCCTGGTCAATGTGTTGTTCTCCTCCGGAACGACCGGGGATCCCAAGGCGATCCCGTGGAACAGCCTGACCCCAATCAAGTGCGCGATGGATGGGCGTTATCATCAGGATGTCAGGGAAGGGGATGTGGTCGCCTGGCCGACGAACATCGGTTGGATGATGGGGCCGTGGCTGATCTTCGCGGCCTTGATGAACCGGGCGACGATTGCTCTGTACGAAGGGCTTCCGACCGGCGCCGGTTTTACGAGATTTGTCCGGGAGGCCCGGGTGACCATGCTCGGGCTCGTGCCGGCGTTGGTGCGGGCCTGGCGAAACGCTGGATCGGTGGCCTGGGATGCCTGGCCCGACGTGCGCGCGTTCAGTTCGACCGGCGAGGCCTCCAATCGCGCCGATTACCTGTGGCTTATGGGCCGGTCCGGCTACCGGGCTCCGGTGATCGAGTATTGCGGCGGAACGGAGATCGGCGGGGGCTACATCGGCGGCACGGTCGCGCAACCGGCGTCGCCCTCGGTGTTCACCACGCCCTGCCTTGGCCTGGGCATCGTCCTGATCAAGGACGACGGCAGAGAGGCCGGGGAGGGGGAGATGGGCGAGGTCTACCTGACGCCGCCCGCGATCGGCCTCTCGCAGTCCCTGCTCAACCGCGAACACGACCCCATCTACTACGAAGGCTGCCCGACCGGGCCGGACGGCGAGACCCTGCGCCGGCATGGCGACGAACTGACCCGGTTGGCCAAGGGCTGCTTCAAGGCGGAGGGGCGGGCCGACGACACCATGAATCTTGGCGGCATCAAGGTCAGTTCCATGGAACTGGAACGGACGATGGACTCCCATCCCGCGGTTTATCAGACCGCCGCCGTGGCGGTCCCCCCCGAAGGCGGCGGCGCGGATCGATTGGTGGTCTTCGTGGTCCTCGCGGAGGGCGCTCGACCGCAAGATATGCAAAGTGAACTTCAGCGGCGGATTGCCCGGTCGCTCAACCCGCTTTTCAAGATTCACGACCTTGTGAAAATCGACGTTTTGCCCCGGACTGCGTCGAACAAGATCATGCGGCGGAAGTTACGTGAACGTTATCGTAATGGCTGAACGGGCCGCTTGCGCGGCAAAACCGGGCGCGGAATCGTCCGTGAAAGCGGATTTTTCTTGTCGTTTTCATGGCAAAATTGGCGCGGAAAAGGATTTTCTTGGTTTGCCCGCCATGCTAGTGTTTCCCGCTTTGAACTGGGGCGCCTGACCGCGCCCTTGAATTTTTTTCAGATCGAATATGGCTAATCAAACTGATACGCCGGTCGCTCCGGAAGTGGAGAAGAACGACGGAGCGCAGGCTGGCAAACCGAAGTATCCCGGCATCCGGGTCACCTGCAACGGCAATTACCTGGTCACCAAGCATGTGGAGACCCGCATCACCGAGGGCGGCGTGTTTTACCCGATCACGCCGTCGACGGAAGGCGGTGAGATCTACCAGGAGTCCTTTGCGAAAGGGGAGCTGAACGTCTTTGGCCAGCAGAAGATCGCCATCGAATGCGAGGGCGAGCATGCGGCGCAGGGCGGCGCCACGGCCTACTCGGTCGCCGGCAAGCGCACGGTCAACTTCACCTCGGGCCAGGGCGTTGTCTATGCGATGGAGCAGTATTACCACGCTCCCGGCAAGGGCTCGACCATGGTGCTGGAAGTGGGCGCGCGCGCGCTGACCAAGCACGCGCTGAACGTCCATTGCGGCCATGACGACATCTACGCGGCCCTCGACACGGGCTGGACGATGCTCATGGCGCGCGACGCCCAGCAGGCCGCCGACCAGGCCATCATTCTCCGCAAGGTCAACGAGCTCGCCCTGAATCCGGGCATGAATGTCCAGGACGGCATGCTCACCACCCACTCCGAGCGTTCCTACTACTCCCCGGAGTCGGAGTTGCTTCGCGAGTATCTCGGGAATTCGGACGATATCATCGAATGCCCGACCGAAGCCCAGCGCGAACTGTTCGGACCGAAGCGTCGTCGGGTGCCGGAGATGATGGATCTCAAGAACCCGATCCTGCTCGGGCCGGTCCAGAACCAGGAGCACCACATGAACGGGCTCGTCGCCCGGCGCAACAACTGGAACGAGCCGATCCTCGGCTTTCTCGAGGACGCCTACCAGGAATTTGGCCAGCTTACCGGCCGCAATTACGGCCTGATCACTGAATACCGGACCGAGGACGCCGACACGGTGTTCGTCGCGCTCGGCTGCGCCGTGGAGAATCTTGAGGAAGCCTGCGACTGGCTGCGGGAGAACAAGGGAGCCAAGGTCGGGGCGATCCATCTCAATGTCATCCGCCCGTTCCCGGAGGCCGCGGTCATCAACGCCCTGCGCGGCAAGAAGGCCGTGATCGTCCTTGAACGCACGGATGAAGGCATGGCCGGTGACAATCCCATGGGCCGCGACATTCGCGTCGCCCTGACGAAAGCCCTGGAATCCGGTCGTTCGGGCGGCGTCCTGCCCGGCATCACCACGGACGAGATGCCGCGTATCTTCAGCGGTTCCTACGGCGTCGGTTCCCGCGATTTTCGCCCGGAGCACTCCATTGGAGCCTATCTTTTTGCCCACGGCGACATCGCCCGCAAGGACGGCAAGAAGGCCACTGACGGCGAGTCCTATTTCACCCTGGGCGTCGATCATCCCTACGCCGTCATCTCCGAGGAAACCCCGTCCCTGCTGCCGGAAGGCGCCATTGCGGTGCGTTTCCACTCCATCGGCGGTTGGGGCATGATCACCACCGGCAAGAACCTCGGCGCCATCATCGGCGAGATCTCCAACCTGATCTCCGACCGCGATCCGAAATTTGATGAGAGCGGCCAATTGGAGCCGCCGCTCTACGTCATGGCCAATCCGAAATATGGTTCGGAGAAGAAGGGCGCCCCGACGAACTACTACCTCACGGTCGCTCCGAAGAAGATCAAGGTGAACTGCGAGTTGAACCACGTGGACGTGGTGCTCTGCTGCGATCCCAAGGCATTCACTCATTGCAATCCCCTGGAAGGCATCAACCCAGGCGGCTGCCTTGTCTGGGAATCCAGCGACACGCCCGAGGACGCCTGGCAGCGCATCCCGGTGAAACACCGCAATTACATCAAGGAGAACGACATCAAGGTCTACATCCTTGACGGCTTCGATGTCGCCCGCAACGCGACCGACCGCACCGACCTGCAGCTCCGCATGCAGGGCAACTCCTTCCTCGGCGCCTACTTCCGCGTCTCGCCGTTCCTTGAGCGTTACGACGTCGACAAGGACACCTTCGACAAGATCATCCATGACCAGTATGAGGCCAAGTTCGGCCGTTTCGGCGCGGCGGTGGTCGAGTCGAACATGAAGGTCATGCACGACGGCTACGACCACGTGAAGCTGATCAACATCGGCGAGATCGAGGACGCGGATCGTTCCAGCATGCGCCTGCCCCCGGTCTCGCCCCTGGAGAAGCATCAGATGCCCGCGACGGCCGGTTGCTCGGCCAGCGGTTGTCCGACCTGCGCGATGCCCGAGGACCAGAACGCGCGCCATCCGTTCCAGACCCTGGAGAAGTTCGACAGCGAGTTCCGCAACGACATGGGCTATCACCAGCCGGCTGGAGCCTTGTCCTCCGTGGGCATCATGGCCGCCGGCACGGGCGCCACGCAGTCCAAGTATGTCGCCCGCCGCGAGACCCCGGTCTACATTGCCGAGAACTGCACCCAGTGCATGGAGTGCATCACCGCCTGCCCGGACACGGCCCTGCCGAACACCTCGCAGGACATTTCGACCGTGTTGACCACGGCGGCGAAGAACTACGTGTCTGACGCCGGCCAGCGCGAGAAGCTGCGCGCCGAACTGCCCGGCATCGAGGAGCGGGCCCGCGCCAAGATGGTCGAGGTCGTCAATTCAAAGGGCAAGACGCCCTTCAAGGACATCGTCCGCGAAGAGGTTGAAGCGTTGAACGGCGGCCTGAGCGACGAGGCCAAGGCCGAATTCACCGGCATCATCGACAAGTTGCCGCTTGCTTACGCCGGCGTGCCCGCGATCTTCCGCAGTCTGGAGAAGAAGAACCCCGGCGAGGGCGGCCTCTTCCAGATCTACGTCTCCGACCTCTGCAAAGGCTGCGGCGAATGCGTGCAGGTCTGCGGCGATCACGACGCCCTGCGGATGACCGCCGAGACCGAGGAGCTGAATTCCGAGCTTACCACCGCGCAGATCTTCAGCCGCCTGCTCCCCGACACGCCCCAGAAATACCTCGGCCTCTACGACAACGAGTCGCCCATGGATTCCCGCGAGGCCGCGCTGCGCAACCACCTCATGGTGCGCCGCAATTACGAGGCCCTGGTCTCCGGCGACGGCGCCTGCGCCGGTTGCGGCGAAAAGAGCATCCTGCGCGCGGTCGCCTCGGTCACCGAGGCCTACATGCGCCCGCTCTATCATGACAAGGCCGACCGCCTTCGCGCCAAGGCAGATCAGATGGAGAAGGAGGGGCTCGAACGCCTCGCCGCCCTGAAGGGACGCGACGAGGCCGAGTACAAACTCTACAAGCGCGCGGTCGCCCACGTGGTCATGGGCCTCGGCGGCGAGACCGACGCCGACACCGACAAGCGTCTCGCCGACTATGGCGAGGTCACCGATGAGGAGATCGTGAACGGTCTCGTCGCGGTCCTGCGCCAGGACGCCTACAATCACAAGGACCTGCAGGCCATCGACGGACGTCACGCCAACGGCATGTCCGTGATGTTCATGGGCGCCAGCACGGGCTGCAACACCGTCTATGGCTCCACGCCGCCGTCCAACCCGCACCCCTATCCCTGGATGAATTCCCTGTTCCAGGACGGCTCCACCATCAGCTGGCTGCTGGGCGAATCCCTCGTCGTCAATCATGCCCGCCGCTCGGTCGCGCCGGAGCGACTCAGCGACGACCTGTTGACTCGCGATTCCGACGTCATGACCGACGCCGAATACTTCTCGCTCACCCGCCTCGACGACACCGGCATGACCGACCAGGAAATTCGCGAACTGCCCAAGGTCTGGGTGATCGGCGGCGACGGCGCCCTCGGCGACATCGGTTTCCAGAATGTCTCCAAGGTCGTCCTGCAGAACCGCCCCAACGTGAAGATGCTCATGCTCGACACGCAGGTCTACTCCAACACCGGCGGACAAAACTCCGATTCCTCCACCATGTTGGGCGGCTACGACATGAACCAGTTCGGCCTGCAGTCGCAGGGCAAGCTGATCGAGAAGAAGAACGTCGCCGAGGCCTTTACCAGCGGCCACGGTTCGCCCTTCGTTATCCAGGCTTCGATGGCCAACTCCGCCAAGCTCTACAAGGCCATGCTGGACGCCATCGATTATCGCGGCACCTGCTTCATCCAGAGCTACACCACCTGCCAACCCGAGCACGGCGTCGGCGACAACATGTCCGCCGACCAGGCCAAGCTCGCCCGCGACTGCCGCGGCATGCCGGAATGGGTCTACAATCCGCGCGCGGGCGAAACCTCCCAGGAGTGCTTCGACCTCAAGGGCAACCCGAATCCGGACCGGGACTGGTGGCAGACCAAGTATAAGACCTCCGGCGACAAGTATCAGTTCACTGTCGCCCACTGGGCGCTCACCGAGGCCCGCTTCCGCAAGCACGTGAAGGCGATCAAGGAGGAGCAGGCCAGCGAGTTCATCCACTTCGACGACATGCTCGTCTGCATCACGCAGGAGGACGTCATCTACCGGCGCGTGTTCGACAAGAATCACCGCTCCTATGTCCCGGACTTCGGCGTCTATGTGAAGGCGGAGATGGGCGGCAAGATGCGCTACTTCGTGGTGACGCGGCAGATGGTTCTCTTCGCCGTCGAACGCCGCAAGGCCTGGCGCATGCTCCAGAGCAAGGCCGGCGTCGTGAACAAGGATTACCTTGCCCAGAAGGCCCTGCTCGCCAAGGTCGACAAGGGCGACGTCTCCGTCGCCGACCTCCTTGGCAAGACCCGCGAATTGATCGACGCGGAATTCGAGGCCCTCAAGGCCAAGAAGTAAGGCCGGGGCGGTGAGGAATCCCCGCAACAATCTGAATCAAGAAAGCGCGGACTCCGGTCCGCGCTTTTTTTGCGGGGAAGTGAGGCCTTGGCCGTGGTCGGGATCGAAGCTTCCGCGGTCAGTCTGCGTTTGCCTGCGAGACCTTCTTTTTCCAGAACGCCTCCGCATTCCGATGGCTCTTCAGAACGGCTTCCTTCTGCGCGGGGTCCTTCAGGTTCACGCGCTCCATCCGCTCGCGGACCCAATCGAGGAAGAATTGCGACGAAACCTTGCTGGTCCGACGCGGTTGTTCCCCGATCTCGACGTAATAGGGCGCGGTGGAGGCGAAGCGGAAGGTGATCGGATTGTCGGTGATGGCGCGGATGAGGAACCAGCCGGATTCGGCGAACTGAATCGATCCCAGGGAACCGGTTTTTCGCCACTTGGAATAGGGGACCTGGGCGACGATTTCGCCGTTCTTGATGACCTCGATGTTGGAGATCGGATCGCGGGTGAAGAGTTCGGCGGCAAGGTCGATTTTTAACGGGCTTTCGGCGGCGCGCGTGAAGACATGGCCGGGCAGGCGGCCGTTGGCTGTGGCGCGGAGCAGGGGGCCGTTGGAGACGAAGCTGCGTCCGGCGCGGAGGTTGTTCCACCATTGATCGCGATTGAAGGTTTCGCCGACATGCACCCAGACGCGGTTGTAGCCGAGCGGATTGGGCAGGACGCCGGAAGCGCTGCCGGCGGAGGGCGGAACGCGCAGTCCGGCGTTCAACGCATGGTAGTAGATCTCCTGCGTCCAAAGGCCGTTGCCGTGCGGGTGCGGGAGGCGTTTGACGTCGCGCGGTTTTCCCCAGGCTTCGCCGCCGCGTTTGAGATTGAAGTAGACCCAGTCGCGGCACATGTGCTTGTTGGCAATGCCGATGGAGTCGATCCGCCCGCTGGCTAGCCAGATCGGGGCGTCCCACCAGAAGGGCTTCTCGATATCCACGTGAACGCCGGAGTGTCCGCGGGCTTCCATGAGAAATTTCATGGGCGAGGGGAACTCCCGGTTCGGGCTGCGGATGTCCATCGGTCGGTGAAGGTGGAAGTAGAGCAGCGCGCCGCCCTCGCGTTCGTCCTCGCCGGCCATGACGTGATTGCACCGGCCTCCGGGAAAGCGGACGAGCGGGTCTTTCGGCAGCGGTCGGCCGTCGCGCCAGAGGTTGCTCTGGTTCCACCAGGTGATGGAGGGGGCGACATGGATGTCCTCGGCCTCCATCAGCAACTGCATGTGCTCGATGGGGCGATGAACGTGCAGGTCCCCGGACCACCAGCCCTCGCGGGTGATGTCGATGAGCTCCCGGAGGCGCGCGACATGTTCCGTGGCCTCGCCAGGGCGGACATGGATGGTTCCGGCGGCCATGGACCATTGCTGCCCGTGTCCGATCTCGTAGCTGTAGGTTTCGGGCGGGAGTTGGGGGTCAAAGGCTCCGGAAACGGTGAAGTGGCCCTTGTGATAAGGATGGTCCGTGGTCTTGATCTCCTCGCCGTCGCCATTCTTCAGGTGGATGCGCGCGGGGATGGGTTGTCCGGTTTGTTCATCAACCACGGAGAGGTGCAGATTGCCGGCTGCCTTGTCGGCGGCGCCGGAAGTGGTCGCGACCAGAAGCAGGGCCGCAAGAAGCGGTGAGAGAGGGGGCGGTTTCATGAATTGGCGAAGACTGTATCAGTCCGATGGAGTTTGGGAAGGGCTTGGGAGGTTCAAGTCTGCGGAAGCACTTGATGTTCGGGCGCAGGCGCCCTAGAACGCTCGCTTCGAAATCCGGCGTTTGTTCGAATTTTTTCAGCAGAAAACCCATCCATTCACAAATGAAGATCCAGAGACACCTGTTGGCGATCGTCGTTGCGGCGGCTCTTCCCCTAACGACTGCGGACGCGGCGAGCGCGCAGCGCACGAAACAATGGCTCAAGGCGGTCAATGCCGTGGGGCCGGAGGGCAAAGGCAATGAAAAGGCGACCCAGGCGTGGCGGCAACTCGCGTCGCAGGGCGCCGCAGCGATTCCGGGCATCCTCGCCGGAATGAAAGGCTCCAACGAGTTGGCCGAAAACTGGCTGCGCGCGGCGGTGGAATCGATCGCCGACAAGGAATTGAACGGCGGCGGCAAGCTGCCGCTTGCGGCGTTGAAGAAGTTCGTGGGCGACACGAGCCACAATCCCCGCGCCCGGCGACTGGCCTTTGAATTGATTCGTCGCGTGGATGGCAAGGCCGCGGAGAAGATGATTCCCGGATTGGTCAACGACCCCAGTGTGGAATTGCGCCGCGAGGCAGTGCAACGCCTGATGGATCAGGGCGCGAAACAACTGGCCGCGGGAAAGAAGGACGCCGCCGCGAAGACCTTGGGCAAGGCCTTGAACCATGCGCGCGATCTCGATCAGATTAACTCCGTCTCCAAGGATCTGCGCGACCTGGGGCAGACGGTCGATCTGCCGAAACATTTCGGTTTTCTCATGCACTGGAACGTGATCGGGCCCTTCGACAACACGGACCGCGAGGGCTTTGCGACGGCGTTCCCGCCCGAGAAAGGGATCGATCTCACCGCCGAATACGACGGCAAGGACGGCAAGGTCAAGTGGACCGAACTGGTCAGCTCGGACGAGTACGGGATGATCGACATCAACAAGGCCTACCCCGGCAACATCAAGGAAGTCACGGCCTATGCCTACACCGAGTTCAAGGCGAAGGCGGCGCGGCCGATCGAGCTTCGGTTGGGTTGCAAGAATGCCTGGAAGGTCTGGCTGAACGGCGAGCTTCTGTTCGGTCGGGACGAATACCACCGCGGCATGCGGATCGACCAGTATCGCCTGCGCGGCGAGTTGAAGGCGGGCGTGAACACGATACTGGTCAAGGCCTGCCAGAATGAGCAGAAGGAATCCTGGACCAAGGAGTGGCAGTTCCAGCTTCGCGCCTGCGACGCCACCGGGACGGCCGTTCTCGCCGAGAATCGTCCGCCCACCCCGAAGGCGGGAGCCAAGAAGACCGCGAGCCTTCGTTAAGCCGCAATAACCGCACGAGGCGCAGAAACAGAACACTGATTCCCAACGAACAACGCAACATGAAGAAGAACATTCTTTCCCTCCTGCTGGCCGGCCTTGGCGTCGGAGCCCTTTCCGCCGGCGATTGGCCGCAGTTTCGCGGGCCGGATTCCAACGGCATCGTCAATGACAGCGGCATTCCCAAGGAACTTGCCGACGATTCCATCTCCTGGAAGATCGATCTGCCCGGACGCGGCATTTCGAGTCCGATCATCATCGGCGACAAGGTCTTTGTGACCTGTTCGAGCGGGACGGATCAGAACCGGCTCCATGTCATCTGTCTCAGCGCGAAGGACGGCTCCAAGATCTGGGAGCGGCAGTTCTGGGCGACCGGCCGCACGATGACCCACAAGAAGATCGGTTGCGCCACCTCCTCGCCGGCCAGCGACGGCAAGCGCATCTTCGCGCTGTTCTCCTGCAACGATCTCATCTGCCTGGACCTCGATGGCAACCTGCAGTGGCTGCGCGGCCTGACCCGCGATTACCCCAACGCCAGCAACAGCCTCGGAATGGCCTCCTCGCCGGTTGTGGCGGGCGACACGCTCGTGGTGCAGGTCGAGGCGGACAGCGAATCGTTCGCCGCCGGCATCGATGTGAAGACCGGCGTGAATCGCTGGAAGCTCGATCGGGCCAAGAAGGCGAACTGGTCCTCGCCGATGGTCTACCAGGACAAGAAGAGCGGGCGTCTGGTGGCCTTGCTGCAGGGGAGCGCGGGTTTGATGGCTGTGGATCCCAAGACCGGCAGCGAGTTGTGGAATTTCGACCAGGGCAGCTCGACCATGTCCTCGGCGACCAAGGTCGGCGACCTGATCCTGGTTCCCTCGCGCGGGCTGACCGCCCTGAAGCCGGGCAAGGAAGGCTTTCCCCCGGAGGAACTCTGGAACTCCAGCCAGCTGAGCCCCAGGACGATCACCCCGGTGGCCTTGGCTGGAAAGGTGTTCTCGGTGAATGGCTCGGGCGTGCTCAGCTGCGGCGACCTGGAATCCGGGAAGCGTCTCTGGCAGATGCGGCTCAAGGGGCCGTTCAGCGCCTCGCCGATCGGCGCCGGGCGTTTTCTCCTGGCCGTGAACGAAAAGGGATTGGTCCAACTCGTCGACACCGCCGCCGCCAAGGGCGAACTGGTGGGCAGTGTGGATCTCAAGGACGCGATCATCGGCACGCCCTCCATCGCCAACGGCGCCTTCTATGTTCGCAGCGACGGACATCTCTGGAAGCTCGGCGGATAGGAGGGGAGATATTCGAATCTCCAAGCTCCAAGCTCCGGGCGCCAAACGCCAAGCGGGATGGACGAGTGCGGGGGCGCCTTGGGCGTTGTAGTTTGGAACTTCCTTGGGGTGTGATTGCAACAGGGATGAGGAGCGCGGAATTCATTCCGCTTCAGCTCTGGAGATCCCGCTGTGTGGGCGTGACCGCGAACCTCCGGTTTCCAACGGTTGAAGCGGCGTGAACTCCGCTCTTTGCAGTTTTTTGGAGCTTGGAGCTTCTTTGGGATTTGGAGCCGGGGGCTTGGAGCTTTGTTTCTCGCCGTATTGATATTTGCAACGCCGCTTCTCTTGGCGTAGGTAATTTGCTTCCGTTTTTCGGAAACGGCGGGTAATCCGCGTAAATATCATGAAAAAACAAACGTTGGTCGAAATGTATGACACGACCCTGCGTGACGGCACGCAGGGCGAAGGCGTGAACTTCTCCGTCGCGGACAAACTGCGAATTGCGGACAAGCTCGACGCCTTCGGCATTCATTTCATCGAGGGCGGTTGGCCGGGATCGAATCCCCGCGACATCGAGTTCTTCAACCAGGCCGCCAAGCGCAAATACAAGAACGCGAAGATCGCGGCCTTTGGCTCCACGCGCCGCAAGAAGATCGCCGTCGAGGACGATCCGCAGGTGCGGTTGCTGATCGACGCCAAGACCCCGGTCGTGACCATCTTCGGCAAGACTTGGCTGTTGCACGTCAAGGAGGTCATCAAGACCTCGGCGAAGGAGAACATCGAGATGATTCGCGACACCGTCCGCTTCCTGAAGGACAACGGACGCTACGTGGTCTACGACGCCGAGCACGCCTTCGACGGCTACAAGGACGACGCGGACTACGCGCTGGCGACCTGGCGGGCCGCGGCCGAGGGCGGCGCGGATGTGGTGACCCTTTGCGACACCAACGGCGGTTGCATGCCGAGCGAGGTGGCCCGCATCACGCAGGCGGCCATCGATGGCGTGGACACGCGCATCGGCATCCACACGCATGACGACACCGGCGTGGGCGTGGCCAATGCCCTGGCGGCGGTGGAGGTGGGCGCCGATCATGTGCAGGGCACGGTCAATGGCTACGGCGAGCGCACCGGCAACTGCAACCTGATCACGACCATCCCGAACGTCGCCCTGAAGCTGGGCCGCAGGAGCGTTCCGAAGACCTCGCTGCGCAAGTTGACCGAGCTTTCGCAGTTCGTGGACGAGATTGCCAACATCCGGCACAATCCGCGGCAGCCGTGGGTGGGCTCCACCGCCTTCGCCCACAAGGGCGGAATGCATGTGAACGCGGTGCAGAAGGTCGCGCATTCCTTCGAGCACGAGCCACCGGAGAC
>JAYPGD010000105.1:13688-14203 GCA_038126655.1 Verrucomicrobiales bacterium
ATCCTGGTGAGTGATTTGGCGGGGCGCAGCAACATCGTGATGAAGGCCCAGGAATTGGGCTTCAAGCTGACCAACGACACGCCGGAGTTGAAGGCGATCCTCGCGAGGATCAAGGAACTGGAGCACGAAGGCTTCGAATACGAGGCTGCCGAGGCGTCCTTGGCGCTGCTGATCCGCAAGTTGCTCAAGCACGAGGAGCCTCCGTTCCAGATCGAGGGCTATCACGCCTCCATGCGCCACGACGGCGAGTTCGCGATCTGTCAGGCCAATGTGAAGGTCAAGGTGGGCGATGAATTCTCGCACACCGTGGCCGAAGGCGATGGCCCGGTGAATGCGCTGGATGGCGCCCTGCGCGCCGGACTGGTCAATCATTTCAAGAAGATCAAGAAGCTGGAGTTGACCGACTACAAGGTCCGCATCCTCGACAGCGCCTCCGGCACCGAGGCCAAAACCCGCGTGCTGATCGAATCCACCGACGGCAAGTCCGAGTGGGGCACGGTCGGCGTCAGCGAGAA
>JAYPGD010000106.1:0-10707 GCA_038126655.1 Verrucomicrobiales bacterium
ATGTCACACGCACAAATACGACCCCATCACGCAGCGCGAATACTACAACCTCTACGCCTTCTTCAATACAACCGAGGACGTGAACAATGTCGGGCCGACCGTGCGGATTCGTCCCGAAGGACACGATGCCAAGGCGAAGGAAATCGCCGCCCAACTTGCGGCGGCGAAAAGTCGACTCGCGGAGTACGCCCGCGCGCCGGGCGACGGGCAGAAGGAATGGGAGGCTTCATTCCTGAAACGGGAGCCCGCCGGCGAGGTCTGGCGGCGATTGGATCCAGCGAATTTCACGTCCCGCGACAATTCCCAGATGCGCAAGCTGGAGGACAAGTCGATCCTGGTCGGCCCCAAGCATCCGCAGCATGACGTCTATCGAGTGCAGGCCTCAACTGAGCTGGATCTCGTGACCGCGGTGCGACTGGACGTGCTGACCCACGATTCCCTGCCGAAGAAGGGGCCCGGTCTGGCAGGCAACGGGAATTTCGTCATGACGGGGTTTGAACTGAAGGCGGGCGGAAAGAGTGTAAAGCTGGCGCGCGCCGTTGCGGATCACACCCAACCCAGGTTCGATCCCATGAAGCTGCTGGATGGCGACAAAACTACCGGCTGGGCGATCAATGTCGGGCGAGGCTCCAAGAAGAAGATGAACGAGAATCACTGGGCGTGGTTCATTCCCGAGGAGCCGATCCGGCTGAGCGGGGGAACGCTGGAGTTCGTGATCCGCCACGAGAGCGCGCGCAACCGCGATTACATGGTCGGGCGCTTTGCCGTTTCGGCGACCGACGCTCCCGCGGAGTTGCTCACCTCGGGCGACCCCAAGGCCTTGCTGGCGGCGTTGAAGACCCCCGTAGAGAAGCGCAACCAGAAGCAGAAGGAGCTGTTGAGCGATGAGTATCTGGGACAGGACGCCCAGAGACGGCCGCTGAAGAACGCGGTGGCAAAGTTGGAGAAGCAGAAGGCCGACCACGACAAGGTCGGCGTCTCCAGCATGGTCATGCGGGAGATGTCGAAACCTCGTGAAACGCGCCTGCATATTCGCGGCGACTTCCTGCGCAAGGGCGATCCGGTGAAGGCTGGCACGCCTTCGGTTTTTCCGGCGATGAAGGCTTCGGAGAAGGACCGCAGCCGGCTGCATCTGGCGAAGTGGCTGGTGCGGGAGGACAACCCGCTGACGGCGCGAGTGACCGTGAACCGCGTCTGGATGCGCTACTTCGGTCGCGGTCTGGTGGAGACCGAGAATGACTTCGGAACCCAGGGCACGCCGCCCACACATCCGGAATTGCTGGACTGGCTTGCGGGCGAGTTCATGCGTCGAGGGTGGTCGATGAAAGAGCTGCATCGGTTGATCGCGAATTCCGCGACCTATCGGCAGAGTTCACGCGTCCGTCCGGAATTGACCGCCGTGGATCCGAAGAACCTGTTGTTGGGGAGGCAGACCCGGTTGCGTGTCGACGCGGAGGTCGTGCGGGACATAGCCCTGGCCGTTTCCGGAGAGCTGAGCGGCAAGATAGGCGGCCCGAGCGTGCGACCGCCGCAACCGGGCGGGGTTTACAATTTCACCCAGGTGAAGAAGCGTTGGGATGTCAGCCCCGGCGAAGACAAGTTTCGGCGGACGATTTACACCTTCTACTATCGCTCAGCCTCCTATCCCATGTTGGCGACCTTCGACACCCCGGACTTCAGCCAGACCTGCACCGCGCGCATCCGTTCCAACACGCCGCTGCAATCGCTGACCCTGGCCAATGACGAGGGCTTGTTCGAATTGGCGCAGGCCTTTGCGGGCCGCGTCCTGCGGGAATCCGGGGAGGATGACGCCGACCGCATGAACCGCATGTTTCAATTGGCCATGGCCCGGACTCCGGAGAAGCATGAGTTGGATCGCCTGCTCGCGTTTCATGCCGGTCAGTTGAAGGATTTCGAGGCCGATGTCGCGGGAGCCAGCAAGATTGCGGGCGCCGCGGAGGAATTCGCCGCGAGTTACGCCGAAGCCGCCGCGTGGACCGCCGTCGCGCGCGCCATCATGAACCTCGACGAATTCATCACGCGCGAATGAAGACGTTTTTGACCACGGATTTCGCGGAGAACTCGGATCATGCGTTTCCGCGTAACCGAGCGCAGAGCTTTGCTCGGCGTTTTAAGGCTGCCCTGGATTGCTTGAGCGCCCTCTCAAGGATATCCGAGTCATCTGCGTAATCCGTGGCAACCCCATCCTTGGTCCAAAATGAATCAGATTGAAGAACTTGAAACCGCGGTCCTGCGGGACATGACGCGGCGGCAGTTGTTTGAGCGTTGCGGCGTTGGCCTCGGCGCGGCGGCGTTGGGAAGCCTGCTCGGACGGGAGAATGCGTCCGCGGCGAGCCTCAATCCCATGGCCGCCAAGGCGACGCAATATGGCGGCAAGGCCAAGAACGTCATCTACATGTTTCAGGCCGGCGGGCCGAGCCAGTTGGAATTGTTTGACCACAAACCCAAGTTGACTGAACTGCACGGCAAGCCCACGCCGGAAAGCTTTCTCAAAGGGAAACGCTTCTCCTTCCTCAAGGGCACGCCGCCGCTCTTGAAATCGGTGCGCAAGTTCGAACGCTGCGGACAGTCCGGCGCCTGGATCAGCGAATGCCTACCGAAGCTCAAGGAGATTGCCGATGACGTCACCTTCATCAAGGGCATCAAGACCGAGGTCTTCAATCACGGCCCCGCCAAGATCTTCACCAACACCGGTTCGCCACAACCGGGGCGCCCGAGCATGGGCTCCTGGGTGACCTACGGCATCGGCAGCGAATCGGACAACCTTCCGGGATTTGTCGTCCTGCAATCCGGCCCCCGCGGCCCGCGCGCCGGCGCCACGCTTTGGTCCAGCGGATTCCTGCCGACCACCTATCAAGGCGTGCCGTTCCGCGGTTCCGGCGAACCGATCCTCTTTCTCACCAGCCCGGATGGCTTCAACCGGCAGCGTCAACGCGAGTTCACCGATGTGGTCGGCGACCTGAATCGGCAGAGACTCGAGGCCACCGGCGATTCCGAAATCGCCACGCGCATCGCCGCCTACGAGATGGCCTATCGGATGCAAACCAGCGCGCCGGAGTTGATGGATATTTCGGAGGAACCGCAGCACATCCTCGACATGTATGGGGCTCAACCGGGCGCGGCCTCCTACGCCAACAACTGCCTGCTCGCCCGACGCCTGATTGAGCGAGGCGTGCGCTTCGTGCAACTCTACAACACCGACTGGGATCACCACGGCGGCCCCAACCAGACCCTGGGCAAGGATCTCGACAAGGTCTGCGCCCTGACGGACGGGCCATCTGCGGCTCTCGTCAAAGACCTGAAGCAGCGCGGCCTTCTCGATGAAACCCTGGTCATCTGGGGCGGGGAATTCGGTCGCACGCCGATGGGCGAAACCCGAGAGAGCAAGATCGGCGGCCGTGATCATCACATCAACGCCTACTCCATCTGGATGGCCGGCGGCGGAACCAAGCCGGGGATCACCTGGGGCGATTCCGATGAACTCGGGCTTGTCGGTGCCGAGAACAAATCACACATCCACGACATCCAGGCCACAATCCTGCACCTGCTCGGCCTGGATCATGAGAAACTGACCTTCAGGTTCCAGGGGCGGGACTACAGGCTCACCGATATCCATGGGCATGTGATCCATGGGATCGAAGCGTGAATCGAATGCGGAACTCGGAATTGGGAATGCGGAATCCAAGACAGTGGGTGATTGAATTTATGAGAGCACGTGTGTTGATCGGATTGGGCGTTGTCGCATTGGGATTCAACGGCGCGTTTGCCGCGCCAAAGGGCCTGCCAGAATCCCTGACCTTTCACCCCGGCCCCGTCAACGGAGCCCTTATCGAATCCAAGGGCCAACGCGTTGTTGTCTATGGCGATCCCTCAAATTCGATCGAGGGCAGGGTGAACACCGTTCTCTTCACGCACCATCGGCGCGACGTGGTCTGGGCGGGGCGGGGCTTGGTGGAGCAGGGGGCGTTGGCCTATGTGCCGGAGGGGGAACGCGCCCATTTCGAGAGTCCCGCGAAGCAGTGGGAGGATTTCATCAAGATACGATTGAAGGACACGCAACAACAGACAACCAAGATGCTGACGTGGCCAATGAAGGTCGGATTGGGACTCCAAGAAGGCGATGTGATCGAAGTCGGCGATGTGTCGCTGAATGTCCATGACACTCCCGGCTTCACGCGGGGTGCCATTTCGTATGTCGGCAAAATCGACGGCAAGACCGTGGCCTTCACGGGCGATCTGATCTATGGCGACGGCAAGATTCTCGATCTCTACAGCTTTCAGGACAAGATCCCCGAAGCGAAGATCGGCGGCTACCACGGCTATGGCGCGCGTCTGGCGCCTTTGCTCGACAGCCTGCGCAAGATCAAGGCCTTGAAGCCGGATCTGTTCGTTCCGGCGCGCGGACCGATCATTCGTGATCCGGCCGCCGCGATCGATCGATTGATCGGGCGGATCCAGGAGCTTTATCGGAACTACCTCTCGACCAACGCGCTCTACTGGTATTTCAAGGCGGACCGCATGAAGGCCTGCGCGGAGCGGATCCTGGGCGAGGGCGCTGAATACGAACTGATGCCCTATTCGCATCATGAGGAAATGCCGGGATGGGTGATTGCGACGGGCACGACGCGGATCGTGGTTTCGGAGGATGGCTCAGGCTTCATGCTCGATTGCGGCAGCCAGCGTTATATCGACTTCGTCAAGAAGCTCATGAGCGACGGCCTGCTGAAGAAGATCGATGGCATCTTTGTCACGCACTACCACGGCGACCACACGGACTACGTCCAACGCGCCGCGGAAGAGTTCAACTGCCCGGTCTATTCCACGGTGGAATACGAGGACATCCTGGAGAAGCCGGAGGCCTACCACATGGCGGCCATGACGCCGAACGCGATCAAGGAGGTTGTCAGCAAGAAGGACGGCGCCAAGATGAAGTGGAAGGAGTTCGAGCTTACCTTCCACTACTATCCCGGGCAGGCCCTGTATCACGGCGGGTTGCTCGTGAGGAAAGCGGGCGAGACGCCGATCTTTTTCGTCGGAGATGCCTTCACGCCGTCCGGCATGGATGACTATTGCACGCTGAACCGCAACCTCGCCCGCGATGATCAGGGCTATCTGCTTTGCTTCAAGAAGCTCCGGGAGATGAAGGGCGACTACTGGTTGATGAATGAACACGTGAACTTCGTGTTCCGCTACACGCCCGAGCAGTTGGATTATCTGGAGTCGCGCTACCGCAAGCGCATCGAGATCCTTGCGGAACTGTTCCCTTGGGACGACCCGAACTACGGCATCGATGAACAGTGGGCGTGGATCTACCCCTATGGTTCCGAGACCAAGGCCGGGACCCGGCTGACCTATGAATTCCAGATCTGGAACCACTCGACCAAGGAACGGAATTACTCGATTCAGTGCAATGTCCCGGAGGGGATGACTCAACTGGATTACGCGCTGAGTGCGACCGTGCCGGCGCGGGGGCGGAAGTCGATTCCGCTGAGAGTTTATCTCTCCAAGGACCTGAAACCCGGGAATCATCTGATCACGGCGGATGTGTTCACCGAGGGAATGGCGTTCCGCGAATGGGCGGAGACGATTGTGACGGTCTCAGAGTGATGGGGTCAGTGATTGTTAATCAGTGATCAGTAAGCAGTAAACAGTGGTCGGTAATGTGAATGCCCAAGGGTGGCGGTTGTGATTGAAAAGGTGACATTGCGGGACATCGCGGGACGGATCGGCAGGTTTCGGGCGGGGTTGACCTCGTTTGATGAGCTCGTCGAATGGGCGCGCGAAGCCATCATGGCGCCGGAGTTCCCCGAGGACGAAAGCGACCTGATCATGGAAATGCTCCAGGACATCAGCGCCAGTTCCGAGGCGATGTTGGACAAGGCCTTGGAAACCCATGACACGGTTCTCAAGGCGCTGAGTTCCTGCGATCCACCGGATGTGTCGAGGAATTGAGGATGCAGCGAACAAATGTAGCGCGGAATGAAGTCGCCGGGCATAGCCCGCCGCCGGCTCAGGGCTCAGGCCGGTCGATGCCCGGCGCTCCGATTCGCCTGCTGGCGTTGCTGGTCGTCATGCTCGGAGCAGCCGGCTGCGCGCCCGATCCTCCGCCCATCGATCCCGCGGACCGTGTTTCCATCGACCTTGATTCATCCAGTTTCACCGCCAAGGTCAGGGAGAGTGAAGGCGTGGCGCTGGTGGACTTCTGGGCGACCTGGTGCGGGCCGTGCCGGCAGATAGCGCCCACCATTGAAGCCGTCGCGGCGAAATACGAGGGCAGGGTGGTGGTCGGCAAGGTGGACGTCGACAAGGAATCTGGACTGGCGGAGGAATTCGGGGTCCGCGGGATCCCGCTACTCAAGGTGTTCAAGAATGGGGAGGTCGTCGGCGAACTGGTCGGCGTGAATTCGCAGAAGCGGATCGAGGCGATGTTGGAAAAGCACCTGGCGGAATGATGGGGAAGCCACAGCGCGCATTTGCCGCGTTGCCAAAGTGTGGCGTGACGCATGTCGACCGGCTATATTGCGGCCCATGCCGCCGGGATTGGAACTCACTCTGGCCATCTTATTGATAGCACTTGCGGTCGCGCCGCTGTTCCGCGGGCGGCGCCGCGCGGACGGCTCCTTTCATTCCGCTTCCATGGTGTTCCTGCTTGTCGGCTCCCTCTTTGCGCTGGGATGGGGCTGGGTTCGTTCACGGGAGGGCCGTTCACCAAAGCCGCCGGCGACAAACCGGCCGCTGGAGGCGAAGACTCCCGGTTTCATCACCTCGGATTCCTGTCGCAGTTGTCATCCGAAGTATTACGCCAGTTGGCGAAACTCCTACCACAGCGCCATGACCCGCTTGCCGACAGCCGGTGCCGTGATGGGCGATTTCAATGACGCCGAAGCGCATTTCGATGGAAACCGTTTTCGAATGCGACGCAGGGGGGATGAATACTGGATCGAGATGCCGGCGTTGCGGGATGATGGCGCGATCGACGCCGCGCAGCCGGCCTGGGAGCGCAAGATCGAACTGGTGACCGGCTCGCATCATTACCAGGTCTACTGGTTCTCGGGCGGCCACACCGCGCGCATGGATCAATTTCCCTTGGTCTGGTTGATCAAGGAGCAGCGCTGGGTCCCCCGGGAATCTTCCTTTCTCGTGCCGCCGCATCAGGGAATCTCGCTGGAGGAGGGGAGATGGAACGAAGGGTGCATCCGTTGTCACACCACGGGCGGCAATCCGAACTGGCACAGTCATTTCGAGATGTACCCGACCGCCGCCGAGTTCGGAATCTCCTGCGAGGCCTGCCACGGGCCGGCGGAGGAGCACGTCGAGATCAATGGCAATCCGCTGAGACGTTACACAAGGCGCGGCGGGGAATCCGACGACAACGCCACGACGCTGCCGACGCGCCTCAAGGCGCCGTTGGATTCGCAGGTCTGCGGCCAATGCCACAGTGTAAATGTCGAAGCCTCCGTGGCGCTGCGTGAAGAATGGCGTCAGAAGGGCTACTCCTATCGGCCGGGCGACGACCTCCACAAGGAACGGGACATCTTCCGTCCGACCGATCCCGCCATGGTCGAAGCCTATGGGGGCAAGGATTCAGAGTTCATTCGGAATTTCTTCTGGAGCGACGGGATGATTCGCGTCGCGGGCAGGGAATACAATGGATTGCTCGAAACACCCTGCCACCAACACGGCGATGAGAGTCGCCGCATGTCCTGTTTCTCATGCCATCAACTCCATGGGAACAGCGACGATGGCCGGAATCTGAAGGAGTGGGCGAACGACCAGTTGAAGCCCGCCATGCGCGGCAATCAGGCCTGCCTGCAGTGTCATGAAGCATTTGCGAAGGACCTCAGCGGGCATACGCGCCATGCCGCCGATTCCAGCGGCAGCCTCTGCTATAACTGTCATATGCCCCATACAACCTACGGGCTCTTGAGTTCCATCCGCAGCCATCAGGTCGATTCGCCGGACGTGGCGACCAGTCTGGCGACGGGCCGCCCCAATGCCTGCAATCAATGCCATCTGGATCAGACGCTGGATTGGACGGCGACGCATTTGAGCGAATGGTATGGCATTTCGCGCCCCGAACTGTCCGAGGACGAGAAGGAAGTCGCGGCCTCGGTGTTGTGGACGCTGAGGGGGGACGCGGGACAGCGGGCGCTGATGGCCTGGAGCCTGGGGTGGGGGGCGGCGATCGAGGCCTCAGCGAACGGCTGGCGCGAGCCTTATCTGGCGCATCTGCTCGAAGACCCTTATGACGCGATCCGCTTCATGGCGCAGCGATCCTTAAGGAAGTCGGAAGGCTTTGAAGATTGGGAATACGATCACCTGGCGGATGAAACATCGCGCCGGAAGGCGGCGACAAAGGCACTGGCAATCTGGAAAGAGCGAAAGGCGACAGGAGCCTCGACGGCGGATTCGCCCGCGACCCTGCTGAAGCCGGGAGGGGGCTTGGACGCCGTGCAATTTGGCATCCTCGCCGCGCAACGGGATGACACGCCGATCGTGTTGAGCGAGTAGGGAAGGCCGCCAACACGGCGACGGAGAACCGGGCAATGCCCGGCGCTCCAAGACCTCAAAACAACTCCGTCAGCGCCCGGCCGGAATCGAGGAGATTGAAGGGGCGATCCTGCGCGTCCATGGCGGCGAGATCGTGGATGCCCATGGCGTGATAGACCGTCTTGGTGATGTCCTCCGGACCGACCGGATGCTCGGCGGGGTATTCCGCGTTTTGATCGCTCTTGCCGTAGGTCTGTCCGCCGCGGATGCCGCCGCCGGCAAGCACGACGCTTTGCAGCGCCGTCCAATGGTCCCGACCGCCACCGTTGACGCCGCCGGACCTGCGGTCGCCGATCTTGGGCCGCCGTCCCATCTCGCTGTTGACCATCACCAGGGTCTGGTCAAGCAGGTCGCGCCGGACAAGGTCTTCCAGCAAGGCGGAATAGGCCTGGTCAAATTCCGGGAGCAGATTCTCCTTCAGGCAATTGAAGTTGTTGCCGTGGGTGTCCCATCCGCCGGCGCTGCGGCACTTCTTGTTCAACTTCGTGTTCTCCTTCCAGAACACCGTGATGAAGGGGACGCCGGCTTCGACCTGCTTACGGGCCATCAACAGGCTCATTCCGTTCATCGTCTCACCATACCTCTTGCGGACGGACTCCGGTTCGCCGGCCACATCAAAGGCTCCGGCCGCGCCGGTGGAAGCGAGTAGGGAAAAGGCCTTCTGCTGCTGGCCGGTGAAGTTGACCGCCGAGGCGACATGATCCAGATCGCGACGGGCCTCGTTGAAGGAATTCATCAAGGCTTGCTGGGCGTCGAGTCGATCGAGGTTGCGTCCGGCCTGGAGCGTCAGGGAAGGCGCGGTGAAACGGAGCGGATCGTTTTCGCTGCCGTAGACGTAGAAGGGATCGTGTTCGGTTCCGAGTCGTGCGGCGAACTGACCGGGCCGGGTATAGGGCGCCCGGCTGGGCTTGTGCGGCAGGGTGATGACCTGTGGCAATGACGGGTGCGCGGGCAACCGCGAGCCCACCACCGATCCCATGAAGGGCCAGTCGTCGGGGTATGGACGACGATCGTTGCCCTGGGTCTTGAAGGTCAGATCTGGGACATGGCCGGTGAGATTGTAGTAATAGCCGGCGTGGTGATCGCCCGTGGTCTGCCCACGATCAGTCACGGTGCGGACGATCGCCAGATGATGCGCCTGTTTCGCCGTCAGGGGCAGATGCTCACAGAGCCGGATCTCCGGCGCCGAGGTACGGACGGGGTTGAAGGGACCGCGATATTCGGACGACGCGTCCGGCTTCATGTCCCAGGTGTCGATGTGCGACGCGCCACCGCAGAGAAAAAAGAGGATCGTGGACTTGGCGGAGCCTTGGGGCGGAACGGTTGACGCGGCCGCCGGAGAAGGGGAAGCCAACGCCGGACGCTGGAAACGGAAACCCGCGACGCCCGCTGCCGAGGCAACGAGGAAAGCGCGACGGGATGATCTCACTGACCGTTTCATGCGTTATGGTCAGCAGAATGGCAGGTTGCGGTCGGGTGTTCAAGAGCAGGGAGCGGGCTGCCTGCAGCGGTTTGAATCGAGGGAGGTGAAGGGAGCGTCATACCTTCCCGCTGCGCGCGCTAGATCCGACCCTGTTTCGCCAGATCCGATTCGAGCTTCTGTTGATAGGCTGCCTTGGCGGCCTTGTCCTCCTTGGCGCGGGCTGCATAATAGACAAAGCCGAGCGCAGGCCGCGGCCGGGTGGGGGAGCGGTTCCCGTCCGCGCGATGAATGGTGAGGGCGTGGTGGGCCAGCAGATCGCCGGGCGCGGCGTGAATGGCGACTTCATCCTCCGCCTCGCCGTCCCTGCCGTAGTCCGCGATTCCTTGCGAGAATCCCAAAGTGGTCGTCCGGTTGTGCTCCCGCATGCCGCGGCGATGGGATCCCGGAAGATACCGCACGCAGCCGTTCTCCTCGTCCACGTGATCGAGAGCCAACCACATGGTGATCGCCTCGCAGGGATCGAGCATGAAGTAATCGCCGTCCTGATGCGGCGGCGTGGGCTTTCCAATCCCGGGCGGCTTGCAGAAATACTGGAGATTCACCCCGACGACTTCGTCCTGCAGCAGGTCCCTGGCAAGTTGCTCGAAACGGCCTCCGAACATGAGTTCGCGAAAGAACGGATCATTGTCCGCGAGTTTCTGAAGTTGCTTCAG
>JAYPGD010000106.1:10717-11266 GCA_038126655.1 Verrucomicrobiales bacterium
GACATGTTCCTTCGGCATGCCGGGGACGATCTCGCGGATGAAGCGCGCCAGGTTGCTTCGAACTTCCGCCAACTCCGCGGCGTCGAGAAAGCCGCGGAGGGCGACAAAGCCATCCTTGCCGAAATTAAAATCTGGTGAAGTCATCTGGCTGACGGTTGAGCGTTCCGGATCCGCGCCCCATCTTGCTTCCTCGTCCAGGAATAGGTCTTGGGATCAAACTCATAGGCGCTTTTCTTTGGCGCGGGCTCCGCCCAACCGGCGGGAATCCAGCGGGAAAGGTCTGCGATGATTGATCGGCTTTCGCGGCGGCGCGCCTGATTGCTCCATTCATTCGGGTCGTTGCGATGGTCGTAAAGTTCTTCCGAGCCGTCGCTGTAGCGGGTGTAGCGATGCGTCAGCGAACGCACGCTGACCTGCCCGGGTTTGAAGACAGTGACGGCCGGGCGTTTGCGCGGCGCGGCGGGATTGCGCAGTTGAGGGACGAGCGAAAGTCCGTCTAGGTACGGGATCGACTTCAGCCCGAAAAGTTCGATCAGCGTCGGATAGATG
>JAYPGD010000106.1:11276-14168 GCA_038126655.1 Verrucomicrobiales bacterium
CACGAGACTCACCGGTTGTGCGCAGGAGGCGCCATTGCCGGCCATGCCGGGCGCCGCGACGATCAGCGGCACGCGCGTGGCTTCCTCCCAAAGGGTGGACTTGTGCCAGTGTTCCTTCTGTCCGTGATGCCAGCCGTGGTCGGACCAGAAGACGATGATGGTGTCGGCGGCATGCGGCGAGGCGTCCAATGCCCTCATCAATCGCCCCACCTGCGCATCCGCAAAGGAGATGCTCGCGAGATAGGCCTGGACGGCGTGGCGGTAGCGATCGGCGTTCTTGATCTTCTCAAAATCCGACCGTCGCGCCTTGGCGAGATCCTTGGCCTCCTTGGGAACGTCATTCAAATCCATGGGCTTCACGATAGGAAGCTGGATGCTGTGGAGCGGATACAGATCAAAGTATTCCTTCGGCGCATACCAGGGCAGGTGAGGGCGAAAGAGGCCGCAGGCGAGGAAGAAGGGCTTGTCCAGGTCGCGCTGTAGGCGCCTCACGGCAAAATCGACGGTTCGCGCATCGTCATAATCGTCTTCCGTCTTGTGCGGGATGGCTCCCCAGTCATTCTCGTGGGGAAGTTCGGGAACCTTGCTGAACGGGAAGCCGGCCGGAAACAGGGCTGCCTTGGACCAGGGATAGTTCAGCTTGTGGTCGCGGAACCAGGGATCGTCATGGAAGACCAGGCGTTGGAATTCATCCCATTGGTCCGGAGGGTTGCTGCCGGCGGTGTGATGAAAGATTTTCCCCGCGCCAACGACCGCGTAGCCGTCCGCCTTGAAACGCATGGGGATCGTGACGATCGCCGGATTGTGCGGACGCCACCATTGGCCGTTATTGTAAATTCCTGAGGTGTGCGGCATGAGACCGGTCATGACGGCGGTCCGGCTCGGACAGCACACCGGGGAGGCGCAGTGGGCGTTCGTGAAGGCGACACCGCGCTTGGCAAGTTTGTCGATGTTCGGGGTGTGGACCCTGCCCGGATAACCGCCCAGGAAACCGACCCAGTCGTTCAGGTCGTCGACGGCGATGAAAAGGACGTTGGGGCGCTTGATCGAAGGTTCCGCTGCAGACGCATGACCGGGCGCGAGGCAGATCATTGCGAGCAAGACCGACCAGAGCTTCCTGAGCCGCCGGTTTTTGGCGCTCTGAATGGCCGGGGGGGATGCGGCGGGACTCAAGCGCCCGTCAAAGGCCGGAGCCGAAACCATCTCACAACTGGGGCCAGTAGGTGATGGTGTCCTGCAGGTAGGACTCGATCCAGGTCATGACCACGTCGACGCCATGAGCGCCCAGCACGCGCTCATGGCCGCAGGTTGCGATCCTGCTGCGGTAGTCCGGATAGGCCTGCAGGGTCTGGATCTTCTCCGCCAGATCAGTTTCGTCGCCGGCCAGAAAGGTGAGGGCGTTATCCTCGTTGAAAAGGAAGGAGCCGATGCCGCCGCGCAGGGTCCCGATCACCGGGAGGCCGCAGGCCATGGCTTCAAGGGGCGTCGAGCAAAGCGATTCATCGCCCTCGGTGGGATGCAGAAAGATATCGTATTTGGGGAGGATATTGGGGAGCTCGCGCAGCGGGTCGGAGATCGGATGAATTTCGAGCGGGATGCCGTTCTGCACGGCAAAGGACCTGAGGCGCGCGACATACTGCGAATCTCCGTCGCCATACATGTCCAGGGAGGCGTCAGGGTTGGTCTCGCGCACCTTGGCCAACGCCTTGAGGGCGGTCATGGCGCCGCAGCCTTCCTCCAGGGTCCGGAAGAGCAGCATCCTGTCCGCCGGTTCGGACTCCGGTTTAACCTCTCCCTTGAACAGGTCGGTGCGGATCAGCGGTTGGATCACATCGGCATGATTGACGTTGAATCCCGTGTGCCAGGCTTGATCCTTCATCGACAGCGAACAGAAATAGATCCGTTTGAAGGCAAAGGTATGGATGGAGCCGGGTTCGACTTCCTGGGCTTCGCGACCGCCGGAATAGAGATACGGCATCCGCTTGATGCTCCGGTCAAACCGGGTGGGAGCCTTCTTGTCCCAAGCGTCGCGCTGGCCGGACATCTCCAGACTCTTGCGCACCGCCGCCTCCTTGAAGGACAGTTTCTCGGCATTCCAGAAATCGAGCCAGGGATCGGTCTTGAGCTCCGAGACCAGCCAGTCGTCCGCAACGTCGTAAACCGTGGGGAGGCCCGATTGCTCCAGCGTGAAGATCATCGACTTCGAAAGTCCCTTGAGACTCCAGACCAGGACGACATCCGGGGAGAACTCCTCGATGGTTTCCCGCAGGGAGTCGTTGTTCGCCTCCTCCAGGTCCTTGAGTTCCAGAAAGCCAGTCCGCTTCTCAACGCCGAATTGCCCGTTGAGCAGCAGTTGACGGACAGTGTCGCCGCTTTTCTGCTGGCCGGTCAGGCCGTGGTTCGAAGTGAGCACGCGCACGCGATGGCCGCGGGACCGCAGGTCGTCACAGGCAATCTGGCAACGATAGTCGTAGGTGCCCGCATGATGCGGCGGATAGAGATTGGTGAGGGTGAGGATATTCACGTCAATGTGGCGGTATTCTTAGCGGCAGACGGCCCGCTTGGCGAGAGGGATTGCGAAGGATGGGAAAGACGGCCGCCCCATCGACGCGACGTCCCGGTCTTGCCCTCGGTCGGACGCGTTCCTATGATCGCCGGATGTTCGATTTGAAATACATACGGGAGAACCTGGACGAGGTTCGCGCGCGACTGAATTCACGCGGGGGCGGCGACGGAGACAAGCTGGTCGAGGCGTTGGAATTGGATGAGAAACGGCGCAAGGCGATCACCGAGGCCGAGGCCCTGAAATCACAGGCAAAGAAGGCGTCCAAGGAGATCGGCGCGCTGATGGGGCAGGGGAAGAAGGATGAGGCAGAGGCCAAGAAGTCCGAG